>JAVXVI010000327.1:0-6630 GCA_032230005.1 Actinomycetota bacterium | reverse complement strand
GCTGCCGGCGTAGTCGCGCAGTGCGGTGCGGAACATCGCCTTGGCCTCGGTCAGCGGTACCCGGTCCTGCGGCCGCTTGGGCCCGGCGAGCGACGGGACGACCGTCGACAGGTCGAGCTCGAGCGTCTCGGAGAACCGCGGCTCGGCGGTCGGGTCGTGCCAGAGGCCCTGTTCCTTGGCGTAGGCCTCCGTCAGGGCGATCAGCTCGGCCGGCCGCCCGGTGAGCCGCAGGTAGTTCAAGGTCTCGGCGTCGATGGGGAAGATCGCGCAGGTCGAGCCGTACTCCGGGCTCATGTTGCCGATCGTGGCGCGGTCGGCCAGCGGGACGTTGCTGACGCCCGGGCCGTAGAACTCGACGAACTTGCCCACCACGCCCTGCTTGCGCAGCAGCTCGGTCACGGTGAGGACGAGGTCGGTGGCGGTCGCGCCGGCCGGCAGCTCGCCGGACAGCTTGAAGCCCACGACCTTCGGGATCAGCATGCTGACCGGCTGGCCCAGCATCGCCGCCTCTGCCTCGATGCCGCCGACACCCCAGCCGAGCACCCCGAGGCCGTTGATCATCGTGGTGTGCGAGTCCGTCCCGACCAGGGTGTCGGGGTAGGCGACTCCGTCGCGCTCGAAGACGACACGGGCCAGCCGCTCGAGGTTGACCTGATGCACGATCCCGGTGTTGGGGGGGACGACGGCGAAGTCGCTGAACGCCGTCTGCCCCCACTTGAGGAACTCGTAGCGCTCGCGGTTGCGGTCGTACTCCAACGCGCCGTTGAGGCCCAGGGCCTCCTTGGTGCCGAAGAAGTCGGCGACGACGGAGTGGTCGATGACGAGCTCCGCAGGCGCCAGCGGGTTGATCTTCTTCGGATCGCCGCCGAGGGCGGCCATCGCCTCGCGCATCGCGGCCAGGTCGACGACGCACGGGACGCCGGTGAAGTCCTGCATGAGCACGCGCGCCGGCGTGAACTGGATCTCGGTGTCGGGCTCGGCAGACGGGTCCCAGCCGGCCAGTGCGCGGACGTGGTCGGCCGTGATGTTGGCGCCGTCCTCGGTCCGCAGCAGGTTCTCGAGCAGCACCTTCAGGCTGTACGGAAGGTCGGCAGCACCCTCGACCGCGTCGAGGCGGAACACCTCGTAGCTGCGGTCGCCGACCGTCAACGTGCTGCGGGCGCCGAAGCTGTCCTGGCTGGCCATGAGGGCTCCTGTGTCGTGGTTACGGTCGGACGTTAGTTGGCCTGCGGACGGCGTCCTCGACGAGGTCGAGCACGCCGTCGAGGTGCGCCACCGGCATGCCGGTGGCGCGGGAGCTGACGAGCCCGTCGAGGACGAGCCGCAGGAAGTCGGCGAGGATGGGGATCGGGACGTCGTCACGGACGACGCCGGCATCGCGCTGGCGCGTCAGCCGCTCCTCGGTGGCCTTGGCAACGGTGCCCTGCCGCTCGGCCCAGCGCTCGGCGAAGTCCGGGTCGGTCCGCAGCTTGCGCCGGACCTCGAGCTGAACACCCAGCCAGCCGGCGTCCTTCTCGCGCAGGTCGCGCATGACCTGCACGAGCCCGTGCTCCGCGACGACCTCGGCGGTGCGGGCGGCGTCGTCCTCGGCGAGCGCCAGGAACAGCGCCTCCTTGTCCCGGAAGTGGTGGAAGATCGCGCCCCGGCTCAGTCCGGTCTCGGCCTCGAGCACCTTGACGGTCGCGCCCTCGTAGCCGTGCCGGGCAAAGGCCCGCCGGGCCGCGTCGAGGATCGCGCCGCGCCGCGCGGCGAGCTGCTCCTCGGAGACCTTCGGCACCCGGTCACCATAGCAAACCGTACGTCCGTCTTGCAAGCATTGGTCGTGCTGATCACCGAGATCTGACGCGGGTTCTCTCGCGGGAATCCCCGATGGAGACCTCGGTGATCGACGGGGATGGCACGCTGCTGCGCATGGCGAAGACTGCGACGAAGACGGCGACGAAGACGGCGACGGCGACGGCGACGAACGGGCTGCACCTGGCCCAGGACCCTGACGCCGACGCGCTGCTGTCGCAGGACCCGCTGGCGCTGCTGATCGGGATGGCACTGGATCAGCAGTTCCCGATGGAGCGGGCCTTCCGCGGGCCGTTCGTGATGCGTGACCGGATGGGGTCATTCGACGCGGCGACGATCGCCGACCACCCCGACCTGAAGGCGGTCTTCGCGATCCCACCCGTCGTCCACCGCTTCCCCGGATCCATGGCCGGACGGGTGCAGGAGCTGTGCCGGCACCTGGTGGAGGAGTACGACGGCGAGGCGGCCAACGTCTGGGCCGGCGTGAAGTCGGGGCAGGAGCTGCTCGCGCGACTGGAGGCGCTGCCGGGGTTCGGCAAGCAGAAGGCGCAGATCTTCCTTGCTCTGCTGGGCAAGCAGCTCGGTGTGCGGCCGAAGGGCTGGCGGGAGGCGGCGGGCAAGTACGGCGAGGACCGCGTGCACCGCAGCATCGCCGACGTCACCGGGCCGGCTGCGCTGCTCAAGGTGCGCGAGTACAAGCAGGCGATGAAGGCCGCGGCCAAGGCCGCGAGCGCCTGATCGATGCGCTTCGACGGCAAGCGCGTGCTGGTCACCGGCGGATCACGCGGCATCGGTGCCGCTGTCGTCAGCGCCTTCGCCGCCGAAGGTGCGCGCGTCGCCGTCCACTCCAGCAAGCAGCCGGCGCAGGTCGACGCACCTCACCTTGCGGTCACGGGCGACATCGCCGACGCCGAGGCGGTCGAGCGATTCGTCGCCGAGGCGGTTGCGGGGCTCGGCGGCCTGGACGTCCTCGTGAACAACGCGGGGATCTACCACGAGCTCGACCCGCTGACCGCGTCGTACGGCGAGTGGCAGGAGCACTGGCGGCAGACCATCGCCGTCGACCTGATGGGTCCGGCCTGGGTGACGTTCTGCGCGCTGCCGCACCTGCGGGCGAGCGGACGCGGCAAGGTCGTCAACGTCGGCTCTCGCGGTGCGTCACGTGGTGAGCCGACCGCGGTTGCCTACGGCGCCGCGAAGGCAGGGCTGACCGCCATGGGGCAGTCACTGGCACAGACCCTCGCGCCGTACGGAGTCTCGGTGGGCAACGTGCTGCCGGGTTTCGTCGAGACCGACATGGCCGCGCAGATCCTGGACAGCGCGCGCGGCGACGCGATCCGCGCGCAGAGCCCAGCCGGCCGTGCCGGGCGCCCGGAGGAGGTGGCCCAGGCGGTGCTCTTCCTCGCCGCCGACGGCTCCGAGTGGTCGACCGGCGCCGTCCTCGACGTCAACGGCGCGAGCTACCTCAGGACGTGAGCGGCTGCCCCTCGTCGTCGACGAGCTCTGCGACGTACATGCTCACCAGCTCGAGGCCGCCCCACTCCTGGAGGTTGGCGCCGGACGCGGCCCACTGCTCGGTCTTGAAGGCCGCCTTCAACGCGTCGTACGACTCGAAGTAGAGCTCGGCCATGACGTGCAGCGCGGGCTCGCCCGTGACCGTCTTGAGGACCCGGGCGATCTCGGTGCGGACCAGGCCGGGCGTGGTGTTCGCGATCGGCACGTGCGTGCCGAAGTAGCTCTCGTCGAACGAGGTGGCATCGGCCGGCGTTCGGTACAGCGCGACGTACTTGATCATGCGCGGAGCCTAGTCGGCCTCGATGACGCGACCGGGCTCGAGCGCGGGCACCGTCGGCGTCTGGACCTGCACGGGTACGACGGCGCTGCGCCGCCGGCGCTCGACGGTCGGTCCGGCGTTGGCGGCGACCACCCCGAACCACGGCAGGACGACGGAGAGCAGGATGAAGCCGATCTTCCAGTGCGGCGCGACCGGCAGCAGGACAGCCAGCAGGACGCAGCCGACGCGGACGCCCTGGGTGAGCAGGTAGCGCCGCTTGCGCAGCCGCAGGTCGTCCGAGTGGCTCAGCCCGGCGGTGGTCACCCGGACCGTCTGCCGCTCCCTGTCCGTCACTGCACCAGTGTGGGGGCTGGCGGCCTGGACCGCTCGTCGTACCGTTCGTGCTACGCGCCACACCGAGGAGATCCCATGACGCTCGCCGCGGACCGACCCACGACCGCCCAGACCTTCGAGTCGCTCGACCCGGCCACCGGCAACGTCGTGGCCACCTTCCCCGTGCACACCGCTGCCGACGTCGCCGCCGCTGTGGCCCGTGCGCGCGATGCCGCCCAGTGGTGGCAGGGACTCGGCTGGTCAGGTCGCAAGGAGCGGCTCGACGCATGGAAGCGATTGATCGTGCGTCGAGGGGACGAGCTCGCGGACCTGGTGCACCGGGAGAACGGCAAGCCGTTCTCCGACGCCCGGCTGACCGAGGTGACGCTGCCGGTCGATCACATCGCGTGGGCCGGCAAGAACGCGCCGAAGGTGCTCGGCCCACGCAAGGTCTCGAGCGGGTTGATGATGGCCAACCAGGCGGCCCTGCTGGAGTACCAGCCGCTCGGCGTGGTCGGCGTCATCGGTCCCTGGAACTACCCCGTGTTCACGCCGATGGGCTCGATCGCCTACGCCCTCGCCGCCGGCAACGCGGTGGTGTTCAAGCCGAGTGAGTACACCCCTGCTGTCGGCAAGTGGCTGGTCGACTCCTTCGCCGAGGTCGTGCCCGAGCAACCCGTTCTGCAGCTCGTGACCGGCTTCGGCGAGACCGGTGCCGCCCTGTGCCGGTCCGGGGTCGACAAGATCGCCTTCACCGGCTCGGCGCGGACCGGCAAGAAGGTGATGGCTGCCTGCGCAGAGACGCTGACACCGGTCCTCATGGAGTGCGGCGGCAAGGACGCGATGATCGTCGCCGACGACGCGGACATCGATGCGGCCGCCACTGCGGCGCTGTGGGGCGGCATGAGCAACGCCGGCCAGACCTGTGTCGGGATCGAGCGGGTCTACGTGACGGAGAGGGTGTACGACGAGTTCGTCACGGCGCTGACCGAGAAGGCCCGCAAGGTCGTGGCCGGCACGTCGTACGGGCCCATCACCATGCCCGGCCAGGTCGACGTCATCCGCCGCCACATCGCCGACGCCCTCGACAGGGGTGGCCGCGCGCTGACGGGTGGGCACATCGACGGGGGACTGGTCGAGCCGACCGTGCTCGTCGACGTACCCGAGGACAGCATCGCGGTGACGGAGGAGACGTTCGGACCCACCCTCACGGTCGCCAAGGTGCGCGACACCGACGAGGCGATCGAGCGGAGCAACGCGACGACGTACGGGCTCGCCGGGTCGGTCTTCTCCAAGAGCAACGGCGTCGCCATCGCCAAGCGGCTGCGGACCGGCATGACGAGCGTGAACCAGGTCGTGGCCTTCGCCGGCATCCCGTCGCTGCCCTTCGGGGGCTCGGGCGACAGCGGCTTCGGTCGCATCCACGGCGAGGACGGTTTGAAGGAGTTCGCCCGCGCGAAGGCGATCACCCGGCAGAAGTTCGACCTGCCGATGCCGCTGCTGTCGTTCGACCGCACGCAGAGGATCGACAAGCTGCTCGGCCGGGCCGTGCGCCTCCTGCACGGCCGCTAGACGGTCAGACGGCCGCGGCCTCGCGGGTCTCGACCGGCACGGTTGTCATCGACGTCTGGGCCTGCCGGGCTGCCGCCACGGCTACCCCCAGGACGACCAGCGCGTTGATGCCGTGCAGAGCACCGACGAACGCCACCGAGAAGCCGATGAAGGCCAGCGCGATCTGCAGGACGATCGAAGCCAGCAGTGCGCCGGCGAGGGCGATGCCCTTCTCGATCTTCGCGAAGAACGAGACGCCGAGCAGCACCAGGGCGAGCAGCGGGATCACGGCCGTGCCGACGATGCCGTGCAGCGCATGGCCTGCGTTGCCGTCATAGCTCTTGCCGATCGTCCGGCCGTTGTCGAGCTGATGCAGCAGCGAGAACCAGCCGTAGGCGAGCGCCGCCGCCTGAACCACCACGCCCACCGCGATGAGACCGGCAAGCACTCGATAGGTCTGCTTCATCGTCACCCTCGTCTCTGCGACTTGATCACCTGCGCTCCTTGTACTCGCGCGGCGACGGCGTTGCCGGGTTTTCGCCCAACCAGGGGCGACTGACGCACAATGCAGCGGTGACGAGGGTCGTGCCGGGGGTGAGCTGGCAGGGGTCGCTGTTCGACGGGCTGGACCCGGTTCGTCCGGGTCTGTCCTTCGACGACGTGCGTCGCGACCACCTCGACGCGACCTCGTGGCTGGACGTCGTCCCGGGCTGGGTGCCGGATCACGCCGAGCTGTTCGACTGGCTGCTGGCCGAGGCGCCGTGGCAGCAGAGCACCCGCAAGATGTGGGACAACGAGGTCCTTGTGCCGCGCCTGACCGCGAGCGTCGCGCAGCCGTTCCCGGAGCCCATCGCGGAGCTGGTGGCGCCGTTGAACGACCGCTACGGCATCGACTTCGACTCCTGCTTCGTCAACCTCTACCGCGACGGCAACGACGCCGTCGCCTGGCATGCGGACACCGTGCGCAAGGTGATGACCAATCCGATGGTCGTGACGGTCTCGCTGGGCGCGCGCCGGTCGTTCCTCGTCCGACCGGCAGCCGGTGGTGCCGTCGTACGCCGCTATGCACCCGGAGAGGGAGACCTCATCGTCATGGGCGGAGCGATGCAGCACGACTGGCACCACACCGTGCCCCGACAGAGAAGTGCCTCAGGGGCACGGATGTCCGTGACCCTGAG
>JAVXVI010000326.1:0-3562 GCA_032230005.1 Actinomycetota bacterium | reverse complement strand
TGCCACCCACAACGTCGCTGCCACCAGGCAAGCTGCCCTGGATGTCGGCAAAGCCGGTGTCGACCTCAAGGCGCAGTACGAGCCCGTCAAGACCACCGACAGAGCCCGGTACGGACTGTGGCGAAAGCAACTCCACCTCGACATTCAGGCCGCGAACGCGGCCTTCGCCGCCGGCGACAAAGCCGTCCTAGCTGCGATCGCCGCCCGCCTACACGGCTGACAAGCCCTATTTGATGGCGCCCATCGACAGGCCGCGGACGAGTTGTTTCTGCGCGACCCAGCCGGCGATGATCACCGGCAGCGCGGCGATGGTCGCCGCCGCCGAGAGGACCGCGAGGAACTGGCCGCGTCCGTCGACGAAGCTGCCGAGGAACGGCGGTGTGGTCCGCGCCGCGTTACTCGTCAGCAGCGTGGCGAAGAAGTACTCGTTCCAGCTGAAGATGAAGCTGATCAGCGCCGCGGCCGCGACTCCCGGGAGCACGAGCGGCAGGACGACCCGCACGATCTCATGGAACACCCCGGCCCCGTCGACGCGCGCCGCCTCGACGATCTCGAACGGCACCTCGAGGAAGAACGATCGCATCATCCACACCGTCACCGGCAGGTTCACCGCACCGTAGACGATGGCCAGCATGTAGATGTTGTCGAGCAGGCCGAAGTTCTTGAGGATCATGTACAGCGGCAGGACGACCGCGGCCATCGGCATGAACCGCGTCGAGATGAAGAACGACAACGCCCCCTGGACGTTCTTGACCCGGCGGATGCTGAGGGCATACGCCGCCGGGATGGCCAGGACCACCGAAATGATGGTGGCCGTCACCGCGGCGGTGAGCGAGTTGATCAGGTAGCCCTGCATCCCGCGATCCATGGCCAACTGGTAGCCGGTGGTCACGGGCTTGAAGAACACCCTGGGGCTGATCGACGACGCGATCGACTCCGGCTTGAAGCCGTTGATGACCATCCAGAAGACGGGGAAGAAGAAGATCAGGACGAGGACCCAGGTGAGGGCGGTCACCAGGCTTCCCTTGACGGTGCGACTCATCGGCTTCCTCCGGCCATGAACACTTTGAACAGGGTCCGCAGCGCGATGGTCGCCACGATGATCGTGAGTACGACGGTGATCACGCCGTACGCCGCGGCCTGGCCGACGTCGAGCCCGATGAACGCCCGCTCGTACAACAGATACGCCAGCGTCTTGGTGCCACCCGTGCCCTTGGTCAGGATCGCGATCGGGTCGAAGACCTGGATGATGATGACCGCGCCGAGCAGGACGCCGATCTCCACGTACACCCGTAGATGCGGCAACGTGATCCACGTGAAGGTGCGCCACGAGCTGGCGCCGTCGACCTGCGCCGCCTCGAGGACGCCGCGGTCCTGGCCCTGCAGCCCGGCCAGCAGGATCAGCATCATGAACGGCGTGAACTGCCACGTCAGCACGATGACGACCGCCATCAGGGGATGCTCGGTGCTCCACGAGACGACGGGCAGGTGCAGCGCCCGCGAGAGCCAGTTGAGCATGCCGATGTTCGTGTCGAACATCGAGTACTTCCAGATCAGCGCCGAAGCCGCGGGCATGATGAGGAACGGCGTGATCATCAGGGTCCGCGCTACCGCCCGACCGCGGAAGTTGCGGTCGAGCAGCAGCGCGAACAGGAGACCCAACAGCAGCGACAGCACCACGGCCAGCGTGGTGATCACGACGGTTGCGACGACGGACGGCCACAGGTCGCCCGACGACAGCGCCGAGAGGTAGTTCTTGAAACCGGTGAAGCCACGATCCGCCGGGTAGAGGAGGTTCCACCGGATCGTCGAGTAGCCGACGGTGACGAGGAACGGGATCTGGGTCAGCAGGATGAGGAACAGCACCGCCGGCAGCAGCAGCCACCGCGCGATCCAGACGTCCTTGCTCCTGACCCGACGCGGGTCGCTCGCCGTCGCGGCGACGACGGTTTCAAGCTCGGTGACAGCCATGAGGGGACTTTCCTGGTTGTGGGGTTGAGGACGCGGAGGAGACGGCAACTACTTGTGCGCGTCGCCGGCCTTCTTCGCGAGGCTCTGGCACTTGCCGAGGGCATCGTCGACCGAGCCGCGGTTGGCGAGATAGTTCGCGATGAGTTGCGCGCATTGATTGCCGACGTCCTGGAACTCGGGGATGGAGACGTACTGGATGCCGACCCATGGCTGCGGGTTCACCCCCGGTTGCTTGGGCTTGACCGAGGTCATGGCGTCCAAGGTGATCTGCGCGTAGGCCGCCGCGGCCTTCTTGTACTCGGGCAGGTCGTACGTCGACTGGCGCGTACCCGGGGGAACGAGGGACCAGCCCAGCTTCTGGCCGACGAGCTTGTGATAGTCCTTGCTCGTAGCCCATTTCACGAAGTCGATTGCGGCGTCCTTGCTCTTCGTGGTCGCAGGGATCGCGAGGTTCCAGCTCCACAGCCAGCCCGACTCCTTGGTCTTCTCGACGGGCATGTGGGCGTAACCCATCTTTCCCTTCACCGGGGAGTCGTCCGCTTCGAGCATCGAGGCCGCGACCGAGGCGTCGGCCCACATCGCCGCCTTGCCCTCTTTGAGCGCGGTCAGGCACTCGTTGAAGGAGTAGGAGACCGGGTCCTTCTCACCTGAGGTATCGAGCAGGGTCTTGTAGAACGTGACCGCCTGCTTCCATTCCGCGGAATCGACCGTGGCATTCCAGCTGTTGTCATACCAGTTGCCGCCGAAGGTCTGCACGACCGTTGTCAGCGGGGCGAAGAGGTCGCCCCAGCCGGGCTTACCGCGCATACAGATTCCTGCCCTGGTTGAGCTGTTCACCTTCTTCGCCGCATCGGCGACCTGCTGCCAGGTCGGGTTCGCGGAAAGGGTGACACCGGCCTTGCCGAGAACTTCCTTGTTGTACATAAGGATCGACGACTCTCCATAGAACGGCACCGCGTACTGCTTGCCGTTGTTGGAGATCGCCTCACGCACCGGCGGGAGCAGGTCGTCGACGTCGTAGTTCGGGTCCGACTTCAGTGGTTCGGTGAGGTCTACGAGCCAGCCGTTCGCGCCCCACTGTGGCGTCTCGTACGCACCGATCGTGACGATGTCGTACTGGCCGGCCTTGCTGGCGACATCGGCGGTGACCGCCGCGCGCAGATCTCCTTCCTCCATCACCTGGAAGTTGATCTTGGTACCGGGGTGTGCCGCCTCGTACTCCCCCTTGAGCTTCTCCATGTCCTTCATCTGACCGTTGTTCACGGTGGCCACGTTGAGCGTGACGTTCTTGCCGTCGCCACCGCTGCCGGCGGCGCCGCTGGATACGTTGCCCGACGAGCAGGCCGCCACGGCGAGCGCGGCCGCCACCACGCCCGCAGCGGCGGTCAGGGCGCGCTTCGAACAGAGCATGCCTAACTCCCTCAGTAGTTTGTTGCTGGAATGACGGACAGCGTGGCCCGCTCGGTGGCGGCCGGACAATGACGTCTTCGCCAGCCTTTCGATACTTTTCTCTTCCGCTCATTCGAGCGCTCCGGCCTCGGCAAATCCGTCGAGGTTCTGCTAGTTCGCTCATCTGAGCAAGCCTCTTCAC
>JAVXVI010000325.1:0-3814 GCA_032230005.1 Actinomycetota bacterium | reverse complement strand
TGATGCAGCCAGCGCCCGCAGCAGCTCGCGCAGCTCCACCCGGCTGCGCGGGTCGAGGCCCGATGCCGGCTCGTCGAGCAGCAGCACCTCGGGGTCGTGCACGAGCGCCCTCGTCAGCCCCAGCCGTTGCTTCTGCCCCCGCGAGAGGACGTGCACCGGCCGGTCGGCGAACTCGGTCAGCCGGGCGACCTGCAGCAGCTCGTCCGCCCGGGCTGCCGCGCGCGCCGGCCCGAGCCGGTAGGCGTCGGCGAAGAACCGGATGTACTCGCGCGCCGACAGGTTGTCGTAGAGCCCGAACACGTCCGGTGACCAGCCCATCCGCGCCCGCACGGCATCGGGCTCGGTGACCGGGTCGTAGCCGGCGACCTTCACCTCCCCGGCGTCGGGGACCAGCAGGGTGGCCAGGACCAGCAGGAGCGTCGTCTTGCCGGCGCCGTTGGGCCCGACCAGCGCGGTCACCTCGCCTGGCGCTGCCGTGAGGTCGATGCCGCGCACTGCCTCCACGGGGCCGAAGCGCCGTCGTACGCCGCTCGCGACCACGCCGGTCCCGGTGCTCGTCATGGCGGCACCGTAGAGCGTCGCCGGTAGTCTTGGGGCCATGGGACTCGTCGTGCAGAAGTACGGCGGGTCGTCCGTCTCCGACGCTGAGCGCATCAAGCGGGTGGCCGAGCGGATCGTCGCGACCAAGAAGGACGGCCACGACGTCTGCGTCGTCGTCTCCGCGATGGGGGACACCACCGACGAACTGCTGGACCTCGCGCAGCAGGTCTCTCCCCTCCCGCCCGGCCGCGAGCTCGACATGCTGCTCACCGCGGGTGAGCGCATCTCGATGGCCCTGCTGGCGATGGCGATCCAGTCCCTCGGGCTGTCGGCCCGCTCCTTCACCGGGTCGCAGGCCGGCGTGATCACGGACTCCTCGCACGGTCGCGCGCGGATCATCGACGTGACCCCCGGGCGCATCACCGAAGCGATCGGCAAGGGCCACATCGCGATCGTCGCGGGCTTCCAGGGCGTCAGCCAGGACACCAAGGACATCACCACGCTGGGTCGGGGCGGGTCTGACACAACCGCGGTCGCGCTGGCCGCCGCCCTCGGCGCGGAGGTCTGCGAGATCTACAGCGACGTCGACGGGGTCTACTCGGCGGACCCGCGCATCGTGCCGAACGCGCGGCACCAGGCCACGGTGTCGTACGAGGAGATGCTCGAGCTGGCCGCCTCGGGCGCGAAGATCCTGCACCTGCGCTGCGTGGAGTACGCGCGCCGCTACAACGTCCCGCTGGTCGTGCGGTCGTCGTTCTCGACCAACCCCGGCACCCTCATCACAGGAGAGATCCCCGTGGAGCAGGCCATCATCAGCGGGGTCGCGCATGACCTCTCCGAGGCGCGGGTCACCGTCGTCGGCGTCCCCGACAAGCCCGGTGAGGCGGCGGCCATCTTCCGCGCCGTCGCCGACGCCGAGGTCAACATCGACATGATCGTGCAGAACGTCTCCGGCGCGACCGACCGCACCGACATCTCCTTCACGCTGCCCAAGAGCGACCTGGCGACCGCGATGGCGTCGCTGTCGAAGCTGCAGGCATCCGTGGGGTTCGAGCAGCTGCTGTCGGACGAGCACATCGGCAAGGTGTCGCTCGTCGGCGCCGGCATGAAGTCGCACCCCGGCGTCACGGCCACCTTCTTCGAGGCGCTGGCCAAGGCTGGGATCAACGCCGAGGCGATCAGCACATCGGAGATCCGCATCTCCGTCGTCTGCCGCGACACGACAGTCCCCGCCGCCGTACGCGCCATCCACGAGGCATTCGAGCTGGGCACCGAGACCGAGGCGACGGTCTACGCCGGCACCGGCCGCTAGCCGTCCGTCACGAGCCGCCGGTGCAGCTCCTGGGTCAACGTGTGGATCTCCCGGGTGAGCTGGGTGTTGGTCTTGAGCTCGAGCTCCTGCTCCCGGAAGTCGTGATCGGCCTTCGCCTGCTGGAACGACGCCGCCCGGTTCTGACCGATCATCACGAAGGTTGACAGGAAGATCGCCTCGAGCGAGACCGTGAGGGTCAGCGTCGGCCACGGGTTCGACTCCACGAAGAGCATCCACGCCACGAACACCACGATGTGGACGTAGACGAACTTCATCGAGCCCGCGAAGCTGGTGATGGCGTCGGCGATGCGCAGCTGTACGTCGGCTGCCCGGCGCTCCTGGTGCGCGACGACGACCGGATGGTGCTGCTGTGCCTGCGTCATGCCTCCACTGTGACCCGGTCCGTGCGATCTCGGCACGCGGCGCGCGGGGCGCACTCGATCGTGAGTGGCCTCGGCCCCAGAGGCCACTCCTCGTAGACTGGGTGGATGGCAGGCGTTCGAGTCGGGATCATCGGTGCCACCGGGCAGGTCGGCGCCGTCATGCGCCGGCTGCTCGAGGAGCGCGACTTCCCGGTGGCCTCCATGCGCTACTTCGCCTCCGCGCGCTCGGCCGGCAGCACGCTGCCCTGGCGCGACGGGGCCGTCGTCGTGGAGGACGCCACGACCGCCGACCCGAGCGGTCTCGACATCGCGCTGTTCTCCGCAGGGGGGGCCACGTCCAAGCAGCTCGCGCCGGTCTTCGCTGCTGCAGGGGCGACGGTCATCGACAACTCCAGCGCCTGGCGCATGGACCCGGACGTGCCGCTCGTGGTCAGCGAGGTCAACCCCGCCGCGATCGCCCAGGCCCGCAAGGGCATCATCGCCAACCCCAACTGCACGACGATGGCTGCCATGCCGGTGCTCAAGCCGCTCCACGACGAGGCGGTACTGGTGCGCCTGATCGCCTCGACCTACCAGGCGGTCTCCGGCTCAGGTCTCGCCGGCGTCGATGAGCTCGACAAGCAGGTGCGTCAGGTCGCCGACCGGGCGGCGGAGCTGGTCCACGACGGAACGGCTGTGGGCTTCCCGACGCCGGAGAAGTACGCCCGACCGATCGCCTTCAACGTCCTTCCCATGGCCGGATCAGTCGTCGACGACGGCACCTTCGAGACCGATGAGGAGCAGAAGCTCCGCAACGAGAGCCGCAAGATCCTCGACATCCCTGACCTGCGGGTGTCGGGTACGTGCGTGCGCGTGCCGGTCTTCACCGGCCACTCGCTGTCGCTCAACGTGGAGTTCGAGCGACCGCTGACGGTCGCCCGCGCGACCGAGATCCTGAGCGGTGCACCCGGCGTCGAGGTCACCGACATCCCGACGCCCTTGCAGGCCGCCGGACAGGACCCGTCCTACGTCGGCCGGATCCGGCAGGACGGGCCGCACAGCCTGGTGCTGTTCGTCAGCAACGACAACCTCCGTAAGGGCGCTGCCCTCAACGCGGTCCAGATCGCGGAGCTGATCGCCGCAGGTGCGTGACCGTTGCCCGCGCCCGGGTAGGGCAGCCCTGACCGAGAGGACGCCGTGACCGACCAGCCGACAGCCGCGATGGGTGCCGGACGCCCTGAGGGCCTGCTCGGCGGCCGATACCGGCTCGAGGCGCTGATCGGCCGCGGTGGCTCTGCCGAGGTGTGGCGGTCCACCGACGAGGCGCTCGACCGCCCGGTGGCCGTCAAGCTGGTGACGGCGAGCGGCGGCGAGGATGCCAACCGGGTCGGGGACGAGGCGCGCCTGCTGGCCCGGCTGTCGCACCCCGGGCTCGTGCCGGTCTACGACGCCGGCACGGACGAGACCGGCCGGCCCTGGGTCGTCATGGAGCTCGTCGACGGCGAGACGCTCGCCGACGCGATCCGACGCGGTCCCATGCCCTCCGAGCAGGTCGCCTGGACGGGCGCGTGTCTTGCCGATGCGCTCGCCTACGTCCATG
>JAVXVI010000324.1:0-3941 GCA_032230005.1 Actinomycetota bacterium | reverse complement strand
GACGGCGCCCAGGGTCCCCGGTCGGTCGGGGAGCACGAGCCGCAGCAGGTAGGGCACGGGTGCAGCATGACCGATTCGCGTGACCGCAATGTTGCGGCGGCGTGTCGGCCTAGCGCACCTGCAGGGTTGTCGTGCTCGCGGCAACGGTCCGCAGCTCCCGAGCCTGTGATGCGACCTCGAGCGTGTAGCGGCCCGGGTCGAGTCGCTGGCCGCTGCTGTCCACGTCGGTCCACGCAGCTGTCCAGGTCCAGCACGCGTTGGGCTCGGTGCTCAGCGCGTGGACCGACGAGGCATCCGGGTGACCGAGTGACCAGCGCCACAGGACTCCGCTGGAGTCGCGCACCACGAGCTCGGCCTCGCGGCGACGGTCGAAGTGCAATGGCCCGCCGCCGGCGCTGTCGCTGCAGACCTCCAGGCTGAGCTCGTGCCCGCTCGATGTCTCGGTCGCGATGGCGGTGGTGCACCAGTCGGGCGCGCGCTGGACGGTGGTCCCCGTCCCGCTGACCGCGTCCCCGCACAGGCGTGCACCGGGTGCCGCCGGGGGCGGCGTGTAGCGACGAACGAGATCGGGCGAGCGGTACGGCGGCTTCGCGGGTCGTGCTGTCGGGTGGGGGTTGCCAGGCCCGACGGCGCTGCGCGCGGTGCCCTGCGCCGTTGAACCGGCCGTCGCTCGGGCCGCCGCGGCCTGTGGACCGGGTGCCGTCGCCGGAAGCGGGACCTCAGGGGTCGGCGCCAACCGCGGCGCGGTCGATGGGTCGCGTCCCGCGGTCGCGGTCCGGCCCGGCGACGGGTGGGCAGCGATGAGCACGTCCGACGCGCTGTTGGCATGCGCCTGAACCACCAGAGCGGACACGGCTACGACGACCAGCGACGCGGCAGCCGCCCCGGCCCCGGCCAGGTTCCGGCGCCGGCGCAGCCGCCGTCCACCGCGGACGGCGTCGGCCGGACCCGCGGGTGGCGGCGAGAGTTCGGTGAACGTACGACGGGGCAGGTCAGTCATGGGTCTGCCCTCCGGTCGCGAGCAGCAGCGCGCGTGCCTCGTGCAGCCGCCGCTTGACCGTTCCGACGGGCCGGTGCAGCAGCCTCGCCACCTCGTCGAGCGGGAGATCGGCGTAGTAGTGGAGCAGGACGGCCGAGCGCAGCCGCTCCGGCAGCCGGTCGACCAGGTCGCGCAGCCACGGGTCGTGCGCCGGGTCCTCGCTGCGCATCGTGTGGCGCAGCGCGGTCGTCAGCAGGCGGTCCCGCTGGGCCAGCCGCCACGCGTCCGTGGCGAGGTTGGTGGCGACGAAGAACACCCACGCCCGTGGGTCCCGCACCCGTCCCCAGCGGGCGAACAGCCGGGTGAAGGCCTCTTGGGCGACGTCCACGGCAACGGAGGGGTCGCCCGTCAGCGAAAGCGCGTAGCCGGACAGCGGGCCGAAGTGCTCGGCGTAGAGCCGGCCGAACTCGGCTTCGTCTGCGGGCAGGGCAGCGCCGTCGTACGCCGCCGTCTGCACGAACGCCGTCACCCCCACCCCTCTCGTCGCAGCTCCCGGACTGTGGACGGCCGCACAACCCGGAAGGTTCGGCGCAGTTCGCCCTGAACCTTCCGCCCCCGGTCGCCGTCCACGTTGCGTCCGCGAAGAGAGGAACCCCCGTGCGTCGTCTGCTCGCCCTTGCCCTCCCGGTGGTCGCCCTTGCCGGGGTCGCCCCGGCGACCGCTGCCCCCGTCGCGACCGCGCGGGTCGCCGTCGTCCGCCTCTCCCTGCCGGGTGCGGACGGCGACCACGTCCAGCTGGAGCTGTGGGCCGGCAGTGGCGTTCGCGGGGACCGGCTCGAGGTCTCTGTCACCGAGTGCCGACCGACCTGCCATGAGCCCCGCTACTACGCCGGTGCACTTCCGGCCCGTGCGCTGACGGTCGATGCCGCGACGGCCGACGCCCACCTCGCCGTCGTCCTGGGGGGTCTGCCCGTGACCGTGCAATGGTCGCCGGACGCCGGGACCAGCGGCGTCGTCCTCGGCGGGATCCACGGCGGCGGGACAGGCGCCGACGGCGCTCTCTCGGCGTACCGGGGCGATCCGGCGGTGGCCACGGTCACGACCGAGGCCGGCGCGTGCCACGGCCCGGCCTATGTCGGCGACGAGCTCAGCGTCTGGACCTCCGACGCAGGTGACGCGTCCGAGGAGCCGCTGTCGCGACTGCACCTCACGGCGACGGGACGCCCCGCCTGCAACGGCTGACGCCGGCCCGGAGTCGAGCAGCCGGCCCGCCCTAGACTGCGGTCCGTCCTGCTCGTCGTCCCTGGGAGCCGCATGACCGAGATCACCCGTGCTGAGGTCGCGCACCTGGCGCGGCTCGCGCGGCTGGCTCTGGCCGAGGACGAGCTCGACGGTCTGGCCGCGCAGCTCGACGTGATCCTGGGAGCCGTCGCCGAGATCGGCAAGGTGACCGACGCTGCCGACGTCAAGCCGACCACGCATGCCGTGCCCCTCGAGAACGTCATGCGACCCGACGAGATCCGGCCGTCGCTGCAGCGCGACGAGGTCCTGGCAGCCGCGCCTGCGGCAGAGGACGGCCGGTTCCGCGTCCCGCGGATCCTGGACGACGAGTCGTGAGCGACCTGACGCGGCTGACCGCCGTGCAGACGGCAGCGGCGATCGCCGCCCGCGACACCACGGCCACCGAGGTCGCGCAGGCGCATCTGGACCGCATCGCCGCGGTCGACGACCGCGTCCATGCATTCCTGCACGTCGATGCCGAGGGCGCGCTCGACACCGCCCGTCGCGTGGATGCCGGCGAGCTCACCGGCCCACTCGCAGGAGTGCCACTCGCCCTCAAGGACGTGATCGTGCAGCGCGGGATCCCGACCACCGTCGGTTCGCGCATCCTCGAGGGGTGGCGGCCGCCGTACGACGCCACCGTCACGACCCGCCTCAAGGAGGCGGGCATCGTGATCCTCGGCAAGACCAACATGGACGAGTTCGCGATGGGCTCCTCAACCGAGCACAGCGCCTACGGCCCGACCCACAACCCGTGGGACCTCACCCGCATCCCGGGCGGCTCCGGCGGCGGGTCCAGCGCAGCCATCGCGTCGTACCAAGCCCCTCTCGCCATCGGCACCGACACCGGCGGCTCGATCCGGCAGCCGGCGGCCGTCACCGGCACCGTTGGGGTCAAGCCGACGTACGGCGGCGTCAGCCGATACGGCCTGGTCGCCTTCTCCAGCAGCCTCGACCAGGCCGGGCCGTGTGCGCGGACGGTGCTGGACGCCGCGCTGCTGCACGCCACGATCGCCGGCCACGACCCCAAGGACTCGACCTCCATCCCGGCGGCCGTCCCGCCGGTCGTCGAGGCAGCCCGCCAGGCCGATGTCGCGGGAATGACGGTCGGCGTGGTCCGCGAGCTGTCCGGCGAGGGCTACCAGCCTGGCGTCGAGGCGCGCTTCGCCGAAGCGGTCGAGCTCCTCACCGATCTCGGGGCGAAGGTCGTCGAGGTCAGCTGCCCGCACTTCCTCTATGCGCTGCCGGCGTACTACCTGATCGCTCCGAGCGAGGCCTCGAGCAACCTGGCCCGCTTCGACAGCGTGCGCTACGGCCTGCGGGTCGGCGACGACGGCGAGCGCAGTCTCGAGGAGGTCATGTCGCTGACCCGTGCACAGGGCTTCGGCGCGGAGGTGAAGCGCCGCATCATCCTCGGCACCTACGCGCTCTCCAGCGGCTACTACGACGCCTACTACGGCCAGGCGCAGAAGGTCCGCACCCTCATCACCCAGGACTTCACGGCGGCCTTCGAGCTCGCCGACGTTCTGGTCTCACCGGCCGCGCCGACGGTCGCGTTCCCGCTGGGGGAGAAGCTGTCGGATCCCCTCGCGATGTACCGCCAGGACCTCGCGACCATCCCCTCCAACCTCTACGGCGGGCCGGCGATGTCGGTGCCGTGCGGGCTGTCCGAAGGGCTTCC
>JAVXVI010000323.1:0-5493 GCA_032230005.1 Actinomycetota bacterium | reverse complement strand
CGTCGACCTCGACGTCCCCCTCGCCCATCGCGGCGAGTGCCGCGTGGGCGAGCGGCGCCAGATCTCCCGAGCAGCCGAGTGATCCGAACTCCCGGACGACGGGCGTGATGCCGGCGTTGAGCAGGGCAGCGTAGGTCTGGGCGGTCTCCGGCCGGACACCGGTGCGACCGGTCGTCATGGTCTGCAGCCGCAACAGCATCAGGCCGCGGACGACCTCGGTCTCGACGGCGGTCCCGCTGCTGGCGGCGTGGGAGCGGACGAGACTCCGCTGCAGCTGCGTGCGCAGCTCGGGCGGGATGTGCCGGGTGGCGAGCGCGCCGAACCCGGTCGAGACGCCGTAGACGGGCGTGTCGGAAGCGGCGAGGACGTCGACGGACTCTCGCGCCGTACGAAGCCGGTCAAGGGAGTCGGCGGAGATCTCCACCGGCGCCCGATGGCGCGCGACCTCGACCAGCTCGGCCTCGGTCAGCGGCCGGTCCGCTCGCAGCACGACGTCCATGGGCCGACTCTGGCGCATTCACGCGACAGCGGCCAGCAATCGGTCTACGTGGCGGGGCGCAACCTCATCGGCAACCCGCCGTGCGGACGCAGGGTCACCGCGGCATGCAGTCGCTCGCGCCACGTCGGCTCCGTGACCGGCGCCCAGCGGGGCACCAGCGTCGCGAGCACCAGCACCGCCTCGGTCCACGCGAACGACTCACCCACGCATTGCCTCGTCCCGGCCCCGAACGGGAACCACGACCCTCTCGGCTGACCTGGTGCGTCGTCGGAGAACGCTCCGTCCGCCGTGAGCCATCGCTCGGGCAGGAAGCTGGTCGGGTCCTTCCAGAACCGCGGGTCACGGTGGAGCGCGAACTGGCTGGCCAGCACGACGGAGCCCGCCGGGATCGTCCAGCCGTCCAGCTCGATGTCCTCCGCGACCTCCCGCTCGAGGACCCACGCCGGCGGGAACAGCCGCAGCACCTCAGCCACGACCGCGTAGGCATAGGGCATGGCGAGCAGGTCGTCGTACGACGGCGCATGGCCCAGCCCCGCGACCTCGCGCCGCAGCCGGTCGGCGGCCTCGGGGTGCCGCGACAGCAGGTGCCATGCCCACGTCAGCAGGTTGGCGGTGGTCTCGTGGCCCGCCATCAGCAACGTCATGGCCTCGTCGCGCACCGCCTCGGCGGGCAGCCGCTCGCCGTCGACCTCCGCGTCCATGAGGTCGCCCACGACGTCGACGCCGTGCAGTGGCTCGGACCTGCGGCCTGCGGAGGCGGCGATGAGCCTGCGTACGACGGCGTCGAGCCCCTCCGCCCCGGCCCACATCCGCTTGAACGCCGGGATGGGCAGCCGCATCAGCCGCTCGCCGCCGGGCAGCATCATCTTCTCCCAGCCGGACATCGCCTGGCCCATGTCGGCGTAGACCTGACCGGCCTCGTCGCCGAGCTCGGCGCCGAACAGCGTCCGGCCGACGATGTCCAGGGTGAGGGCGGCCATCTCCTCGCTCATGTCGACCCGCTCGCCGACCCGCGTGGACCAGCGGGCTGAGACGTCCTCGCTGACGGCGGTCATCGTCGCGGCGTAGCCGGCCAGCCGGCTGTGGTGGAAGGCCGGGTTGACCAGCCGGCGGCGCGCCCTGTGCCGTTCGTTGGGCATCGTCAGCAGTCCGTCGCCGAGGACGACCCCTGCTCCCTTCAGGGCCGGCCCCTTCTCCACCGACTTCGCTTGGACGACGAGGACCTCGCGGACCAGGTCGGGATGCGTCACCAGGTAGACCGGCGTCGACCCGAGCCGCAGCGACGCGATCCGCGGGAAGGCGTGCCCCAACTCGGCGAACCGCCAGGGCGGGGTGTCGCGGCGCAGCATCTGCAGGACGGCGCTGGGACGGAAGGGCGGCCCCGGCGGGCGCGCCGGAGCAGAGGACCGCTGGGCGAGGGTCACACGACCGGACGCTACGGAGCCGCGGGGTCGCTGTCGACGGAGGTATCGCCGTTCTCGGCCCGCTCGGCCGCCTCCTGCTCACGCAGCTTGCGGACGTTCTTGCGCTCCTGCACGACGAAGGCGATCACGACCAGGAGCGGCACGAGGACGGTCGCCGCCTCCGGGGCACCGCCACCGTGCGCCAGGACGACTTCGGCCAGGACCATGTGCTCGACAGTAGAACTGTCACGATGGGCGGATGGCGGCGTCCCTTGAACTGTCCCCCCGCATCGACGTACGACGGGCGGCTGACCGGCCACGGACCAAGATCTCCTGGCTCGACTCGAAGCACTCGTTCTCCTTCGGCCGGCACTACGACGCGACCAACACCCACCACGGGCTGCTGCTCGTCAACAACGACGACGTCGTGCTCCCCGGCGCCGGCTTCGAGACCCATCCGCACCAGGACATGGAGATCGTCACGTGGGTGATGCAGGGAGCGCTGGTGCACCAGGACTCCACCGGTCATGCAGGCGTCATCTACCCAGGGCTGGCGCAGCGGATGAGCGCCGGCACCGGGATCCTGCACAGCGAGAAGAACGACGCGCACCGCCTGGACCCCGCCCGGGCCGCTGACGAGCCGGTGCACTTCGTCCAGATGTGGGTGGTCCCTGACGAGGCCGGCATCGCGCCCGGCTACGAGCAGCTCGAGATCGACGACGAGCTGCTGCGCGGTGGGCTCGTCCCTGTCGCGTCAGGGATGGACCGGCACGACGGCGCAGCGGCCATCCGCATCGGCAACCGCTCTGCGGCGCTCTATGCCGCGCGGCTGCAGCCCGGCCAGTCCGTCGAGCTTCCGGAAGCGCCGTACGTGCACCTGTTCGTCCCGCAAGGCACGGTCGTGCTCGAGGGGGCCGGCGAGCTGACGACCGGCGACGCGGTGCGGTTCACCGCCACCGGCGGGCAGCGGGTGACGGCGACGACCGCCGCGGAGATCCTCGTGTGGGAGATGCACGCGGCCGTCGGCGGCTGAGCGACTGCGATCAGCACTCGACAGCAAGCCGCAGCTGCCGGCTACGACGCGTGGTCGCCCGCCGCGGCTTGCGGGTGCGCCGCAGCGCGAACCGGTGCTGCGCGACGATCGCCGCGCTCCGGTCACTCCGGCGAGCCAGGTCGTTGGCGGTCGCAACCTCGTAGCTCAGCATGCTGCTCACGGCGGTGCTCCTTGCTCGTGGGTTGTTGACGGCGACGACGCTAGGGAGCCGAGGCAGCAGCCAACAGGGTGGAAGCACCACGTGCAGGTGGGGTTAACCCCCTACAGAGCCAGGGCCGGCGCGAGCAGCACAGCGACGCACAGCTGTAGCCGCGCGGTCCTCTGAAGCACGCCGACGAGGGCCGGTCCGATGGCCTGAGCGCGCACGGCTCGCACCGGCGGAACGGCCAGCGGGAGGGCGAGCAGGGCGATGAGCGTCCACGGGCGCTGCAGCGCCATGGCACCAATCGCCAGGAACGCGATTGCGACCAGCGACACGTAAAGCCACCGCGTCCTGGCGGCGCCGAGGCGTACCGCCAGGGTGCGCTTGCCGGCGGCCTGGTCGGTGGGCACGTCACGGAGGTTGTTGGTCACCAGCAGCGCGCAGGCCAGCGCTCCGTTGACCACAGCGCCGGCGACGGCCAGCCCGGTGATGTGACCGCTCTCGACGTACGTCGTGCCGACGACCGCGACCAGCCCGAAGAACACGAAGACGGCGACCTCACCGAGGCCGCGGTAGCCGTAGGGGTGCTTGCCCCCGGTGTAGCCCCACGCGGCAGCAATGGCAGCAGCGCCGACCAGGACGAGCCACCAGGTGGTCATCGCAGCGAGCACCAGGCCGGCGGCCGCCCCGACTCCGAACGCTGCCAGCGCCGCGTTGCGCACCGAGGCGGGTGAGCTCGTACCGGACCCGACCAGACGCAGCGGCCCGACCCGCACGGCATCGGTGCCACGGATGCCGTCGCTGTAGTCGTTGGCGTAGTTGACGCCGACCTGCAGGGCGACCGCGACGACAAGTGCCAGCAGCGCTCGGCCGAGGTCGAAGCCGTCTGCGGCAGCCGCCGCACCCGAGCCGACGAGCACCGGGGACAGGGCGGCCGGCAGGGTCCGCGGGCGCGCGCCCTCCACCCACTGGGCGAGCGTGGTCATCGGGCGAAGCGTGCTTTCAGGAGGGCACGGTCGGGCTTGCCGGACGCGAGCAGCGGCAGCGCGTCGAGCACGTGGACCTCGCGCGGCGCCGCGACCTTGGACAGCCCGGACGCGACATGCTCCCGCGCGTCGTCCAGGGCGAGCACCGCTCCGTCATGCAGCCGCACCACCGCGATGACCCGCTCCCCCCACTCAGGGTCGGGTGCTCCGAGCACCACGACCTCCGCGACCGCCGGATGGGCGGCCAGCACCGCCACGACAGCAGTCGGCGCGATGTTCTCGCCACCGGAGATGATGATGTCGTCCGCGCGACCGAGGACCTCCAACCGCCCCTGCTCGTCCCACCGGCCCAGGTCGTTGGTCGTGAAGCCGGCCGGCCCGAAGGCTGCGCGCGTCAGGTCGGGACGAAGCCGGTAGCCCGCGGCAATCGTTGGACCGGACAACCGGATCCGGCCGACGTCGTCGAAGCTCGCACCGACACCGGACAGCGGCACCCCGTCGTACACGCATCCTCCGCACGTCTCGGACATCCCGTAGGTCGCGACGACCCGGATCCCTGCCTCGCGAGCTCGGAACAGCAGCGCCGGCGGCGTTGCTGCGCCACCGACCAGCACGGCGTCGTACGACGCGAGCGACTCCCGGCCGGCCGCGTCGTCGACAAGCCGCAGCAGCTGCGTGGGTACCAGCGAGGTGTAACGCCGCCCGCTGCCGAGGGCCTCGGTCGCCGCGACGAAAGCCGTGCACGAGAACGGGCCTGATCGCATCAGCACCGCATCCGTGTCGGCGAGCAGCGACCGCACCAGCACCTGCAGCCCGGCGATGTGCGTCAGTGGCAGCGCGAGCAACCACTGCCCCGCGCCGCCGAGGCGCTCGTGCGTCGCCGTCGCCGAGGCAGCGAGCGCGGGGGCCCGGAGCAGCACCCCCTTGGGCTCGCCCGTGGAGCCGGAGGTCGGTACGACGAGTGCGACGTCGTCGTACTCCAGCGGCTCGTCCGGTCGCATCGCGGCAACCAGCTGCTGGCCGGCCGTCCCCGCCGCCGTCGGCAGCAGGGCCGGCCCGCTGCCGTCGAGGGCAGCCCGCAGCTGCGCAGGGGTGACTGTCGGCGCCGGCAGCGCCAGGAGCGTCCGCGGCATGTCAGAAGTAGTACGGGTACGGCGCCCAGTCGGGTGCGCGCTTCTCGAGGAACGCGTCCCGTCCCTCGACCGCCTCGTCGGTCATGTAGGCGAGGCGGGTCGCCTCGCCGGCGAAGACCTGCTGCCCGACCAGCCCGTCGTCCACCAGGTTGAAGGCGAACTTCAGCATCCGCTGGGCCGTCGGGCTCTTCGCGCAGATGATCTGCGCCCACTCCAGCGCGACCTTCTCGAGCTCACCGTGCGGGACGACGGCGTTGACCATGCCCATCCGGTGCG
>JAVXVI010000322.1:0-12076 GCA_032230005.1 Actinomycetota bacterium | reverse complement strand
CGTCATCGGCTCCGACATGAGGCGAGCCTGGGGGCGCACCCATCCAGCACGCGCGGCCGGTACTGCGGGCCGGATGGCGACGGCGTTGCGGTGCGGCAGGGCCCTCGCGGTCACTGCCTGGACCTGCTCATCGGACGTCCCCCGGCCTGTTGCGGAGGGCGTGGCCGCGGGGGCGGGCAGCTCGAGTCCCGGCAGCGGGCCGTTGCCTCCCGTGGCCGGCGGCACCGGCTCCTGCAGCAGGGTCCGGTTGCCCGCCCCGCCCAGCGACGCGACGACGAGCACGGCCGCGATGAGCGCGGCGGTCCCGCCCGCGGCTGCCTTGCCGGTACGACGACGACGCGCGGCGTCAAAGGCAAGGCGCAGGCCGTCCGGTGGTGGCGCGACGACGGGGAAGGCGCTCATGCGACGACCTCGTGCTCGCTGGCGGCGACTGCTTCGGCGAGCAGGCCGCGGGCCTCGTGCAGCCGGCGCTTCACGGTCCCTACGGGGCGGTGGATGGCGGCGGCGATCTCCGCGACCGGCAGGTCCGCGTAGTAGTGCAGGAGCACGACCTCGCGGTGGCGCACCGGCAGCCGCTCGACCAGGTCGCGCAGCCACGGGTCGTGCGCGGGCCCTCCCTCGGACAGCGACTGGCCCAGCGTCGCGACGGCCGACCGCTCACGGCCGCTCTGCCGCCAGGAGTGCCGGCACAGGTTGGTCGCGACCACGTACACGAACGCACGCGGCTCACGGACGGAGCGCCAACGCGCGAACAACCGGGTGAACGCCTCCTGAGCGGCCTCCCGGCCGCTTTCGGCGTCACCCGTGAGGGAGGTGAGGTAGCCGGCCAGCCGGCCGAACTCGCTGGTGTAGAGCGCTGCGAAGTCGTTCGCCGTGGCGGCGGTGACACCGGGCAGCGGCGGCAGGGACGGGTCAGTCGCCCGCCCCAGCGCGAAGGCGCCGGCGGTCACCTCGGCGGTCAACGGGCCTGTCCCAACGTCCCCACGAAACGAGGAGTCCACGAAAGCCGGAAAGGTTCGGCCCGATCTACCGCATACTTCGCGTTGTGCCAGACGGACCGGTGGGCAAGGTCGGCCGCGTCCTCGTCCGCGTCCGCGGGGGTGACGCGCCCGGCGAGGTCCTCGTGACCGTCGCCGGCAGCCCGGAGACCTACCTCGCCTACGGCGACGACGGCATCGCTGTCGGCACCGACGTGCTGGTGGTCGGCAGCCGGACCGGCCGCGGCGTCGACGTCGTGCCGTGGCACATCGCAGCTCCCGGGACTCCTCCCGGCTCAGAGAGGTAGGAACGATGCTCGGCTACCTGGTCCCCCGGCCCAACGAGGCCATGCTCATCTCCGGGGGCAAGCAGAAGGCCATCGGGGACGACACGCTGCCGTTCCGGATCGTCACCGGGCACGGCGCCTTCGTGATGCCCATCGTGCGCAAGGCCTCCTTCCTGACCCTCGCCATGCGCGAGGCTGTCGTCACCGACGACTGCGTCACCAAGCAGGGCATCACCCTGTCGGTGAAGGCGGTGATCGCGTTCAAGGTCGGCAGCGACCACGCCAGCATCGCCGCGGCTGCGCAGCGCTTCCTCGAGGAGCAGGACTCGATGGACGAGCTGACCGGCCAGATCTTCGCCGGGCACCTGCGCTCCATCGTCGGCTCCATGACCGTGGAGAGCATCATCCGGGAGCGGCAGACGCTCGCCGAGAACGTCCTCGACGCCTCGAAGATCGAGATGGGCAACCTCGGGCTCACCGTCGACTCGCTGCAGATCCAGTCGATCGACGACAAGGGCAGCGGCTACATCGCGGCGCTGGCCGCGCCGCACCTGGCGACGGTCAACCAGGCCGCCAACATCGCCCAGGCGGCCGCAGACCAGGCCAGCGCGATGGCCCAGCAGGAGTCCGACCGCAACCAGGCCGAGTACGCCCGCCAGACCGCGATCAAGAGGGCCGAGTACCAGTCGGAGATCGACCAGGCGCAGGCCCGACAGGCCGCCGCCGGGCCGCTCGCCGAGGCGCAGGCGCAACAGGCGGTGCTCGCCGAGCAGGCCCTCGTGGCAGCCAAGAACGCCAAGCTGCGCGAGGCCGAGCTGATCGCCGAGATCGTCAAGCCCGCGCAGGCCGAGGCGGAGCGCATCCTCGCTCTGGCGAGGGCCCAGGCCGAGGCGACGAAGCTGTCGGCCGCGGCGGCCGCTGCGGAGGGCCGGATCGCCCTTGACCAGCAGCTGATCGCGCAGCTGCCGGAGATGCTGGCCGCCGCAGCGGAGGGCCTGCAGGGCGCGAACCTGACCGTTCTCAACGGCGCCGAGGGCCTCAACGGAACGGTCGCCAGCCTGGCCGGTCAGGGACTGGCGATCCTGCGGGCGATCACCGCGTCGCTTCCCGGCGAGCGGGCCGCCGAGACCGCGGACGAGCCGTCGTACGACGAGATCGACGCTGCGGACGACGAGGACCCGGCTGAGGACGAGGACACATCTGCCTGACCTCGCCCGGGTGGGGGGTTTCCCTGCCGGAGGTCGGGTACGCATCGGGCAACGGCGTTACGCGTCGCACGGCGTCACGCGTCGCACGGTCCGCCGGCGGCCCTGTCCTACCCCCCCAGGATGGGGCCGTCGGCCTGCCTGGGGTCTTTCAGCCCGCGTCGGCGACGGTGCGTTCGCGCAGGTGACCCTCGAGCTTGCGCTTGATGCGCTGCAACGCGTTGTCGATCGACTTCACGTGCCGCTGCAGGCGCTCGGCGATCTCCTGGTAGCTCTTGCCCTCGACGTAGAGGCGGAGCACCTCGGTCTCGAGGTCGGACAGCACCTCGTCGAAGTGCGCCTGCAGAGCGCGGATCCGCTCAGCAGAGATCACCAGGTCGGCAGGGTCGCTGATCGCCGTCGTCGGAATGACATCACCGAGCACGCGCTCGCCGTCGTCGTCGCCTGACACCGGGCGCGAGAACGAGACGTAGTTGTTGAGCGGGCCGTGCTTCTGGCGGGTGGCGGTCTTGATGGCGGTGATGATCTGGCGCGTCACGCACAGCTCCGCGAAGGCCCGGAAGCTGCTCTGCATGTCGGGGTTGAAGTCGCGGATCGCCTTGTAGAGGCCGATCATCCCTTCCTGGACGATGTCCTCGCGGTCGGCGCCGACCAGGAAGTAGGAGCGCGCCTTGACGCGGGCGAAGGCGCGGTACTTGTTCAGCAGGTCGCACAGCGCGCCGTCGTCACCGGAACGGGCTGCCATGACCAGCTCGTCGTCGGTGCGGCCATCCTCGTTGCGCCACCGATCCGCTGCGGTCGGTACTGCGCCGTGGACCTCGCGGTCGAGCTCGTTGACGAGCTCCTCCGCCTCGTCGATCTCCTCGACGAGGGAGACCGCAGCAGTCCCGAGGGCGGTGGCCGCCTCGACAGTGGTGGCGAGCTCCTCGACGACGACGCTGCCTTCGACCAGGTCCGGCACGACGGTCAGCAGCGGCGCAGCTGGGGCCTTCTTGGCACCCGTGACCGCCTTGCCGCCACCCCTGACCGCTGGCTTCGTGGCCGGCTTGGCCGTGGACGGGCGGGCTGCGGCCGGACGAGCGGCCGGCGCGGACGCCTTTGCCGTCTTCCCGGAGGAGCGAACCAAGCGCACGTCGTGGCCCCTTTTCGGCTGCCGGATATGGGTGTGATGACAGGTTCGTGCAGGCGTGCGGTGCGACTGTAAGGCCACATTCAGGCCCTTGACCATGGGCTCTGGTCACAAGAACGAGCCGCTCAGTCCGGGGTGACGCACGGAAAAACGGACATCAAGGGTGTTCTACCTCACAGTACCGCGAAACTCGTCCCGGCGGTTAGCCCGTTGTCACCCTTCCGGACGAAGGCCCGGAGCGCTGCGGCGGCGACGCGCGACCTCGGCGAGGGTCACCGCGGCGGCGATCCCGGCATTGAGCGACTCGGTGCCACCCGCCATCGGAATGGACACCGTGAGGTCGCAGGTGGCCGCAACCAGGCGGGACAGACCGGCGCCTTCGGAGCCCACCACGACGACGAGCGGCTCGACCGCGACCTCGAGGTCGTCCAGCGCAACCGCGCCGTCTGCCGCGAGTCCCACGACGAACAGCCCGGCCTCCTTGAGCTCCTTGAGGGCACGCACCAGGTTGGTGGCCCGGGCGACCGGCAGCCGCGCAGCAGCGCCGGCTGAGGTGCGCCAGGCGCTCGCGGTCATCCCGGCCGAGCGACGCTCGGGCACCAGGACGCCCTGCGCACCGAAGGCCGCGGCGGAGCGCACGACGGCGCCGAGGTTGCGCGGGTCGGTGACGCCGTCGAGAGCGACGAGCAACGGCGCCGGCGCTTTCAGCGCGGCCGCGAGCAGGTCGCTCGGGTGCAGGTAGGTGTACGGCGGCACCTGCAGCGCGAGCCCCTGGTGGAGCGCGCGACCGGTGAGGCGGTCCATCTCCTGGCGGGTCATCTCGATGAGGGCGACGCCGGCTTTCGCCGCCAGGGCCACCGACTCCGTGACCCGCTCGTCCGCATCGAGCCCGAGCGCGACGTACAGCGCCGTGGCCGGCACCTTCGCCCGCAGCGCCTCCACGACCGGGTTGCGCCCCACCACGGTCTCGGCGGTGTCCTCGCCGGCGCGGCGCATCGGCCGAGGCGCCCGGTCGCGACCGGCCGGGGCGGGCGTGGTGGCGCGCTTCGCCGCCGCCCGCGCCCGGCGCGCTGCCGGGTGGTGGGGCCGCTGCTCCGCAGGCGGGGTGGCCTTGCGGCCCTCGAGCTTCTGCTTGCCCTGACCGCCGGAGCCCTTGGCGGCGCCCTTGCGGTGCGAGCCGGGCTTGGCGGCCCGCCCGCCCTGGCCGCCCTTCGCGACGCCGGACCTCGGCTTGCCGGTCAAGAGAGCCTCCATCGCACGCCGTCGGCGGTGTCCTCGAGCACGACACCTGCGGCAGCCAGCCGATCGCGCAGCGCGTCGGCCTGGGCGTAGTCCTTGCGCTGCTTCGCGTCCGCCCTCGCCTCTACCGCGAGGGCCACCAGGGCGTCGACGACCGGAGTCAGCTCACCGCCGCCACCGCCCGGCCACTGCTCGAGCGGATCGAGGGCCAGCACGCGGAGCATGCGGCGTACGACGGCGAGCGTCGCCGCGAGCGCTGGCAGCTCACGATCGGCGAGCAGGGCGTTGCCGGCCCGAACCCCTAAGTGGACGGCGGCGAGCGCCTGGGGCACCCCGAGGTCGTCGTCGAGGGCAGCCGCGAACTCGTCCCAGGACGCCTTGCTCAGCGCCTCCTCGACCGTGGTGCCGGCGACCGCGTCCGTCGCGTTGCCGACGAACGTCTCGATGCGGGAGTACGCCGCCTCGGCCTCGGCGGCCACTTCGGGCGACCACTGCATCGACGAGCGGTAGTGCGCCGCACCGAGGCCGTAGCGGAGCACCTGCGTCCGGGTCGTCGCCAGTGCCTCGGCAACCGTGACGGAGTTGCCCAGGCTCTTGCTCATCTTCTCGCCGCCACCGGCCGTGACCAGCCCGTGGTGCAGCCACAACCGCGCGAACGGGTGGCCGGCGCAGGCCGACTGCGCGACCTCGTTCTCGTGGTGCGGGAAGACCAGGTCCAGCCCGCCCGCGTGGATGTCGAACTCCTCGCCGAGGTACTCCACCGCCATGGCGGAGCACTCGATGTGCCACCCCGGCCGTCCGGGCCCCCACGGGGAGGGCCACGCCGGCTCGCCTTCCTTCGCGGCCTTCCACAGCGCGAAGTCCAGCGGATCGCGCTTGGAGCCGGTGTGCCCGTGCGCCACGGCCTTCTCGCTCACCTTGAGCGCGTCCAGCGTCTGGTTGGACAGCCGCCCGTAGTCCTCGACGGTGCGAACCGCCAGGTAGACGTCGCCGTCGGAGGCGTAGGCGTGCCCGCGCTCGATGATCCGCTCGATCAGGGCCACGATCTGGGGCAGATGTCCGGTCACCCGCGGATCGATCGTGGGGCGGAGCACCTGCACCGCGTCGTACGCGTCGTCGAACGCCCTTGTCATGCGGTTCGACAGCGCCCACCACGGCTCGTCGTTGTGGGCAGCGTCGTGCAGGATCTTGTCGTCGACGTCGGTGACGTTGCGGACGAAGGTGACCGTGTTGCCGCTCTCGATCAGCCAGCGGTGGAGCACGTCCAGCGCGACCGCACTGCGCAGGTGCCCTACGTGCGGTGCGGCTTGGACGGTGGGCCCGCATACGTAGACGCCGATGCGCCCAGGGGAGATCGGCTCCACCTGCCGGACCTCGCGCGAGCGGGTGTCGTAGAGGCGCAGGGTCACGCGCTACAGGCTACGGGGGCTGCCCGCCGCCGAGCACTCACGCGACGTTGGCCGGCGTGAACCGGAACAGCGGGCCGTTGCTGTGCCACTCCGCCCACGTCGTCCAGTCGTCGGTCGGACGGCCGAGCAGGAACCCCTGTGCGGCCTCGATGCCGAGAGTCTGCGCGGTCCGCAGCTCGGCCACCGTCTCGACTCCCTCTGCGACAACCGCGGAGCCGACCTCGAAGGCGAAGAGCACCACCGCGGCCGCGAGTGCCCGCCGGGCGGGGTCCTCGGAGATGTTCTCGATGAGCGTCCGGTCCAGCTTGATGTACTCCGGGCACAGCTTGAGGATGTGCCGGAACGACGAGAAGCCGGCACCGGCGTCGTCCACCGCCAGCCGGATCCCCATGCCCCTCAGCTCGGCAGCGCGGGCGGACAGCAGGTCGTAGTCGACGACGGAGACGTGCTCGGTGATCTCGAGGACCAGCCGTTCCAGCGGCAGTCGGGACGCGAGCAGGCAGTCCGTGAGCAGCGGGGACAGCAACGCGGCCGGCGAGACGTTGACGGAGACGTAGAGGTCCTCCGGGAGTGCCATCGACGCCCGCAGTGCGGTGCGTACGGCGAGGAGCTCGAGCTCCACCCCGAGGCCCACGGTCGAGGCCAGCGCGAACACCGCATCCGGCGGGCTGGGCAGGTCCGCTCCAGGAGCCGGCTCGAAGCGGGACAGCGCCTCGGCCCCGACCAGCCGGCCGGTCTCGGTGGAGATGATCGGCTGGAAGACCACCCTGAGCTCGGCGCCCGACAGCATCGCCCCGATGCGCGCGGTCGTCTCCGCCCGCCGCCGGAGCTCCTCGCGGGGAGCCGCGCTGAGCTCCCTGGTCCGGGCGGTCGCGCCGAGAACGGCTCCGCAGCCCATCGCTGTGACGGCCACGAGCACCTCGCGCAGCGCTCTGCCCCCCGAGCCGGCGTTGGACATGGCCGCTCCCGTCGCGTCTGTCCGCGCTGGGTGGCGGGGGATCGCCGCGTACACCCAGCAGTGTTATCCCGAAACGATCTTCATGCAACGGACGTATCAGCCCCCGGGGCCCCCACGGGGGATTGCTGCATCGCTGTCCGGGTCCGACCCTGAACAAGGGGGTTGACGATGCATGCTCCGGAACAGGACGGCAGGCCCTTCGGGGTCCAGCGGCGGATCCTGACCGTGCCCCTGGACAACGTCCTGGAGGACGTCCTCGCCCGCGCCCTCGTGCTCCTGGGCGCGGATGGCGCGCGCCTGGACTACGCCGGGGGCGGACCGCGCTGCTGCTACGGCGATCTGGAGCCGGCTGTGCACGTGCTGTCCGCACCCGTCGTCACGATCCACCAGCTCGCCGGGGACCTGGTCGTGGTCCGGACGGGGGACGAGCCGTTCGAGCCGGAGGCACGGGACCGGCTGGAGCTGCTGGCCGAGCTGGCGGCGGCCGCCCTGCTGGCCTCCGAGGCAGCGGCCAGGGACGCGCTCGCAGCGGTGCGCGCCGAGACGCTCGCCGCGATGCACAGCAGCACCGGCCAGCTCCGGGCGCTGTTCAGCAGCAGCCCGCTGGGCGTCGCGCTCGTCAGGAGCAGCGATTTCGCCCTTGTGCGCACCAATGACGCCCTCAGTGGGCTCACCGGCGTGCCGGGACGGACCCTGGCCACGATGACCGTTGGCGAGCTCGTCCCGCTCGCCGAGCGCGAGGAGTTCAGCGGCTGGCTGCGCGACATCCCCGACAACGTCCGCGGCGGCTCCCGCGACATGCGCCTGCTCGCCCCGGACGGCGAGCCGATCTGGACGCGGGTCTTCGCCGCGTGGGTCTACGGCGCGGTCCCCGAGCAGCTGGTGGTGCAGTTCGAGGACATCACGAGTCAGTGGCGCGCGCAGCAGATCCTGAGCCGACTCGCGCACACCGACCCCCTCACCGGACTGGCCAACCGGCTGCAGGTGCTCCGCCAGCTCGACAGCGCGTTGTCGCGCGGCGGCAGTGACGAGATCGCTCTTCTCTACGTCGACCTCGACGGGTTCAAGCAGGTCAACGACACCCTCGGTCACAGCGCCGGCGACGAGCTCCTGCTCGAGATGGCCGACCGGCTGGCCGCATCCGTGCGACCCCGAGACGTCGTGGGGCGCATGGGCGGTGACGAGTTCGTGGTCATCGTCGACCACCTCGTCGACCTCGCCGAGCTCGAGCGGATGACGACCCGCATCCGCGAGGCCGTGACGGAGGAGGTCGAGCTCACCAGCGGCGACCACGTCCGTGTCACCGCCAGCATCGGAGTGTCGACGGCCCGCCCCGGGGAGTCCCCGACCGAGCTGATCTCCCGTGCCGATGCGCAGATGTACCAGGAGAAGCGCCTCCACCACCAGCTGCTGCCGGGACTCGCCGAGCCGCGCCAACCCGTCGACTGATCAGGCCGCCCGCCGCCGGGCGATGGTGAACCACACGACCTTGCCACCGTCCCCCACGTGGACGCCCCACTGGTGAGCGAGGCTGACCAGCAGGTGCATGCCCCGACCCGACGTCGGCTCGGACCCGGTGGGCTCCGTCGGCACGGCGCTGCTGCCGTCCCCCACCCCGACCAGCACCAGGTCCGGCGTCACGGCGATGCCGTAGGTCAGGTCGGTGCGCGCGTGCAGCACTCCGTTCGTGACGAGCTCGCTGGTGAGCAACCCGAGCACTGCCATGTCGTCGTCGTCCAGCGGTGGCGAGATCCCCCACGCGAAGATCCGGGCGTCACGGGGGGCCTCGGCGCTGGCGGGCAGCACCACCGTGTGAACGGGCGTCGTCTCCGGGTCGCCGAACCCTTCACGTACAAGCACGTCGGCGCACGTCGGCGGACGCGTCGGCGGCATCGGGCACCTTCCCACCAGGAGGCCCGGAAGATACCCACTCAGTGGACCGGGCGCACCCGCGTCACGAACGGGAAGGGAGGGGTACGACGAGGGCGGTCGCGACGGCGGCGAGGCCCTCGCCGCGGCCGGTCAGACCAAGGCCGTCCGTGGTGGTCGCGGACAGCGATACCGAGGCCCCGCCAAGGGCCGCCGACATCGCGCGCTCCGCTTCGCGCCGGCGGTCACCGAGCCGCGGCGCGTTGCCGATGACCTGCACCGCGACGTTGCCGACGGCGAAGCCCGCGGCCGTGATGCGCCGCAGGATCTCGGCAAGCAGGGCGGCCCCCGCCGCCCCGGACCACTGCGGGTCCGCCGTCCCGACGTTGCTGCCGAGATCGCCCAGACCCGCCGCCGACAGCAGCGCGTCACACGCGGCATGCGCCGCGACGTCCCCGTCGGAGTGACCGGCGAGGCCGTCACTGCCCTCCCACAGCACAGCTGCCACCCAGCACGGACGTCCCCTCTCGAACGGGTGGACGTCGACACCGATCCCGACACGGGGCAGGTCAGCGGGCACGGTCACCCGCCCTGAGCACTGCCTCGGCGACCGAGAGGTCGAAGGGCCTGGTCACCTTGAACGCCTCCTGCGAGCCCGGCACCGTCACGACGGTGCGGCCGAGTCTCTCCACCAGCGCGGCATCGTCGGTCGCGGGCGGTCCTGGCTGGCGGTGAGCCTGGTCGAGCAGCTCGCGGACGAATCCCTGCGGCGTCTGCACGACCCGCAGGTCCGCGCGCTCGACCGTGCCGACCACCCGGTCCCTGGCGACCCGCTTGACGGTGTCGGCCAGTGGCAGCACCGGCACGACCGCCTCGGCGCCGGCGCGCAGGGCGGCGATGACGGACTCGAACACGGCGACAGGGGTCAGTGCTCGAGCGGCGTCGTGCACAAGCACGTAGTCGACCTCCGGCGGCAGCGCCGCCAACCCGAGTCGGACCGAGTCCTGGCGCTCGGCCCCACCGGCCACAACCGTGACGGCGTACTGCGCCAGCAGCACGCTGAGGTCGTTGACGAGACCCACGGGGGCGACCACGACGACCGCAGCGACCGCCGGCACCGCACGGACGCCCCGAACCGCGTGGACGAGCAGGGGCAGCCCGTCCAGCTCACGCAGGGCCTTGACCACGCCGGCACCCATCCGCTCGCCGCGTCCGGCGGCGGGGATCACGACGGCGATGCTCACGCCGTCAGTCGACCACGAGCCGCAGCCACCGCGCGGTCAGGGCGTGCGGCGTACCGGCATCGACGACGGTGAGGCGCGACGCGAGCGCAGCGGCGTCGGAGCCGCAGCATCGGCGTCGGTCAGGCGACCGAAGACGAGCCGTCCGTTGGCAGTGGTGAGCACCGAGGTCACCCGGACAGGGAGCTCGCTGCCGACGCGGTCGCGGGCCCGCTCGACGACGACCATGCTGCCGTCGTCGAGGTAGCCGACCGCCTGCCCTGGCTCCTTGCCGGCCTTGATCAGCAGGACGGGGACGTCCTCGCCCGCGGCTACCGGCGGTCGAAGGGCGAGCGCCAGGGAGTGCAGGTTGAGGACCTGCACTCCGGCCAGACCGGCCGCCTTCGCGAGGTTGGTGTCCAGGGTGAGCAGAGCGGCGCCGCGGTCAAGGCAGATGCGGACCAGCTTGCCGTCGACCTCGGCGACTCCGGGCACGTCGAGCTCGAGGACCTCGACGTCGACGAACGGCTCGCGCTGGAGGCTCTCGAGCACTTCGAGCCCGCGGCGGCCCTTGGCCCGGCGGACGTCGTCGCCGGCATCGGCGAGCCCCTGCAGCTCAGCCAGGACAGGAGTGGGCACGAGCAGCTGACCGTGCAGGAAGCCGGCGCGCACGACGTCGACGATGCGGCCGTCGATCGCCACGGAGGTGTCGAGGACCCGTGGGAGAGCCGACGCCGCCACTGCCCGGGGAGCGAGTCCGGCTCGCTCGCCGAACAGCGCGAGCACCCCGTCCCGCTTGGACGCGCCGATGACGAAGCCGAAGTAGCCGAGTACGACGACGACGAAGCCGAACAGGGGGAAGGCGAGGTAGGCCTGCGGCAGGAAGAAGACGGGCCAGGCCACGCCGGCCCCGACGAGCACGCCCACGACCAGCCCGAGGGCACCCGCGACCAGCGTGTCCGCCGAGACGGTACGCAGCCGGATGCGGGCGGTCTCGGCAGAGCGGGTCGTGGTGCGGCCGAGCACGCCCCCCAGGACGTAGCCGACTCCGGACCCGAGGACGACACCCACGGCAGTGCCGTTGAGGGCTCCCAGGAAGGCATGCGACGGGCCCACGCTGGAGCCGATCGAGTAGCCGGCACCGGCGAAGAAGACGACCGCCATGAGGCGCAGGGCCTCCAGCACCGCAGCCGGCGCCCGCGGCGGACGCGAGCGGCGCGAGGGCGGTGGCACGGCAGTCACACCAGCACCATCGGCAGCAGTTGCCTAGGAGGCGAGGACCTCGTCGAGGATCGCCTCGGCTTTGTCCTCATTGGTCCCCTCGGCGAGAGCGAGCTCGCTGACCAGGATCTGGCGGGCCTTGGACAGCATCCGCTTCTCGCCGGCGGACAGGCCGCGCTCGCGGTCGCGACGCCACAGGTCACGGACGACCTCGCCCACCTTGTTGATGTCGCCGGAGGCGAGCTTCTCGAGGTTGGCCTTGTAGCGGCGCGACCAGTTGGTCGGCTCCTCCACGGCCGGGGCCCGCAGGACCTCGAAGACCTTGTCGAGGCCGGCCTGGCCCACAACGTCACGAACGCCCACGATCTCGGCGTTATCGGCAGGTACTCGCACGGTCAGGTCGCCTTGCGCGACCTTCAGGACGAGGTAGATGCGGTCCTCGCCCTTGATGGTCCGGGTCTCGATGGCCTCGATGAGCGCGGCCCCGTGGTGCGGGTAGACAACGGTCTCGCCGACTGCGAACGTCATGTGTGAAGTACCCCTTCCGCTGCAACCAGGATAA
>JAVXVI010000321.1:0-2862 GCA_032230005.1 Actinomycetota bacterium | reverse complement strand
AAGTCCCCGGAGCAGGTGGCGGTGTCATGACCCGCCGCCAGGTGATCGGGTTCCTCGTCGTACTCGCCCTCATCGGCGGGGGGCTGCTGGCGCGGAGCCGTGGCGGCAGCCACGACGGCCTGCGTGCGCTCCGCCAGGCCGCGGCGCTGCAGCCCTGCCCGCCTGGCATCGGCACCGGCCTGCCCGACCTGCGCCTGGACTGCCTCGCCGGTGGCAAGCAGGTCCCGCTGCGGGCGGCCGGCCCGGGGGTCCCCATGCTGGTCAACCTGTGGGCGACCTGGTGCCCGCCCTGCGTGCAGGAGGTCCCTGACCTGGTCGAGTTCGCCGCCAAGTCGGCCGGCCGCGTCGCGGTCGTCGGCGTCGACATCGAGGACGAGCCGAGTGACGCGCTGAAGTTCGCCCGGCAGTACGGCATGCGCTACCCGAGCGTCGTGGACCCCAACGGGAGGGTCCTGCGGACGTACGGCGGCGGTCCACCCATCACGCTGTTCGTGGACGCCAAGGGCGTCATCCGCTACCAGCACCGCGGCCGGCTGCAGTCGGTGCCGCAGATCGAGCAGCTCGTCGCCCAGCACCTCGGCGTGAGCCTGTGACCCTCCCCAGCTGGCTGCTGCCGTTGCACGACGCGATCCCCGGAATCCGGGCGGAGGAGCTCAGCCGGGTCCTCCCCCCGGCCGAGGGGGGGCGTCGTTCGGCCGTCCTCGTGCTGTTCGGCGAGGGTCCGTCCGGCCCTGACCTGCTGTTCATCGAGCGGGCTTCCACGCTGCGTTCGCACGCCGGGCAGCCGGCCTTCCCGGGCGGCGCCCTGGACGACACCGACGACGGTCCGGTGGCGGCGGCCCTGCGGGAGGCACAGGAGGAGGTCGGCCTCGACCCAGCCGGTGTCGACATCCTCGGCACCTTGCCCGATCTCTACCTGCCGCCGTCGGGCTTCGTGGTGACGCCGGTCGTCGGCTGGTGGCGCGACCCGCACGAGGTCCGCGTCGTCGACGAGGCCGAGGTGGCCGCCGTCGCCAGGGTCCCCATCGCTGATCTCGTCGACCCGGCCAACCGGTGGCGGGTCACGCACCCCAACGGCTGGCTGGGTCCCGCCTTCGAGGTCGGCGACATGCTCATCTGGGGCTTCACCGCCGGGTTGACCGACCGGCTCCTCGCTCTCGGCGGGTGGGAGCTCCCGTGGGACCACTCGCGCACCCAGGAGCTCGACGCCGAGACGGCGCGGCTCGCGATGCGCACCGCCCGCCGACCCACGCCCTGATCAGGAGCCGTTGATGCGTCCGTCCCACCTGCTCGTCGCGCTCGCCCTGATCGCCGTCGCGGGGTGCGGCGGGTCGCACGCACCCAAGGCCGGCGGTGGGACGGGCACCACCTCCGGCCCGGCCGATGCCCAGACCTTCACGGTGCACGGCAACGACGACGACCAGTTCGTGCCGCAGACGATCACGGCCAGGGTCGGCACGGTGACGCTGACCCTGCGCAACGGAGGCGTCCCGCACAACCTGACGTTCCAGGACCGGTCCCTGCACGGCATCGGGGTGGTGAGCGGTGCCCAGTCGAAGTCGACCACCGTGACCTTCGACCGGCCGGGCACCTACGCCTTCGTCTGCACGATCCACCCCGGCATGGACGGGAAGGTCGTCGTCGGAGGCTGATCAGTGGCTAGGGTCTGACAGATGCACGGCGACCTGCTGGACGTCATCCTGGTGGTCGCCTCCCTGTTGTTCGCCGTCTCCGGCTACCGGCAGGGATTCGTCGTCGGTGTCCTGTCCTTCGTCGGCTTCCTCGGCGGCGGCGTGCTCGGGGCCAAGATCGCCCCGTCGGTCGCCCAGCTCGGTCCGCTCAAGAACCTCCCAGAAGCCATCGTCGGGCTCGGCGTGGTCTTCCTCGCTGCCAGCCTGGGTCAGGTCCTCGCAACTGTCGTCGGTGCCGCCGTCCGCAATCGGCTCACCTTCAAGCCGGCCAGGCAGGCTGATGCGATCGCCGGTGCCGCTGTCAGCGTGATCAGCCTCCTGCTGGTGTCCTGGCTGGTGGGCACAGCGGTCGCCTCGTCGCCCTTCCCGCGGGTGGCCTCGCAGGTGCGCCGCTCCTATGTCCTCGCGACCGTCGACAGCCTCGTCCCGGAGGGCGGCAAGTCGTTCTTCGCGTCCTTCCGGCGGCTCATCAACGACCGCGGCTTCCCGGACGTCATCGGTCCGTTCACATCCAGCCGCGCCCCGAACGTCCCCGCACCTGATCCCGCGCTGGCCCGAAGCGCAGTCGTCGTCAAGGCGCAGCAGCAGGTCTTGAAGATCACCGGCGACGCGCCCTCGTGCGGTCGCCGGATCGAGGGCAGCGGGTTCGTCTACGCACGCGAGCGGATCATGACGAACGCGCACGTGGTCGCGGGCGTCCGGTCGCCGAAGGTGCACGCCGGCAACCGGCTGCTCGACGCACGGGTCGTGCTCTACGACCCCGATCGTGACGTCGCCATCCTCGCGGTCCCGGGACTCGACCGCTCGCCGTTGACCTTCGCCGGCCGCGCCCGCAAGGGTGCCGACGCAATCGTCGTCGGCTACCCGCAGGACGGCCCCTTCACCGCCGTCGCCGCCCGCGTGGCGGCGGTGCAGAAGGCGCGTGGGCCCGACATCTACCAGCGGCGGACAGTCGTGCGGGAGATCTACGCGCTGCGCGCCACCGTGCTGCCCGGCAACTCCGGTGGTCCGCTTCTCGCACCCGACGGTGGTGTGTACGGCGTGGTCTTCGCCGCCGCCGCCGACGACCCGGCGACCGGCTACGCGCTGACCGCCGCCGAGGTGGCTGCCGACGCACGGCAGGGGGTGGCGGCGACAGACGGCGTCAGCACCCGCGGTTGCGACTGACCCC
>JAVXVI010000320.1:0-9006 GCA_032230005.1 Actinomycetota bacterium | reverse complement strand
GGTCGTGCGCAACAAGAAGGTGTCGCCGATGCTCGGCGTGCGCCTCGCCGTCGACGTAGCCGGCCATGTCCTCCGCCGGCCAGCCCACCTTGAGCAGCGCCTGCTTGAGCCGGCCGCGCTCTGACGGGAAGGCCAGCACGGTCTCTGGGTCGAGGCGCGCGCCGAGCATCGGGGAAACCTTCTTGTTGCGGTAGACCTCCTCGAGCACAGCGCGGTCGGTCGTGCGCAGGACGAGTCCGTGGATCGGGTCGTTCTCCAGCTTGAGCCGGCCGTAGCGGTCCATCGTGTCGGCGACGTCCACGAGCAGGGCGTGTGGCACGGCATAACGGCTGAACTTCACCAGTGCGTCGACGACCTGCTCGGCGTCGTGTCCGGCGGCGCGGGCGTTCCAGAGCCCCAGCGGCGTGAGCCGGTAGGTGTGCACGTGCTCCGGAGACCGCTCGAGCTCGGCGAAGGGCGCGATCGCCATCCGGCACTCCTGTGCCAGGGGGTGGTCGACCTCGAGCAACAGGGTCTTGTCGCTCTGAACGATCAGCGGTCCGTCAGTCATCTCTTGTTCCAACGCATCGAAGGTCAGTCCCCTTCCTCGACCGGGGCGACGCCGGTGATGCGGTGTACGGCGAACGTCCGGTCCTCACCGCGCAGGTAGTCGTAGGCCGCCACGAAACCGCCCTCGACCGACCGAGGTTCGACCACCCGTGAGGTCGCGCGGCCCTGCGCGTCGACGTAGCCGATCCACACCTGCTGCCGCTCGCGCGCGGCGTCCTGCAGGAAGGCGAGCGTGTCCGCGGTGCTGGTGCGGCTTGCCGGCGTCGCGGGCGTGCGCCGGGCGGCCCGGGAGGCCACGTCGCCGGCCCGGAGCGCGGTGACCGCAAGGGCGGCCTGCTCAGGGGCGATGGTGTGGTCGGTGTGGCGTTGCGGACGGTGCCGGAGCGGCGTACGGCGGGGCTCCGCCGCGGCCACCAGCAGTGCGCCGTCAGGGGCCTCGGCGGCAGGCGCGTAGCCGAGGGAGCGCAGCACCTCCAGCACCTCCCCGACGGGGGCGGCGCTGGTCACGACGGTCGGGGCGAGCCGTCGCAGCTTCAGGTGCGCGGCCTTCTTCGTGGCCAGCACCTCGGTCAGCAGCGCCTCGTCGTCGCATCGCAGGTACGACGCCGCGGTGCCCACCCGCAGCCGCCCGTGGCGCCGCGCGACGTCGTCGATGAGATAGGACAGAGACTGCGGCACCGGGGTGCGAGACCTCGTGCGGAAGAGCTCGTGCAGGTCGCTCGACGACCGGCCCACGTCGAGGGCCCGCCGCACCGACGACTCGCTCACCCGGTAGACGGTCGCCCCGCCGGTCGACTCGACGTCCGCGACGAGGGCGAGCTCGCGGGCCAGGTCGCGCTCCAGCGGACCGGGCGCGATCACCGTGAGGTCCGGCTGCACCAGGACGTGGTCGAGCGGGTCGGGCAGCAGTGCGCCGAGGGTCCGGTTGGCATCGCGGTCGCTGCCGGCCAGGAGCAGGCGGGCGTACGACGACAGCCCCCCGCGCCCGGTCAGCCCGAGGGTCTCCGCCTCCTCGAGGGCCCACCGAGGCAGGGACTCCCGGAGCCGGCCACCGCGACGCGGAGCCCGCCACTTCAGCAAGGCGCCGACGCTCTCAGCGCTCGCGGCCTGCCCCGGCCGCGTCTCCAGCAGGACGTCGAGGACCCGCTTGCGCTCCACCGGCGCCTGTGGCCAGTCGACGTCTGGCCCCAGCGGCGCCAGGGCCTTGTCGCGGTCCCCCCGCTCACCGACCAGGCGCGGCAGACGGGGCAGCCCGAGCCATGCCCGAGCCAGGGTGGTCCAGCGCAGCTCGGTCGGCATGCCGAGCCACCCGTCGTACGCCGGTGTCGGCAGCCACAGCGGGTCGAAGTCGGGTGACTGGTCGAACAGGCCGGCCCACGACGCGACCTCGATGAGCAGCGCCGCGATCTGCTCGCTCGTGTCCATGATCTGCGCGGCCCGCTTGAGCTCGCGGACGCCGACGCCACCGGCGCGCAGGACGCCGGGCGGGTCAGCGGACCACTGCTCGAGGAGTGCCTCCGTCTTCGCGACGACGTCGGCCGCGGCATGCGCGGCAGTGGCATCTATGCCACTGGGGCTCGTGACGACGAGCTCCGGCGGGCTGGGCCGCACGTCGCCGAGCGGGGTGGCTCCGCGGACGATCAGGCCGACCTCGCGGGGCAGCTCGACCGTCGTGTTGTCGATCGCCACGAGCAGGCCGTGGGCGAGCAGCCACCGCACCGGAGAGTCGACGGGGCCGACCCGGAGTGCATCGCGCACCTGTCCGAGGGGTGGCCCGGCGGCCAGGGCCGCGAGGACGTGGTGCTCCTCCTCGCCGGCCTTGTCGAGCAGGGCCTGCAGCCGTGCCCGGTCGCCGAACAGCTCGACCAGCCCGGTCAGGCCATCGACGCCGACTGCCTCCGCGATGGGCTGCACCTGCCGGTCGCTGTGCCGCGCGAGGCATACCGCCAGTGGCCGGCCCAGCCCGGCCGGGTGCGGGGCGAGCACCTCGCGCACGGCGCTGACCACGTGCAGTGCGTCGTCGTCGCCCCACACCAGGGCGAGGTCGTGCAGGGCGTCCAGACCGGTGCGGATCTGGGCCGGTGTGGCGGCGCTGCCGACCAGAGCGGTCAGGCCGTCGTACGACGTCGTGCTCTCGGTCACCACGAGCCCGTCGAGGAGCGCGAGGGTGAACGCGTCGACGTTCTCGAGGGCCCGCAGAACGGAGAGCCGGACGCCTGCGCGCGCGGTCAGGACGCCGAGGTCGGGAGGGATAGGGGTCGCGAGGTCGGGACGGGCCTGCAGCAGCCGGGCCAGCCGGTCGTCCGGCCAGGCGCGCAGCTCGTCGGCGAGGCTGCGAGGGGGGCCCTCGAGCCTGGCTGGCGATCCGGCGCTGGACATCCCACCGAGGCTAGTCGCCGGTGTGGATCACCGCAGTGCGGGCAGAGCCGCTGCATGACCGGAGGCGAGCGCGACCTGGTGACCAGTGAAGGCGTCGACGAGGGCTCCTCGGCCAGCGGGACCGAGGCGGCGAGCGGCGACAAGGCCTCGGACGTCTTCGGGATGCGAGCGGCCGGGACTCCGGTCAACGGCGAGCAGCAGGCGGCGCCGGAGCTGGTCGTGACCGGCCAGGAGGAGCCGCCGCAGCCGGGCCAGCAGCAGCAGGTCGGCGAGCGGTAGCTAGGGCAGCGGCGAGAGCGTCGGCAGCGGGATCGGGAACGGGCTGGTCGTCGGCGCCGGCGGGGTCGGGTCGGCGAGGGCAGCCAGGTCGGCAGCCGAGCCGGAGAACTGCGAGCGGTCGACCACTGCGCTGATGCCGGGAAGGTGGCCATTGGCGGTGTACTGCCAGAACGTCCAGCTCGACCAGCCGCCCGGCAGCGGCTGCTTCGGCCCGCCGCTGCGGTAGGACGCGATCCACAGCGGCAGGTCGGCGAAGTCCGTCGTGTTGGCCATGGCCGTCTGCCAGAAGTACGGGTAGGTGTAGACGATCACGGGCCGGCTCGTCAGCGCCCTGACCTCGTCGACGAAGGCATGCGCCCAGGCGATCAGCGTCTTCGGCGCCAGACCGCCGGATTCCTCGAGGTCCAGCGTCAGAGGCAGGTCGCCCTTCTGCGCCGCAGTCCCCGCCGTACGCACGAAGAAGTCCGCCTGGTCGCGGGCCGTCGCGAGGTCGCTCTTCGGCCGCGCGTAGTGGTAGGCGGAGCGCACCAGCCCGGCGTCGTGCGCGGCGCGGTAGTCGTCGGCGAAGTACGGGTTGGTGTAGCTCGTGCTCTCGGTGGCCTTCACGAACGCGAACGCCGCCCCGCTGTCGGCCACCCGCTGCCAGTTGATCGCCGCGCCCTGCGGGTGCTGGTACCTCGCGACGTCAGGTCCGTCCAGGGGGGCGTCGTCGCCGGCGGTCGCGATCCCGGTGGCCGCCAGGCTGAGGGCGGCAGCGACAGCAGCCAGCTTTCGCGCCCCCCTCACATCTGCACCATAACGTGCCCAACCCGCCCGAAACCCGCACGAGACGTGCAGGAAAACCGGACGGTGACGTCGAAGGGCAGTGCGACCGCCGCTGGAGGAGATCGCATGCCTGTCGTACGACGTCTCGGTGCCCGTCCGGTCGTAGCCCTCGCCGTTGCTGCCGCCCTGGTGGCTGCCGGCGGCGCCGCCGGAGCGAAGGCACCCGCGAGCGGGCTTCCGCAGGTGTCCTCGGGACCGCGCCCTGGTCCCGCAGTGCTCTACGAGCCGGCCGCCAAGGCGCCGCAGCTGGAGAACACCGGGATCTGGAACGCCGACCCGATCCTCGTGTCCGGCGCGCAGTCCTACCGCGACGGGGAGTGGCTCTACCAGGACTTCCTGTCCGACGACCACGGAGCCACCGGCGCCGTCGACCCCAACGACCCGTACGGCGCCAACAGCCACCTGTACTCGTCCGCGGGTGGCACGTTCACCTACCCGACGGACAAGATCTACGCCAACAACGCCGCAGACCTCGTCGAGCTCCGCGTCAAGCCGCTCGCCGATGCCACGGCCTTCCGGGTCACGCTGAACACGTTGCTCGACTCCGCACGGACCGGCTTCACGATCGGCCTCGGCGACGGCGCGAGCGTCGCGTGGCCGCACGGCGCGGGCGTCTCGTCCCCCGCGAAAGTCTTCGTGACCTGGCACGGTGCCGTCGCCGAGTTGACCGACGCGACCGGCAAGACGGTCACGCCGGCCCTGACCGCAAAGGTGGACCTGCTCCGGCGCCAGGTGACGGTGCTCGTGCCGCACGCGGCATGGAATCCAGGGACTTCGAAGATCCGTACGACGGTCGGTGTCGGCCTGTGGGACAAGGACGGCAACAAGTACCTCGCGCCCCAGCCGGGCGCGGCCAGCGCGACGACCCCCGGTGGAGGCACCCCGCAGGGGGTGGCGATCGTCAACGTCGGGCCGCGCCTCAACGAGCCGATGCCGACCTTCGCCGGCGCGACGATGGCCGACACCGCGGTGGGCGGGCTCGCACTCGCGCCGTGGTGGCGGGACCGCCAGCAGTCCGAGCAGCTCACCCGGGGCGACGTGACGCCGTTCTCGAGCGAGGTCGACTTCGGCAAGCTCGCTCGTGGCGTCCGCGACGACAGCGGAGTCCCTGCGAGCGGCCCGATGGACCGCATCCTGGCGAGCCACTACAGCTTCGGCCAGGGCCTCGACCCGACGAAGATCTGCTACACGCTCGGCACCTTCAACGCCGGCTCGAAGTGCATCGGGCGCTTCGTCGGGCAGCTGCAGTCGTACGCCCTCTATGTGCCGAAGAAGCCGATGCCGGCCAACGGCTACGGCATGACGCTGCTGCTGCACTCGCTGTCGGCCAACTACAACCAGTACACCGCGAGCCGCAACCAGTCCGAGCTCGGCGAGCGCGGTCCCGGCTCGCTCGTGGCGACGCCGGGCGGCCGCGGGCCGGACGGCTTCTACCAGGGCATCGCGGAGGCCGACACCTTTGAGGTGTGGGCCGACGTCGCGCGGCACTACAAGGTGGACGCCGACTGGGCCGCCGTCACCGGCTACTCGATGGGCGGCTTCGGCACCTACCGCCTGCTGGCCCGCTGGCCGGATCTGTTCGCGCGCGGCTGGTCGGTCGTCGGCGAGCCGGGCAGCGTCAACGACCAGCTCGTGTCACTGCGCAACGCCCCGCTGCTCGCCTGGAACTCCACCGAGGACGAGCTGGTCAACATCAACACCAGTGAGAACGCCGTGAAGGCCAACACCGCGGCCGGTATCCGGTTCGAGGAGGACAAGTTCCTCACTGCCGACCACCTGACACTCGCGGCGAACGACGAGTTCGGCCCCGGTGCGGCGTGGTTGGGCACGCAGCGGGTTGACCGCAACCCGTATCACGTGACGTTCGTCGTCGACCCGACGGAGGACAACGCGAAGGCGACCGCAGTTGCCGACCACGCGTACTGGCTCTCGTCGCTTCAGGTGCGCAAGGCGGGCATCGGCACGGTTGATGCGATCTCCGGTGCCTTCGGCGTCACGGACGCGAAGGTGCTGCCGGTGCAGCCCGGCGCCGGTGTTCTCACCGGCGGCGAGATCCCCGCGATGGCCTACGTGTCCCGCGCGCAGCTGTGGGGTCCGTTCGGCAAGGCCCCCAAGTCCGACACGCTGCAGCTGACGGTGACCAACCTCAAGTCGGTGACCGTCGACATGGCGCGGGCCGGCCTGACGTGTGGCGCGAAGCTGGCCGTGAAGACCGACGGCCCGGTAGCGGTGACGCTCGACGCGTGCGGGAAGACGCTGCACTTCGGCTGACCGCCCTTACGCTGCGGGGGTGCAGGACCCGACCCTCGACGCCCGCCTCGACGCTCTCTCGGGTCGCCTTGCCGAGTTGGGCAGCGTGCTGGTCGCGTTCTCGGGAGGAGCCGACTCGGCCTTTCTGCTCGCCGCCGCCGTACGCGCCCTCGGTCCTGCTTCCGTCGTGGCCGCCACCGCCGTCAGTCCGTCCCTCGCGACAGCTGAGCTGCCCGCAGCCGCGGCCTTTGCGTCGTCGCTGGGGGTGAAGCACCTGACGCCGATGACCGACGAGCTGTCGCGAGACGGCTACGTCGCCAACGCCGGCGATCGGTGCTTCCACTGCAAGGCGACGCTGCTCGACACACTGCGTCCGCTGGCGGCGTCGCTCGGCCTCGCGCATGTCGCCACCGGCACCAACGCCGACGACGCGACGGCGGGCTTCCGACCAGGCATCCGCGCGGCCGCGGAACGTGGTGCGGTGACGCCGCTGCTCGACGCCGGACTCACGAAGGAGCAGGTGAGAGAGGCGTCGCGGAGATGGGGCCTGACGACGGCCGACAAGCCCGCGCTTGCCTGCCTCGCCAGCCGGATCGCGTACGGCGTGCAGGTCACGCCGTGGAGGTTGAACCGCGTAGACCGGGCCGAGACTGCACTGCGTGCCCTGCTCGGCCATGTCGTGACGGACCTGCGAGTGCGCGACCTCGGCGATGACACTGCCCGCATCGAGCTCGACCCCGCAGCCCTCCGGATCTGCGACGAGCGCGCCTTTGCCGTCGTACAGGCCGAGGGGTTCTCGACGGTCACCGCTGCCGCGTACCGCACCGGATCCCTCAACGACGCACTAGCCTGAGGCTCCCCCCAACGAGCGAGGTCTGCGGTGCCCACCGGCAAGGTGAAGTTCTACGACAAGGACAAGGGCTTCGGCTTCGTGTCCCGTGACGACGGCGGCGACGTCTTCGTCCCGTCGTCGTCTCTGCCGGAAGGTGTCGACGAGCTCAAGGCCGGCACCCGCCTGGAGTTCGGGGTCGCGGCCGGCAAGAAGGGCGAGCAGGCGCTGTCGGTGCGGATCCTCGACGCGCCGCCGACCCTGGCCACGGCGCGACGGTCGCCCGACGAGCTGCAGAGCATGGTCGAGGACATGATCAAGCTGCTCGAGTCGCGCGTGCAGCCCAACCTGCGGCGGGGCAAGCACCCCGACCGCGAGACCGGCAAGCGCATCGCGACCATCATGCGGGCTATCGCCACCGATCTCGAGGGCTGACCAGGTGCCGGGGGTGAGACGCAGGCTGCGTGACGTGGGGTCGAAGATCACCGGCGTTTTGGCCGCGGCTCGCGACGAGGCAGCCGAGCTGATCGCTCCCGACCAGCCCATCGACACGACGCAGGAGACCGAGCCAGTGACCTCGACCGACACGACGAACCAGCTGGTGGCAGACCCTGCCTGCGTTGCGGCCGTCGACCTGGCGCGTGCCGCTGCTGTGGAGGTCGGTGGACCCGCAGTCGGTGAGCACCTCGGCGTCGAGGTCGACGATGCGCTGGTCGTGACGCACTCGTTCGCGACGACGGAGAAGGCCTACACCGGCTGGCGGTGGGCGGTCACGGTCGCGCGCGCCGATGGCTCCGACGAGGTCACTGTCGACGAGGTCGTGCTGCTCCCTGGCAGCGGCTCCCTGGTCTCGCCGGAGTGGGTCCCGTGGTCGGAGCGCGTGCGGCCGGGTGACCTCACCCCTGGCGACCTGCTGCCCCCCAAGCCCGACGACCTGCGACTGGTGCCGGCCTACGCCGACCCCGAGGCCTTCGACGACTGGCTCGACCTGCACTGGGAGCTCGGTCTCGGCCGGCCCCGCGTGCTGTCCCTCGACGGTCGCGCCGATGCAGCCGAGCGCTGGTACGACGGGGATCAGGGTCCGTCCAGCCCGCTCGCGAAGGCGGCTCCCGCACGCTGCGGTGACTGCGGCTTCCTGGTGCCGCTCGCGGGCTCGATGCGCGCGCTGTTCGGGGTGTGCGCCAACGTCTACGCCCCCGATGACGCGAAGGTCGTCTCACTGGACCACGGCTGTGGTGCGCACAGCGAGGTCGTCGCCGACGCGGCGTCGGCGACGTGGACCGGCATGGCCGTGGAGCACGAGGAGCTCGAGCTCGTTCCGCACTCCGCCCCGGAGGGACACACGCCGGGGACGGTCGACGACGCGGATCCGGCCGAGCCGTTCGGCCACAGCTGATCCACCCGCTCGGCAACTGCAGGCGGGCTAGGCCGTGATCTCCTTGTAGACGTCGAAGTTGCTCTCTTCCGGCGGCGCGGCGAATCCGCCCTCGATGCCCGCGGACATGCGCGGCATGAGCACGTCGTCGCGGAACCTCTCCCAGCTCGACTGGGACTCATGGATGGCCACGATCGTCCAGTCGTCGCCGGAGGGGCCGGCGGCATGGAAGAGCTGACCCTTCGGAAGGCTGCCGTCCGCGGGATGAACTGCGGCGATCGATGCCTCGTACTGCTCCTTGGTGCCACCAGCAAACCGGTGTACGACGCCGTACGACATGGTCGCTCCTCCGCTCAGGCCCACTGGGCCGGCGGCCCTCTTCGAGAACGCCGTGCGCGGTGGGTATCGCCGACACTGAACTGCGCCGGCTCGTGGGTCGATGGGCGGATCGGGTCAGACGTCCATGGCCACGCGAGGCGGCGAGCGGTAGGTCAGCTGGTCAGAGCTGGATCGAGGTGAT
>JAVXVI010000319.1:0-3214 GCA_032230005.1 Actinomycetota bacterium | reverse complement strand
GCGCCACGTAGACATCGACCACGTTGCTGCCGGGGTCGAAGCAGAAGCCCCAGACGTCCGCGAGGAGCTCGTCGCGTGTGCAGACCTCGTCGGCACGGCGCATCAGGTGGCCGAGCAGGACGAACTCCCGCTGCGACAGCGTCGTACGCCGTTCACCGTCGTGCAGGACCCGGCGCTGCAGGTCAAGGTGCACCGGACCCACCTTGAGCCAGCGCTCCGGCGCCTTGCTGGGACGCTCTGCCAGCCGGGCATCGACGCGCGCGAGCAGCTCGGCGACCGCGAAGGGCTTCGGCAGGTAGTCGACTGCTCCCATGCGCAAGCACTGCACACGGGACTCGACGTCGCCAACCGCGGACAGGACGAGTACCCGGGTGCTGGGATCGGCCGCCAGGAGCTTGTCCAGGACGTCGTAGCCATCGATACCGGGAAGCAGCAAGTCGAGTACGACGAGGGCGAAGTCGTTGGCGGCTGCCAGCCGCAGGGCGTCCTCACCGCTCGTCGCCGTCTCGACGATGTGGCCGTGGGCGCCCAGGGCGCGGGAGACGAAGCGACAGATCCGAGGTTCGTCATCGACGACGAGGACCCGTGCCACGGCTTCCTCCAGACTTTCGCAGACGTGCAGCGACCCAGTACGGGTGGTCAGTGCGCAGCGTGGGGCGAAAACCTTGGGAAAACCTCCACTAGTGGCCCAGTGCCGGTGGCGCGAAAGCTGGTCCGGCGGCGAACCGACCGAGACCGAAGGTCGCGATGTCGGCGTCGGGCGCCATCCCCTCGGCGAGGTCGGCCAGCACGATGCCCATCAGCGCGGAGAACTTGAAGCCCTCGCCGGAGTCTCCGCAGGCGAGCACGATCCCGCCGGGCAGGGTGTCGATGACGAACCGGCCGTCGGGCGACTCCGTCCACGAGCAGACCTGGGCGTCGACGACGGTGGGGTCCAGCGACGTGAGGTCACGACGCACCCGGTCGATCGCCATCGCGGTCAAGGCCGCATCGGGTGTCCGATCGCTGTCGCCGTCGACGAGGGCACGCAGCGGTGCGTCGAGCCCCACCTTGTAGCCGATGCCCGGGGTCGGCATCGCGTACATCCCCGGGTCCCGAGCGCTCGGTCCGTCGTACAGGCACGGAAGGTCGGGGGAGCTCGCAGCGTCGACGTGCACCACCTGCTCGAGCACTGGGTGGAGGGGGAGATCGACGTCGAGACAGGCAAGCAGGGCGGCCGCCCCTGGGCCTGGCGCCAGAACTACGGAGTCGGCAGCGAACGTGCGTCCGTCCTGGCAGCTCAGCCGGACACCGGATGGGCCTACTGCGACATCTCGGACGACAGCGCCGATCTCGGTGACGCCGCCTGCTGCGGCGAACAGCTCGGCCTGCGCTGCCATCGAGATCGCGGCGAGGACCGGCCCGGCGTCGGCCTGCCACACCGCATCCCGCCCGTCCGGACGCAACCCGGGGAAGAACGACCCGACCTCGGCGGCGGGAACGGCCTGAGCCGGTACGTCCTCGGCTGCGAGGGCGTCGATGACCTCCCGCAGCGGGCCACCATCGCGCCAGAGCAGCCCGCGGCGCAGGAACACCTCACGGCCAGATCTCGACGCGAGCCGCTCCATCGCCCCGACGCTGCGCCGAGCCAGCCGCACGCGGACCGCATCCGGGTGCGTGAGCCGCCACAGCCGGGTCGGGCCTGGCGAGGAGGACAGGCGGTTGGCGACGCCGTGGCGGTCGACGAGGACGACCTCATGCCCGCGGGCGGCCAGCTCGGCCGCGGCCGGCAGTCCCCAGGCACCAGCCCCCACGACGACGCAACGCACCTCGTCACGGTAGTGCCGCCGATAGCCTCTCCCGGTGACACAGGACCTTGCTGCCGCAGTGCACGACCGGTGCATGGAGACGGGCTTCTCCGGCGTGGTGCGCGTGGACCTCGAGGGCGGCCTGTCACTGGAGCAGGCACACGGCTACGCCCACCGCGGCTGGGGCATCCGCAACGAGGTCGACACGGTGCTCGGCATCGCCAGCGGGACCAAGGGCGTGATCGCCCTCACGGTGATGAGCCTCGCGCGCGACGCCCTGCTGCCGCTGTCCGCGCCCGCTCGCACGTGGCTGGGGGATGACCTTCCGCTGATCGACGATCGGGTCACGGTGGAGCAGCTGCTGGGCCACACGTCCGGGATCGGGGACTACTTCGACGAGGAGGCGCTCGGCGACATCGACGACTACGCGCTCGCGATCCCGGTCTCCGACCTGAGTACGACGGCGGCGTACCTGCCGATCCTCGCCGGCCATCCCATGGTCTCGGAGCCGGGGGAGCGGTTCCGCTACTGCAACGGGGGCTTCGTCGTACTCGCCCTCCTGGCCGAGCGGGCCGGGGGTGCGGACTTGCCGGAGCTGGTCGCGACCAGAGTCTGCGGACCCGCGGGCATGACGAGTACGGCGTTCCTGCGGTCCGATGAGCTGCCCGGCGGCGTGGCCAGCGGTTACCTGGAGGGGTTCGACGGCCTCCGGACCAACGTGCTCCACCTGCCCGTCCGCGGTGGTGGGGACGGCGGGCTCTACACGACCGCTGCGGACGTGAGGGCGATGTGGGAGGCGATGTTTTCCGGCCGGCTCGTCGGGCCAGAGGCGGTCGAGGCCATGGTGCGCCCCCGCAGTGATGTCCCTGAGCTGCGGCGCCGGTACGGGCTCGGGTTCTGGCTGCACGCGACCGGCGACCAGGTGATCCTCGAGGGCTACGACGCGGGGGTCTCGTTCTTCAGCGTGCACCAGCCGTCGACATCAAGCACCCACACGGTGTTGGCCAACACGTCCTCCGGCGCCGATCCGGTGCACCGCTTCCTCGTCGAGCTGCTCGGCTTCTGATCGCGGGCAGGACTCAGAACGGGGGGTTGTCGAGGTCGGGGATGCGGTCGTTGGGTGGGGGGCCGTGCCAGGGCGGGTGGTCGTCGGGTCCGGGTGGTCGGAGGTAGTCGGCGTCGATGGTGTGGAGCTGGTCGGGGTCGGGGAGGTGGGCGTCGGGGTCGAGTTCGGGTGGGGCTTGGTTGCGGTGTGGGATGTCGACGACCTGCCCGGCTGGGCTGAACCACAGGGTGCTGTTGGCGGTCCGCACGGGGGTCCAGCCGTGGTGCTTGAGCAGATGGGTCCGGCCGGCCCGGGCTCGCAGGTTCCAGGCTGCGGTCGGTCCTTGCGGGTAGGGCAGCTCGTGGTCGGCGTGGCAGCGGGC
>JAVXVI010000318.1:0-5988 GCA_032230005.1 Actinomycetota bacterium | reverse complement strand
GGCGAAGAAGGCGCCGGCGAAGAAGGCGCCGGCGAAGAAGGCTCCGGCGAAGAAGGCTCCGGCGAAGTCCGCGCCGGCGAAGAAGGCGCCGGCGAAGAAGGCTCCGGCCAAGAAGTCAGCGCCGGCTAAGAAGGCTCCGGCCAAGAAGTCCGCGCCGGCGAAGAAGGCGCCGGCCAAGAAGGCGCCGGCCAAGAAGTCAGCGCCGGCTAAGAAGGCTCCGGCGAAGAAGGCTCCGGCCAAGAAGTCAGCGCCGGCTAAGAAGGCTCCGGCGAAGAAGGCCCCCGCGAAGAAGGCTCCGGCGAAGAAGGCTCCGGCCAAGAAGTCAGCGCCGGCTAAGAAGGCGCCGGCCAAGAAGGCTCCGGCCAAGAAGGCTCCGGCCAAGAAGGCGCCGGCGAAGCAGTCAGCGCCGGCCAACAAGGCGACCGTCAACAAGGCTCCTGCCAACCGGGCCCCGGCCAGGAAGGCCCCGGCCAAGACAGCCACGAAGCCCGCGGCGCCTCCCCGCGTCGCCGCGACGTCCGGCCCTCGGGTGTCGCCCCCGCCGCAGCCGCACGGGCTCCAGAAGGCGCCCAGCCGGACCACCGGCGCCGGGCCAGGTGCCACCAGCAGCCCGGCCAAGGTCGCCGCCAGCCCGGTCGCCACCCCTGCCCCGCCGGACCGGCCGCACGGGGTGCTGAAGGCACCTGCCAAGAAGGCGACGAAGGCTGCGGCAGCCGATCCGGTCGCCCCCGCCGTACCCGCTCCTCGCTCGGTCGTGCAGCCCATGAAGGCGGCGCCGCCGAAGCCGCCCGAGAAGAAGAGCCGCCCGTCCATCCCCGCCGAGGACGCCTGGACACGGGCCGAGCTCAACGCCGTCCGCAAGGAGCTCGAGGAGCAGGCCAGGGAGCTGCGCGGGGAGATCGACGACGCCGAGGAGGTCCAGGCGTCGCTCAAGCGGGACGCGAGCAGTGAGGGATCTGGCGACGAGGCCGATGCCGGGACGAAGACGTTCGAGCGCGAGCACGAGATGTCGCTGGCCAACAACAGCCGCGACCTGCTCCTGCAGGTAGAGCGGGCCTTGGCCCGGCTCGATGCGGGCACCTACGGACGGTGCGAGAACTGCGGCAACCCGATCCCGAAGGCCCGGCTCCAGGCGTTCCCCCGCGCGACCCTGTGCGTGGCGTGCAAGCAGCGCGAGGAACGTCGCTGACGCAGCCCAACCGGCGCAGGGTCACGGTGCTTGGCGCCGTTGCTCTCGTCGTACTCGCCCTCGACATCCTCACCAAGCACCTCGTCGTCGCGCACCTCGAGCACCGGGACCCGATCCGGCTGCTCGGCGGCGCGCTGCTGCTGAACGTGAGCCGCAACTCCGGTGCTGCGTTCTCCTTCGCCCAGGGTGCGACGGTCGTCTTCACGGCGGTCGCCCTTGCCGTGATCGTCGTGATCGTGCGTACGGCGAGGCGACTGGGCAGCACTGCGTGGGCCATCACGCTCGGGCTGCTGCTGGGCGGGGCGACCGGCAACCTGGCGGACCGCCTGTTCCGCGCACCCGGGCCCGGTCGCGGCGCGGTCGTCGACTTCATCGACTTCCGGGTCTGGCCGGTGTTCAACCTCGCCGACAGCGCCATCGTCGTGGGTGGGCTCCTGGCCGTTCTGCTCTCCATGCGGGGCGTCGAGCTCGACGGGACGCGCAAGGCCGAACCGGCCGATCACGCATGATGGACCCGTGAGCGAAGCATGCGGGCAGCGCCCCGCGACGAAGGAGTGGGCGTGCCGCGCGCTTGCGCAGCGAGCATGACTGGGACACGGTGACCTCGCGCCGTACCGTGCCCGTCCCGGAGGGGCTGGACGGGCTGCGGCTGGACGCTGCGATCAGCCGGATGTTCGGGCTGAGCCGGACCGCGGCGGCCGACATCGTGCTCCGGGGCGGCGCCAGCCTGGACGGCAAGCAGGCGATGAAGAGCGACCGGGTCAGCGCCGGGGAGACGCTCGACGTCGACCTCCCCGAACCGGAGACCTCGCCCCTGCCGCCGCCCGAGGTCGTCGACGGCCTCGTCGTGCTCTTCGAGGACGACGACCTGATCGTGGTCGACAAGCCGGTCGGCGTCGCCGCCCATCCGAGCCCGGGCTGGGAGGGGCCGACGGTGATCGGCGGGCTCGCCGCAGCCGGGCACCGCGTCAGCACCAGCGGTGCGGAGGAGCGCCAGGGCGTCGTGCACCGCCTGGACGTCGGCACCAGCGGCGTGATGGTCGTCGCCAAGAGCGAGCACGCCTACACCGCTCTGAAGGACGCGTTCCGGCAGCGGACCGTCGACAAGCGCTACCACGCCCTGGTGCAAGGGCACCCGGATCCGATGACCGGCACTGTGGATGCCCCGATCGACCGGCACCCGACGTCGGCGTACAAGTTCGCGGTCGTCGCCGGCGGCCGGGACAGCGTCACGCACTACGAGACGATCGAGGCGTTCCGGCACGCGACCCTGCTCGACGTCCACCTCGAGACCGGCCGCACGCACCAGATCCGGGTCCACATGGCTGCGCTGAAGCACCCGTGCGTCGGGGACGTGACCTACGGCGCCGACCCCACGCTGAGCAAGAAGCTCGGTCTGGAGCGGCAGTGGCTGCACGCCGTCCGGCTCGGGTTCGCGCACCCCGCCGACGGCCGCTGGGTAGAGTTCGAGAGTCCCTACGCGCCTGATCTGCAGCGCGCTCTGGACGCGATCGCGGCCATGTCGTGAGGCTCGACGAGCTCGACCGAAGGTGGGTGCCGCGGGCCGCCGCAGGGCTCCGCCGCTTCGTCGACGCATCCGGGGAGAGGTGCGAGCGCGCCGGCACGGCCGTTCGCAACGGCGTCTCTGCGGCGCTCGATCCTGCCGGTGACGGGCCGCTGCGCCGGCTGGACGACCGTTACGCCAACCGCGGGCCGCTCGCGCTCCTGCGTGACGTGCCCCAGCTCGGGCTGCTGCTCGTTGCGGCCGTCTTTCTCTCCGGCGCGGGGGTCGCCCTCGCCCGGTCGGGCGCGCAGCACAGGGCGGACACGGCGCGCCAACGGGCCGTGGCGACGATCCCGACGACCCTCGGGCCGGCGCCCGGCTCCAGCGTCGCCGCCTACATCACCTCCACCCGCAACCGTGCCGTTCTCGTCTCGAAGGCCGCCCCCGACGGCATGTACACCGCGCTCGTGAGCTTCAGCCACTACCTCACGCCCCAGCAGACGCGCCTGCTCCTCGGCGAGCTCCAGGTCTCGAAGGTGCTCGCACACGTCCAGCTCCCCAGTGCCGAGGTCCTGCCGATCCCGGTGACGTCGACGCTGGTCCAGGACGTCGAGACCACCTTCGCCGAGATCGCGAAGCGCAAGGTCCGGGACCGCAAGGAGTTCCTGAACCTGGCCGCCTCGATCACGGGGACGGCGGCTGACGAGAAGCAGTACAAGCTCTTCTACGCCGAAGCGGCCAAGACTGCCGACAAGGAGGCGTCGGCCTACGGCCGCGACTGCGCCTGTGTGTTCGCTGCGCTGGTGCGTGGCAAGGCCCGCGACCTCGCCGCGCTGCCGTCGCTCTCCGGCGTCCGCGCTGTCGACATCGGCGGGGGCAGCGATGACACGCTGCAGCTGCAGCCGCTGCTCCCGGAGCAGAAGGTCACGGTGACGCGGCCGGTCGTCCCGGGCCACGGCAACGGCGCATGACGGCACCGACGGACGTTGCCGAGGTGCGGCTGGCCGCGGCCGGGGACATGCCGGCCGTCTACGCGCTGCGCCACGAGGTCTTCGTGATCGGCCAGGACGTGCCAGTGGAGCTCGAGCGGGACGACCTCGACGACACGGCGGTGCACGCGGTCGCGCTCCTTGGGGACCGCGTCATCGGCACCGGCCGGCTGGTGCGCGGCCGGATCGACGAGGTGAACCGCCTCGAGCCGGTCGAGAGCCTCGGCACGATCGGGCGGATGGCCGTGCACCCGGCCGCCCGTGGCACCGGAGTGGGGCGGCAGCTGCTCGACCTGCTGGTCGACCATGCCCGGTCCACCGGCCTGCGGCAGGTGGAGCTGCATGCGCAGCTGCACGCCCGCGGGTTCTACGACCGGGCCGGCTTCGCACCGTTCGGGGACGTCTACCTCGAGGCCGGCATCGAGCACGTCGGCATGAGCAGGGAGCTCTGACCGTGGTTGCACCGATCGTCGATGCGAGCTGGCTGGCCGATCACCCGGAGGCCGTGCTGGCCGACGTGCGGTGGTACGCCGACGGCAGCTCCGGCCTCGCAGCCTACGAGCACGCGCACCTGCCCGGGGCGGTCTTCGTCGACCTCGACAGGTGGCTCGCCGCGCCGCCGACCCCCGAGGAAGGGCGGCACCCGCTGCCCGACCCCGAGGTCTTCGCCGAGGGCATGCGGCAGTGCGGGATCGGCGACGGCGACACCGTCGTGGCGTACGACGACGACAGCGGCGCGATCGCCGCGCGGCTGGTCTGGATGCTGCGGGTGACGGGGCACGACGCCGCGCTGCTGGACGGCGGGATCACGGGCTGGCGCGGCCGCCGGGAGCAGGGGAGCGGGAGCCGCCCACCGGCGTCCTTCTCGGCCAGCCCGTGGCCGGTCGCCCGCCTCGCCACGATCGACGAGGTCAGTGACACGGTCCTGCTCGACGCCCGGCCGGCCGATCGCTTCCGCGGCGAGAACGAGACGATGGACCCGCGGCCTGGCCACGTGCCGGGAGCGCGCAGCCTGCCGTGCCGCGACAACAGCGACGCTCGGGGGGTGCTGCTTCCGGTTCCCGAGCTCCGGGCCCGGCTGGCCGCCGTCGGCGTCGCCCCGGGCGCCGACTGGGTCTCGTCCTGCGGATCGGGTGTCACGGCCTGCCACACGCTGCTGGTGGCCGAGCACCTCGGGCTGCCGCCTGGCCGGCTCTACCCGGGATCCTGGTCGCAGTGGGCCGCCACCGACCGCCCCGCCGCCCTGGGTGCCGGCGAGAGCTGATCGGCGCCCGGCCGGCGCGTTGTGGGCCGCGATCAACTGATCTCTGAGGGGGTGGGCCGACACGCCGGCGTGCCGGACCGGCGTCTCCGAGATCAGAAGATCATGCGCGAGGGAGGTCGGGGGACTCGCGGGGCGGATGTGCCCGGATCTGTCGGTCGCGCGTGGCAGAGTCAGAGCCTGCCCAGCACGGCCCGGCTTCCCCTCGGACCGTACGCAGCCAGTTCCGGCGTACCCAGGAGACCCCCGTGAGTGAAGCTGTCGCCGAACGCCCCGCGACGAAGGAGCGGGCGCGGTCGAAGGCAGCGCAGCGAGCCGAGGTGGCTTTGTGAGTGACTCGTTCGTGCACCTGCACGTGCACACCGAGTACTCCATGCTCGACGGCGCCGCCCGGCTGGACGACCTGTTCGCGAAGACCGCCGAGCTGGGCATGCCGGCGCTCGCGATGACCGACCACGGCAACGTCTTCGGGGCCTACGACTTCTGGAAGAAGTCCAAGGCGCACGGCATCAAGCCGATCATCGGAAGTGAGATGTACGTCGCGCCGGGCAGCCGGTTCGACAAGACCCGCGTGCGGTGGGGCGACGGCGGCGAGGACGACGTGTCCGGCGGCGGTGCCTACACCCACATGACGATGCTCGCGACGAGCACCGAGGGCATGCACCGGCTCTTCCGGCTGTCCAGCCTCGCCAGCCTGGAGGGCTACTACTACAAGCCACGCGTCGACAAGGAGCTGCTGGCCGAGCACGTCCGGCCCGACATCGACATCATCGCGACGACCGGCTGTCCGTCCGGTGAGATCCAGACCTACCTTCGGATGGGCAACTACGAGGCGGCGAAGCGGTCGGCCGGGGAGTACCGCGACATCTTCGGCAAGGACAACTTCTACTGCGAGCTGATGGACCACGGCATCGGCATCGAGCGGCGCGCGCAGAAGGACCTGATCCGGCTCGCGAAGGACCTCGCCATCCCGTTCCTGGCGACCAACGACCTGCACTACACCAACCCCGAGGACGCCAAGGCGCACGAGGTGCTCCTGTGCGTG
>JAVXVI010000317.1:0-7583 GCA_032230005.1 Actinomycetota bacterium | reverse complement strand
GAGTCGCGGACCCAGCCGGCGCTCAACCTCAACACGCTGTTCAACGGGTTCCGGCCGCTGCTTGCCGGCCTGGAGCCCGCCGACGTCAACCAGCTGTCCTTCGAGCTGGTCAAGGTGCTGCAGGGGGAGGGCGGCACCGTCAACGCGCTCTTCTCGCACGTGGCCTCTCTCAGCGGCACCCTGGCCGACCGTGATGCCCTCATCGGCCAGGTCATCAACAACATCAACGCCGTCCTCGGGCCGCTGGACAGCCGTGACCAGGAGCTGTCGGCGCTGATCAGCAACCTGCAGCGGTTCATCAGCGGGCTGTCCGCCGACCGCGATGCGATCAGCAGCTCCCTGGTCAGCATCAACGACCTCGCCGGCACGACCGCGTCGCTGCTGCAGGATGCCCGGCCGGCCCTGAAGGACGACATCACCCAGCTCGGCATCCTCGCGGCCGGCCTCGACGAGACGAAGAGCCGACAGCTGCTCGACCACTTCCTGTCGGCGACGCCGATGAAGCTCAAGGTGTCCACGCCGGAGGCGAGCTACGGCGCGTTCCTCAACTTCTACGTGTGCGCCGCCAACTTCATCCTCCCGGACGGCACGCGCACCACGCCGTACCTGAACGACACCAAGCGGTGCAAGGGATGAGGTCGTTCCGCTCCCGTGACCCGGTGCCGATCGGCATCGCGTTCATCGCCGTCGTCCTCGTGGCGATGTACCTCTCGTTCAACATCGGCAAGATCTCGTTCGTCTCCGGGCCGACGTACAATGCCGCCTTCAGCGAGGCCGCCGGGCTCCGGCCCGGTGACAAGGTCCGGGTCGGCGGGGTCGCGGTCGGCCAGGTGTCGAAGGTCGCGCTGCACGACAAGCACGTGCAGGTCACCTTCACCATCAGCGACGGCGGCGTGCACCTCGGCATGGACACCCGGGCCAGCATCCAGATCTTCACGCTGCTCGGCAACAAGTACCTCGCGCTCGAGCCCAAGGGGGCCGGGAAGTGGCCGCGTGGCCGCGAGCTGCCGTTGACGCAGACCACGTCCCCGTACGACGTCGAGCCGGCCTTCCAGGACCTGACCCGCGCCGCCGGCGAGATCGACGTGGACCAGCTCGCTCGCGCCTTCGACACCCTGTCCGCGACGTTCAAGGACTCCTCGCCCGCGGTCCGCGGCATGCTCGACGGACTGAGCCGGCTGTCGCAGACCATCGCCTCGCGTGACGAGGAGCTGCACCAGCTGCTGCAGCACGCGTCGACGTTCACCGGGGTCCTGGCCGATCGCCGCGAGCAGTTCGTGTCGCTGTTCGGCGACGGCAGCGCCCTGCTGGCGATGATCGATGCCAGGCGCCAGGTCATCTCCGAGCTCCTGGCCAACACCGTCGCGTTGAGCCAGCAGCTGATCGGGCTCGTGCACGACAACGAGAAGACGCTCACTCCGTTGCTCCAGCACCTGCACGGCGTCACCTCTCTGCTCGACCGCAACCAGGACAACCTCGACCAGGTCATCAAGGGCCTCTACGTCTTCATCCGGGGCGAGGTGGACGCGACCGGCGCGGGCCCGTGGTTCGACGGCACAGCCATCAACGCGACCAACCCGTTCCATGCCGGCTTGCCGCTGCCGAAGGTCCAGTCGACCGTGCCGCGGACGTTCGGCGACCTGCTCGGTCTGGCCCAGGCGCAGGCGGCCCTGGCGGGTCGACGATGAGCCGCCTCAGGGACCGCCGCGTCCTGGCCGGGATCGCCGCGCTCCTCGTCGTACTCGCCGGGTTGTTCGTCTTCCGCAGCGGCAACGCCACCAAGACGGCGACGGCCTACTTCCCGAAGGCCATCCACGTCTACAAGGGTTCCGAGGTCGTCGTCCTCGGCGTGCGCGTCGGGACCGTGACCCGGGTGCACCCGGAGGGCACGCAGGTGCGGGTCGACTTCGAGTACGACGCGAGCCAGCGGATTCCCGCCGACGCCTTCGCGGTCTTCGTCGAGCCCACCCTCGTCGCTGATCGCGCGCTGCAGCTCGCGCCGGTCTACGACAGCGGCCCCGTGCTGCCTGACCACGCGGTGATCCCGCTGGCCCGCACCGAGGTCCCCATCGAGCTGGACGACTTCAACCGCAACCTCAGCCGCCTCGCGGCCGCGCTCGGTCCGCGCGGGGCCAACAAGGACGGGGCCGTCAGCCGCGCTGTGCAGGTCGGCGCCGACAACCTGCGCGGTGAGGGCGCAGCCCTCAACAGCACCGTTACGCACGTGTCCGAGCTGATGTCGACGTTGGACACCAACAAGGAGGCGCTGTTCGACACGGTGCGCAACCTGCAGCTGTTCAGCACCACGTTGGCGCAGCACGACGCCGAGACGCGGTCGTTCACCACCGACCTGGCGAAGGTCACGGCGCAGCTCGACGGCGAGCGTGACTCCTTCACGGCTGCCGTGCACGAGGTCGGCGTCTCGCTGGATGAGGTCACCCGCTTCGTGAAGGACAACCGGCAGCTGGTCGCGACCGACCTCGCCGAGCTATCCCGCGTGACGACCATCTTGGCCAAGGAGAGAGTGCTGCTCGCGCACATCGCCGACATCGGGGCGGTCGGCGTCGGCAACTACCCGCACATGTACACGCCCTCGGCGCGGACCTACAACGCCCGCTTCGACAACAACGACCGGCAGGACAACCCGGCGCTGTTCGTCTGCCAGCTCTACGAGTCGGTGGGCGGCTCCCCGCAGCAGTGCCTGACCTACCTGGCGCCGCTCAAGGACCTGCCGATCCCGCCGCGGGCGTCGCGATGAGGACCAGACGGCTCGCTGCCCTCGTGCTGCTGCTCGGCATGACGCTGAGCGGCTGCGGCTTCAACGGCATCTACAGCCTTCCGCTGCCAGGTGCGGTCGGCACCGGCTCGCACACCTACACCGTCAGCGTGCAGCTCGCCGACGCCCTCGACCTGGTGCCGTACTCCGCCGTGAAGGTCAACGACGCCACCGTCGGGCACGTCCGCAAGGTGGCGCTGCAGGGCCGGCACGCGCTGGTCGTCTGCCAGCTGCAGGACCGCGTGACGCTGCCGGCCAACAGCATCGCGCGGGTCTCCCAGACCAGCCTGCTCGGGGAGAAGTTCGTCGAGATCCACGCACCGACCGCCGAAGCGCCGGCCGGCCGGCTTCGCGGGGGTGACGTCATCCCGCTCGCGCGTACCGACACCGATGCGACCGTCGAGGAGGTCCTCGGCGCGCTGTCGCTGCTGCTGAGCGGCGGCGGCCTTGGCCAGCTGCACACGATCGCCGCGGAGCTGAACACCGCGCTCGACGGGCGCGAGGGGACGGCGCGTGACCTGCTCCTTCAGCTCAACACGTTCGCCGCGGGCCTCGACGTGCAGAAGGCGCAGATCGTGCAGGCGATCGAGCGCGTCGACCGGCTCACAGGCACGGTGCGCTCGCAGGAGACAGCCCTGACCAACGCCGTCGACCGGATGCCGCAGGCGCTCGCCATCCTGGCCGACGACCGCAAGCGGCTGACGGCGCTGCTCGTCTCGCTGCAGCGGCTCGGGACGGTCGCGGTGCGCGTCGTCAACGGCTCGCGGGACGACCTGCTCGCCAACCTGCGGGCGCTCCGGCCGACCCTCCAGAAGCTCGGCGAGGTCGGCAGCGTCATCCCGCAGTCGCTCGAGGCGATCATCACCTACCCGACGGCGGACGGGGTCGAGAAGGCGTACTTCGGCGACTACGGCAACATCTCGATCACCGTCGACACATCGGCTGCCTCGCTCCTGGGCACCTTCGGGTCACCGCAGCCGGTGCCGCCGCTGCCCGTGCCGACTCCGTCTGCGGCCCCGGGACTCGTGCCCCCGCCCGTCGTGGTGCCGTCGCTGCCCGCTCTCCCAAGTCGCTTGACCGCGGCGCGCTGGATGAGCGGCACCAGCCTCGACGACATGCTGCTGGGGATCCTGCGATGACCGGCCGCACGGTCCTGGCGAAGCTCGCGGTGTTCGTCGTGGTCACGGTCCTCGGCGTCAGCTACGTCCTCGTGCACTACATCGGTGCGGGCCGCGCGCTGCTGGGGCAGAGCTACACGGCGTACGTCGACCTCGCCGACTCCGGCGGCATCTTCACCACTGCGAGCGTCACCTACCGCGGGGTCGAGATCGGCCGGGTCGGCCAGATCTCGCTGCGCGACGACGGCATCCGGGTGGCGCTGGACATCAACAGCAGCCCGCGCATCCCGAAGGACGTACGGGCCGTCATCGGCAACGGATCGGCGCTGGGGGAGCAGTTCGTCGACCTGCAGCCGGCCACGAGCTCCGGACCGTACCTCGGGCAGAACAGCGTCATCCCGCAGGACCACACGTCGCTGCCGGTCTCGACCGAGACCCTGCTGGTCAACCTCGACACCCTGGTGCGGTCGGTGCCGAAGGAGGACCTGCGCACCCTGGTCGACGAGCTGGGCACCGGCTTTGCCGAGACCGGACCTCAGCTGCGACGGCTTCTCGAGTCGACGTCCGGACTCGCTGCGGCCGCGAAGGTGGACGCGCCCGACACCGTCGGCCTGATCGAGAGCGGCCGCACGGTCCTCGACACGCAGAACGCGCTGAGCAACGACATCGTGGACTTCTCCAAGCACCTCGCGTCGTTCTCGGCGGCGCTGAAGACGAGTGACGCAGACCTGCGCAAGGTCCTCACCAGCGGCATCGGCGCGGCTGCCGAGGTGACGGCACTCGACAAGAGCGTCGACACGACGCTGCCGATCACCTTGGGCAACCTGGTGTCGGTGGGCCAGGTCGCAGCTGTTCGCATTCCGGCGATCCGCCAGGTGCTGATCGTCTACCCCTACATCGTGGCGACGTCGTTCGGGCTCTTCCCGGGTGACGGCACGACCCGCTTCGGGGTGCCCCTGCCCCCGAGCGAGGACTCGCAGCCGTGCACGAAGGGCTACCTCGACCCGGCGAAGCGGCGGCTGCCGGCGGAGCTGGCCTACCCGCCGATCCGCTACGACGCCTACTGCAAGGAGCCGTCGAGCTCCAGCGTCGGCGTCCGGGGGGCTCGACAAGCCCCGGAACCTGATGGCAAGCGGCTCGCTGACGAGCCGTCGTACCGCAACAACGAGGGGTTCCCGCACCCCTCGCCCAGCCCGAGCGCGGGTACCGCGGCGCAGCCGTCTGCCACGACGCTGTCCGGGCCGGGACCGGGCGGCTACGTTCTAGCCTCGACCGGCGGTCAGCGAGAGCTCGGAGGGCAGTCGTGGAGGGCGCTGATCCTGGGCCCGTTGAGCTGACGACGCCGCCTGCCGCGGCCAGGCAGCGCCGGCGCCTCCTGCCTGGCGTCCTCGCGCTCGTCCTGCTGGCTCTGCTCGCCCTGGTGGGCTGGCTCGTCAACGACGCGCGGTCGGTCCGCAGCCGGGACGACGCCCGGCAGGAGGCCTTGCAGGCGGCGCGGCAGCAGGCCGTCAACCTGACGACCATCAGCTACCAGACGGCCGACCGCGACCTCGCCCGGATCATCGCGGCGGCGACCGGAACCTTGAAGACGCAGTTCGAGTCGCAGCGCACGCAGTTCCCGACCGTGCTCAAGCGCGACCAGTCGGTGTCGACGGGGACGGTGCTCGCGGCGGGCATTGCCAGTGACTCGGGCAGCACCGTCGAGGCACTCGTCGCGGTCGACGCGGAGGTGACCAACACGGCGAGCGCGAAGGCCGGCACGGCGAAGCTGGTCAAGCACTACCGGATGGACATGAAGCTGGTGCACGTCGGCAGCCGATGGCTGGTCAGCCAGGTCGCGTTCGCGGGGTTGCCGCAGTGACCGACGCCCGCGGCCGCCACCGCCGATCCGGGGCTACCACCCGCACGTCCCGCGCGGGCAGCGGGCGGCGGTTGACGGCCGCTCTGGTCGTGCTCTGCCTGGCCGCCGGCGTCGCGGCCGGCGTCCTCGCCTGGCAGCGCCGGTCGGACACCGCGCTGGAGAAGGCGCGCACCGACGCGGTCAGCGCTGCGAGGGTCGCGGCGTCGGACATCCTCGGCTACGACTACCGCTCGGTGGAGCAGTCCATCCAGCGGGCAAGGTCCGAGACGACCGGCGCCTTCCGCACCCAGTACGACAGCACTGCGGAGACCTTGCTGCCGCAGTCGAAGCAGCTGAAGGCGATCGTGCAGGCGACCGTCGGGTCCGCGGCGGTCATGTCAGCCACGCGCACCCGCGTCGTCGTGCTGCTGTTCGTCGACCAGGCGACCGTCAAGCAGCAGCCGGGTGCGAAGACACCGGAGACCCGCATCGACCAGAGCCGGGTCCGCATGACCATGAGTCGCACCGGTGGCCACTGGCTCGTCTCCGAGCTGTCCGCCCTCTGAGCTGTCCGCCCTCTGAGCTGTCTACGTGATCAACGCGGGCTTACCGCCGGTCTTGAGGCGCGATCGACGGCGCTAACTCCGCGTTGATCAAGGCGAGGACGAGCGGGCGGCGTCGAGCAGGGTGGCGATCGCCGCGGGGAAGCCGTCGGCGATCTCCCACAGGTCAGGCACCAGGTCCGGGCAGCCGAGCAGGCCGACGTCGAGGTTGCCCATGTTCGACAGCACGGTGATGTTGAGCCCCGCGCCGGGCAGCAGCGGGCCGAACGGGTAGACCGCGTCAACGCGCGCACCCGCGCAGTAGAGCGGGATGGGTGGCCCGGGCATGTTGGACACGACCAGGCTCTGCAGCGGCGGGTGCAGCCGTGACAGGCCCAGCCCGTCGTACAACTTGGACCCGCCCATCACCAGCAGCGGCGGCACCAGCTCCGCCACGTCGCCGATGGAGTCGACCCCGAGCGCGTCGACCATCCCCTTGCTGTTGCGGCTGAACTCCGCCACCTCCCGCAACTGCTGGACCGGGTCCTCGGTGAGCACCGGCAGCGGCACGAGCAGTGCCGAGATCTTGTCGGTGCCCTCGACCGCGCCCGCACCGATGTTCATCGGCACGCTCGCGACCAGCGGCTTCTTCGGAAGCGCATCGCGCTTGACGAGGTAGCTGCGCAGGGACTGGGTCACGGCGGCGAGCACCACGTCGTTGACCTTGGTGCCGAACGCGTCCTTGACGGTCTTGATGTCCTCGAAGTCGACCTTCGTGAACGCCGCCTCGCGGGCCGATGTGAGCCGCCCGTTGATGTAGTCCACGTGCGGTGCCGTGAACGGGAGCGTGACCGGCGAGCGCTTGGTGACAGCGCGGCCGACCATCCCGCCCATCTTGCCGACCCGCTTCACCGAGCCGGCCACCGTCTGCGCCGCACGCACCGGCCGCCGTGCGGTGTTCAGCGCAGCCCGGGCGACCAGGTTGACACTCGACGGCTGGGCCTCCTCGCGCGCTGCCGGCGGCTGCTCGATCTCGCGCCCCTCCGGCCCGAAGTCCAGCAGGTGAGCCATCATGTCCGCGCCGGCTGCGCCGTACAGCGTCGAGTGGTGCATCTTTGCGACCAGCGCCACCTGCCCGGTCGCCAGCCCCTCGACAAGCCAGAGCTCCCACAGCGGCCGATCACGGTCGAGCGGCTTGGACCCGACGTCGCCGACGAAGCGGCCGAGGTCGTGCAGGTCGGCGGGCGCGGGAAGCGTCGCGCGGTGCAGGTGCGCGTCGAGGTCGACGTCCGGGTCGTGGATCCAGT
>JAVXVI010000316.1:0-2940 GCA_032230005.1 Actinomycetota bacterium | reverse complement strand
GCCTCATCGGCGTCATGGCCGTGCTCATGGTCTTCGCGTTGATCGTCGAACGCGGCCTGCGCGCCGGGCTGTCCTGCCGCGACTCGTTCGGCAAGCTGCTCGCGACCGGGCTGTCGTTCGCCCTGGCACTGCAGGTGTTCGTCATCGTCGGCGGAGTCACCGGCCTGATCCCGCTCACCGGAGTGACGCTGCCCTGGTTGTCGTACGGCGGCAGCTCGGTCGTCATGAACTGGGTGCTCGTCGCGCTGCTGATCCGGATCAGCGACGCAGCCCGCCGGCCGGCACCCGCCCCGGTCGCACCCGGCCAGGCACGCGTCGCTCTCGAAGAGGCGCAAACACAGGTTGTACGCCGATGAACGCGCCACTGCGCCGCGTCGCGATCGCCTGTCTCGCGCTGTTCGGCCTGCTGCTCATCAACGTCAACTACGTACAGGTCGTCAAAGCCGATCAGTACCGCAACGACACCCGCAACGCCCGCAGTCTGCTGCGCAGCTTCTCCCAGGAGCGCGGTCCGATCGTGCTGTCCACGGGTGGTGGCGGTGCCTCCCCTGTCGCCGTCGACAAGGCCACCCCGCAGGAGCAGTTCAAGTTCCTGCGCACCTATCCCGGCGGTTCGGCGTTTGCGCACGTGACCGGCTTCGACTCCTTCGTCTACGGCCGTACCGGCATCGAGCAGGCCGAGAACGACGTGCTGTCCGGCGAGAGCGACAACCTGTTCGTACGACGGTTGTCGGACTACATCACCGGACGCAAGCCCGAGGGCGGTCGTGTCGTCCTCACCCTGCAGCAGGCCGCGCAGCGCGCCGCCTTCGACGGCCTGCAGGGCAAGCAGGGTGCGGTCGTCGCGCTCGACCCGCGGACGGGCGCGATCCTCGCGATGGCCAGCACGCCGTCGTACGACCCGGCTCGTCTGTCCTCGCACAGCCACAAGAGCATCGCGGCCTACTGGGACCAGCTCCAGGCCGACAAGGGCGACCCACTGCTCAACCGCGCGCTGTCCCAGACCTACCCGCCGGGATCGACCTTCAAGGTCATCACCTCGGCGGCGGCGCTGTCATCGGGCAAGTTCACGCCGGACACACAGATCCCCTCGCCGACCGTGCTCAACCTGCCGCAGACGACGGCAACGCTGAAGAACTTCGGTGGCGAGACCTGCGGCGACGGCAAGAGCACCAGCCTTGCGGACGCGCTGCGCATCTCCTGCAACACCGCCTTCGGCGGGCTCGGCCTCACCCTCGGCGGCGACGCGCTGCGCAAGCAGGCGGAGAAGTTCGGCCTGGACGACGGCGGGGTGCGCGTCCCGATGCGCGCTGCCACGAGTGTCTTCCCCGACCAGCTGTCCAAGCCGCAGGAGGCGCAGTCGGCAATCGGCCAGTACGACGTGCGCGTGACGCCGCTGCAGATGGCGATGGTCGCCGCGGGGGTGGCCAACGCCGGCGAGATCATGAAGCCCTATCTGGTGCGTGAGGTGCAGGCACCCGACCTGAGCCAGCTGTCGCTGACCCAGCCGCAGACCTACAAGCGCGCGGTGTCCGCGGACGTCGCCAAGCAGCTCACGGCGATGATGGAGCTCGTCGTCCAAAGCGGAACCGGTACGGCGGCGCAGATCCCCGGCGTCGCAGTCGCCGGCAAGACGGGCACCGCGCAGCACGCCGCGGGCGCGGCACCGCACGCCTGGTTCATCGGGTTCGCGCCGGCGCAGAACCCGCAGGTCGCGGTCGCAGTGGTCGTCGAGGACGGCGGGTCGATCGGGTCCGAGGCGACCGGCGGCCGGGTCGCCGCGCCCATCGCGCGTGCCGTCATGCGCGCCGTACTCGGCCAATGACGACTCCCGCCGGGTCAGTCGACGGGCTGCTCGCCGGCCGCTACCGCCTCGATGACCGGATCGCGGTCGGCGGCATGGGTGAGGTCTGGCGCGGCCTGGACACCGTGCTGAACCGCGTGGTCGCGGTGAAGTGCCTGAAGCCCGAGTACGTCGATGATCCGGAGTTCCGCGAGCGGTTCCGGGCCGAAGCGCGGCACGCTGCCGGCCTGTCGCACCCCGGCATCGCGTCGGTCTACGACTACGGCGAGCAGGTCGAGCCGGAGACGGCGGCATGGCTGGTGATGGAGCTCGTCGACGGTGAGCCGCTGTCGGCGTTGCTGCATCGGACGGGGCACTTGTCCGCGGAGCAGACCCTGGACGTCGTCGGCCAGGCCGCGATGGCGCTCGAGGCAGCGCACGACGCCGGTGTCGTCCACCGCGACGTGAAGCCGGGCAACCTGCTCGTGCGGCCCGACGGCGTCGTGAAGATCACCGACTTCGGCATCGCCCGGGCCGCCGACGCGGTCCCCCTCACCCGGACCGGCACCGTCGTCGGCACCGCGTACTACCTTTCCCCCGAGCAGGCCAGCGGCGGGGTGGTCACCCCCGCGAGCGACGTCTACTCCCTCGGCGTCGTCGCCTACGAGTGCCTCGCCGGCGAGCGGCCGTTCCCGGGAACCAACCCGCTGGCCGTCGCCACCGCGCACATGTCGCAGCCCCCGCCGCCGCTGCCCGCGCACATCCCGGCCCCGGTGCGCGACCTGGTGATGAACGCTCTGGAGAAGGACCCGGCCCGCCGCCCCAAGCACGCCGGTGAGCTCGGCCGCACCGCACTCGCTCTGCACACCGCTCTCACCGACGGCAGTGACCCCACTGCGGTCCTGCCGGTCCAGCCACCCGCCGAAGCGCGGGCGCAGGGAGCTGCCGACCCGACCCGCGCCCTGACAGGACTGGCGCCGGTCGGGGCCGCTCCTGTCCGACCGCCGCGGAGGACGACGCCGGCGCTCGTGCGCAACCACCAGCGGTCGGTGCGGCTCGCTTCGGTGCTGCTCGCCGTCGTCGTCATCGCACTGTCGGCCCGCGCCTGCGGTGGAGCGAAGTCGGTCGCGATCCCGGCAGTGAAGACCGGACTCACG
>JAVXVI010000315.1:0-4071 GCA_032230005.1 Actinomycetota bacterium | reverse complement strand
CCATGGCGGGTCGAGCGGTCGTGCTCATCGGCTTCGATCGCAGCCGACAGCCGATCGAGCTCGCCGACGTCGAGAACCGACGCCCCGAGGACCTGCTGACCGACTGCCATGCCAGCAAACCTAGCCGCGACCTCCGACAGTTTCGGAGCCGAAAGTGCCTGGTGCATAAGGGATTTTCGCTGTGGATGAAGCCTCGGGTCGAGCCACGACCTGGCCAGAGCGAGCGATCCGTCGTACCTTCCGCACATGGCCGGAACGAAGGACGATCCCTGGCGGCTGAAGACGCCGCCCGGGTCCTCGGACTACACGATGCACCGCGACGACGAGGCCGAACCACCCCGGCTCGTCTGCACGGTCGGCTCCACGGTCCTGAGCTACGACGCGCGCGCGATCGACGACGCCGTTGCGTGGCTGAAGAAGCAGGGCGACTGGGTGCCCCTGGGCGCGGCCGATGAGCAGAAGCCTGCTGCAGAAGGCACCTTGGAGGCCTGGGCGAGATCTGACCAGAACCCGCTCGGCGGCTGGTACGGCCTGCGCAAGGGCTACCGCGGTCGCTTCGGCATGTACCTGCCGCCGCTGCTGGAGGAGCTCGGTCTCGTCGAGCTCGAGCACAACGCCCGCAACAACCGCGTCCGCGCCCTCTAGCGGAAGAGCGCGGCCGGCCGCAGGGGATCCTCCGCACGCACCAGCACGTCGCACGACTCGCCAGGACGGACTTCTTCGTCGTACGACGAGAAGGCACCGAGCTGCCAGGCGGCGATTCCGCGGCGGACCAGGGCAGCCGCGGTCAACGCGACGTGCACCGTGACCTCCGCCGGCAATCCCAGCCCCAGCAGGAACAGCCCGTCCACGATCACCACCCCGCGCGCCGGCACATCGACTCGTGCCGCCCGGGCCGATCGGTCACGCGCGGCATCCCACAGCGCCGGCAGCACCGACCCGCTACCCGCAGCGTCGAGCACCTCACGTCGCAGCGCACCGCTGTCGAGCCATCGGTCGCGAAACGCCGACGCGTCCTCGCGCCCCCACTCGTAGCGCTCGCCGGCCGGCCGCAGGAAGTCCTCACCTGACACCCGAATCACCGCCCGGCCCAACGCCTGCAACCCTGGCACGAGGGCATCGGACAGCTCGCGCGACCCGACGCCGTCCACGAGGACGCGTACGCGGCCGTCGTACGCATCGATCCGATCGACGAGTTCCGCGGCCAGTCGACCCGGCGTGCGGGGGAGCAGGCTCAGCGGCCGCCGGCCAGCTCGGGCGGCAGCGGGACCGACGGGTCGTTGGCCGACATCACGACCTCCTTGGCGAGGTCGTGCACCTTGCGGCCACGGGAGCGGGCCACCTTGCGCAGCCGCTCGAAGGCATCGCGCGGCGAGCTGCGCTGGCGCTCGGTCAGCACGCCGATCGCCTGCTCGACGACGACGCGGGCGGCGAGTGCGTGCTCCAGCTGCTTGACCGACAGCCGCAGCTGGCCGACCTCGTCGAGCGGCTGGTCGGTCCGAGGCGGCCGCGCGCCTGCCTGCAGCTCACCGGCCAGCAGGTCGGCCAGGACCATCGCGCTGGTGAGGTCGCTCGTGTTGTCACTGCCCACGGCCCACCCGCCCTCGGGGGAGCGCCGGATGACGACGCCTTCCTCGATCAGCGGGCCGAGGTGAGCGGAGACGACGTCGGCGAGCTGACGCAGGACTCCCACGGCGTCCGCGGCGACGGTCACGTGGTCACGGTCGATGCCGCACAGCGTCGCGACCACGTGACCGCCCGAGTCGCGGACCGGGACGCCGACGTAGGACGTGATCCCGAACTGCGACTGCGCAGCCGCGTCGCGGTAGGCCGGGTCGTTGGCGGCGTCAGACGTGGACGACGGCGCTCCGGACAGGAGCCGATGGCAGAGGGTGTCGGCACGGTCCAGGACCGCACCCTCGGAGGGGATCTCCCACCCGAGCTGGTCGGTCGTGAGGACGCGTTCGAAGGTGAAGCTCTCGTCCGTCAGGCCGCCGATGAACACGACCTCCATCCCGAGCAGGGTGGCCGCCGTGGACAGGACCGCGTCGATCGCCGGATGGGTGAGCGAAGTCGTGGGCACGGTCACATCCTGGTGCGGGGAAGCGGGTCCGGCACATTGTCGCGCAAATAAGGCGCGGGTGCGACCGGCTCAGCTGGCGAGGCGCTCCTTGACCTGCGACAGGCTCGGGTTGGTGAGCGCTGAACCATCCGGGAAGACCACCGTCGGAACCGTCTGGTTGCCGCCGTTAACGCTCATGACGTAGTCGGCGGCGTCCGGCTCGTCCTCGATGTCCACGACGTCGTACCCCACGCCCTCGCGATCCAGCTGGCGCATGAGCCGGTGGCAGTACCCACACCACTGCGTGCTGTAGATCGTCAGCTGGTCGGGCACGCGCTCTCCTCGGGTCACGGGTCGGTCGACTTCGTCAACAACGGGCGCGTTCCGGACCTTCCCGTCCTACCCACCTGGGAGGATGTCCACGTGACCCCGGACGACGTTCTTGCCGCGCTGGATCCGGAGCAGCAAGCCGCCGCCCAGGCCGTCCGCGGCCCGGTCTGCATCCTGGCCGGCGCCGGGACGGGCAAGACGCGGACCATCACGCATCGGGCGGCCTACGCCGTCCTGTCGGGCGCGGTCCAGCCGTCGGCCCTGCTCGCCGTCACCTTCACGGCCCGCGCCGCGGGCGAGATGCGCACCCGTCTCCGCCAGCTCGGCGTCGGCGGGGTCCAGGCGCGCACCTTCCACGCTGCCGCCCTGCGCCAGCTGCAGTACTTCTGGCCGCGGGTCGTCGGCGGCGCCCCGCCCCGCCTCATCGACAACAAGTTCAGCCTCGTCGCCAACGCCGCCACTCGCGCACGCCTGCGTCCCAGCACCACCGAGCTGCGCGACCTGCTGTCGGAGCTCGAGTGGGCGGCCTCCTCGCTCTACGGCCCTGAGGACTACGTCGTCGCCGCACAGAAGGCGGGGCGGCAGCCGCCGTTCGACGCTGCGGTCGTGGCGCAGATCTATGGCGCGTACGTCGACCTGAAGCAGTCGCAAGGGCTGGCCGACTTCGACGACCTGCTCCTGCTGACCGCGGGTGTGCTGGAGGAGCAGGGCGCTGTCGCACGGGAGTTCCGCGACCGCTACCGGTCGTTCGTCGTCGACGAGTACCAAGACGTCACGCCGCTGCAGCAGCGGCTGCTCGACGCGTGGCTCGGCGGCCGCGACGACCTGTGCGTCGTCGGCGACGCCCACCAGACGATCTACTCCTTCACCGGGGCGACGCCGTCGTACCTGCTGGAGTTCCGCCAGCGCTACCCGGAGGCGGTCGAGGTCCGGCTGGTGCGTGACTACCGCTCGACGCCGCAGGTCGTCGGGCTGGCCAACGACGTGATCGCACGATCGACGATGAAGGCGGCCCGGCTCGAGCTCGTGGCGCAGCGGCCCACCGGCCCGGCGCCGGTGTTCCAGGAGCACCTCGACGAGCCGGCGGAGGCGACCGCCGTCGCGGCCCGCTGCAAGAAGCTCGTCGCCGCCGGGACGGCGGCGTCCGAGATCGCGATCCTCTACCGCGTCAACGCGCAGTCCGCCGGCTACGAAGCAGCGCTGGCCGATGCGGGTGTGCCCTACGTCATCCGTGGTGGTGAGCGGTTCTTCGACCGCAAGGAGGTCCGCGAGGCGATCCTGCTGCTGCGCGGAGCCGCGCGTGCGGGCGACGACGACGTCCCGGCCGGGCTCGCCGACGCGGCGGCCGATGTCCTTCGCGCCGGTCTCCAGTGGTCGATCGACGCCCCGCCGGCCGGCTCCGGTGCGACCCGTGACCGCTGGGAGTCCCTCGCCGCGCTGCACCGTCTCTCCGTCGATCTCGGCCGCCTGGACCCGGCTGCCGGACTGAGCGAGCTGGTCGCCGAGCTCGAGGAGCGGTCCGCAGCCCAGCACGCCCCGACGGTCGACGGCGTGACCCTGGCCTCGCTGCACGCCGCCAAGGGCCTGGAGTGGGACGCCGTCTTCCTCGTCGGTCTCGTCGACGGCACCGTGCCGCTGGTCCACGCCGACACCCCCGACCAGGTCGAGGAGGAGCGCCG
>JAVXVI010000314.1:0-2769 GCA_032230005.1 Actinomycetota bacterium | reverse complement strand
GCGTAGTACGACGGACTGTGGCCGACGCGGCTGGCTCCGGACCACGTCTCACCGCACCGGAACGGCACTCGCAGCAACGGCCGCGCAGCCGCAGCAACCTGCGCTCGCACGGCAGCAGCCTTAGCAGCCGGTACTGCGGCCCGCTGCGCCTCATAACTCTGCGGAGCCGGCGCTGGATCCTGTACTGCGCTAGCACTCAATGCCGGCGAGATAGTCAAGGCGGCCAAGGCAACGGCCGCACCAAAAGCTGGTCTGAACATCGGTCCTCCATAGGGCGGTTTGGAGAGTTCTCCCGCCCAGCCTGAAAGACCCCGGCCCCCACCGCGACCACCTCGACCAAACTCGACCAGACCCCGGGCCGAGCTACCTTGGGTGCCAACACGTCGACTTGTGGGGGAATGATGACCGAGAACGACGAGCGGCCGACCAGGACCAGGGTCACGCTCACCGACATCAGCTCGCGCGCCTGGGAGCACCCGGCGGACCGTGGTGCGCTGGTGGCGCTGCGGCAGCTGAAGGGGTTCGACTTCGTCCTCCGCAAGATGTCCGGGCTGATCAACGAGCGGGCCTTCCGGCTGCAGTTCCTCGGCTCGGCGATCCGGGTCGACGAGCGGCAGTTCCCGAAGGTCCACACCCTTTACACCGAGGCCGCGACGACGCTCGACGTCCGCCAGCTGCCCGAGCTGTACGTCACCAACAGCCCGATCTGGAACGCGATCACGATCGGCATGGACAAGCCGTTCATCGTGCTGAACAGCGCCCTGGTCAAAGGCCTCGACGAGGAGGAGCTCCGGTTCGTTCTCGGCCACGAACTCGGCCATGCCCAGAGCGGGCACGCGCTCTACCAGTCGCTGCTGTTGTGGCTGATTCGGCTGACCGGCGCGCTGAACTGGATGCCGATCGGCGCTCTCGGCCTGCGCGCGATCATCGCCGCGCTGCACGAGTGGGCGCGCAAGGCGGAGCTGTCCGGCGACCGGGCCGGCCTGCTCGCAGTACAGGATCCTGCTGCTGCCCTGCGGGTCCAGATGAAGCTGGCCAGCGGCGGGCAGCTGGAAGAGCTGGACACGACGGCGTTCCTGGCGCAGGGCACGGAGTACGAGAGCGCGGGCGACCTGCGCGACAGCGTGCTCAAGCTGCTGCTGCTCGAGGCGGCGTCGCACCCGCTGGCCGTAGTACGGGCGCATGAGCTGCGGCGCTGGGTCGACGAGGGCGAGTACACGACGATCGTCTCCGGCACCTACCCGAAGCGGCAGGAGGACGGCGACGCCTCGATGTCGCAGGAGGCGAAGAACGCGGCCAAGTCGTACTCCGAAGCCTTCGCCCGCTCCCAGGACCCGCTCGCCAAACTCCTCCGCGACCTGGGCGAAGGCCTCGGCGGCGTCAAAGACTGGGTCTCCTCCAAGATCCGCTAGTTGCTTCCCCCGCCGGCGGGTCAAACCTGGTTGCCCGATGTCCCCGCCGGCGACGAAGCTGTCGGCGTGATCGAACTTCGTGAACTGACCCCGGACGACTGGCAGGACTGGCGCGAGCTGCGCCTCGCGGCACTCGCCGACGCCCCGTTCGCCTTCGGCTCCCAACTGGCCGACTGGGTGGACGCCGAGGAGTCGCGCTGGCGAGCCCGCCTGGACCTCCCCGGCTCCCTCAACCTGATCGCCGTCCTGGACGGCACCCCGGTCGGCATGGCCACCGGCCTTCCCGACGGAACCGAACCCGGCGTCACCGCACTCATCTCGATGTGGATCGCCCCGTCCGGCCGCGGCCAGGGCGTCGGCGACGCCCTGCTGGCCCGCATCGAGTCCCAGGCCCGCGCCGCCGCGTCCCACACCCTGAAGCTCTCCGTTGTCGCAGGCAACGAGAAGGCCCACGCCCTCTACGCCCGCGGCGGCTACCAGGACACCGACGAAGCAGGCGACCTGATGCCGGACGGCATCACCCGAGAACGCATCATGCGCAAAACCCTGAAGGACTGACAACGAAGGACGGGCCACACTCGTCTTCGTCACCTAGTGTTGATTTCTCGCGTAGCGAGCGCAAAAAGTGGTATGACGGCCCCGTGGAACCCCTCTCAGCCCCCTTCCTCTCAGCCGCGGCGGAGCCGCTCTACCGTGCTGTCGTGGTGGGCGGGAGGACGAGCCTCGAGGACCTGGCAGAACGCGTCGGCATGGACCGCGCCACCGCTGCGCAGGAGGTGAAGGTCCTGGCTGCGATCGGCCTGCTCGACGTGAGTGACGGGGCGATCGAGGCAGTCGCTCCCCGGATCCCGTTGGAGCAAGTGGCAGCCGAGCATGCGAGGGCTGCTGACGCCACTCGCCAGATCGCCTTGGTTTTCGCCGACATCTGGAACGAAGCCAGCGACCGCCTGAACTTCGTCGAGGTCATCACGGACGAGGCGCGGTGCGCGGCAGTCGAGGTCAAGCTGATGGATGACGCGACCTCGACCGTCGACGGTTTGTGCATCGGCCCCGTGTCGCCGCGGCGGGCCCAGACCGGAATGGAGATTCCGCGGCCTCGGGCGGCGCCCGGATTCTTTGCGGCCATGGAACGCGGCGTGCGAGCTCGCGGGCTCTACGGGGTATCGATTCTCGAGGACGTCGAAGGACTTGCTGCGGTCCATCAGTGCATCGCGGTCGGCGAGCAGGCGCGCGTCTTCGCCCAGGTGCCGCTCAACCTCATGCTGTTCGACGACAAGCGTGCGCTGTTCTCGGTTCCGGGCCAGAGCGGGGCGCGGCGGTCGATCATCATCGTCCACGAGTCCGGCCTGCTCGACTC
>JAVXVI010000313.1:0-5465 GCA_032230005.1 Actinomycetota bacterium | reverse complement strand
GCGACGCGGCGCTCTTGACGGTGCCGGCTGAGCAGCCGAGGGCAGCTGCGATCTCGGTCTCTGAGAGGTCCTCGTAGTAGCGCAGGACGATGACCGCCCGCTGCCGGCGGGAAAGTCCGGCGAGGGCCTGCAGAACGGCATCGCGGGCGTCGTACGAAGCAGCGTCGTCGGGGCCGGCGGTGTCCGGCAGCAGCGCGGTCGGCTCCTCGCGCCACGGCTTGCGGCGCCACCAGTCGATGTGGGCGTTGGCCAGGGTTCTGCGCACGTAGCCCTCCGGGTCGGCGGACTCGATGCGGTCCCAGTGCAGGTAGGCACGCGTGAGGGCGGTCTGCAGCAGGTCCTCCGCGCGGTGGCGGTCGCCGGTCAGCAGGTACGCGGTCTGCAGCAGGTGACGGGACCGGGCCGCGACGAACGCGTTGAACGCGTCCTCGTGCTGGGTGTCCACGCCACCTCCCTCACCTCACAGGACGAGTCCGGCCCGGGTTCGGTTGGCACGATGCCCGAAAGTCCTAGCGGGCGCTCTCCCGCCGGGCCCGGAGGACCTCGAAGGCGATCGGGAGGAACGAGATGGCCACGATGAGCACAGCGAAGACCTCGAGGTTCTTGCCGATGAAGCTCACCGTGCCGAGGTAGTAGCCGAGGAGGGTGACGCCGGTGCCCCAGAGGATCCCGCCGACGACGTTCCACTTGGCGAAGGTGACGGCGGGGAGGTCGCCCGCGCCGACGAGCGGGTTGAGGAAGGTGCGCACGATCGGGATGAAGCGGGCCAGCACGATCGCCCGGCCGGCGCCGTAGCGCTCCACGACCCCCTCCGCCTTCGTGACGTAGGACCGCTTGAACAGCCGCGACTCCTCCCGCTGGAACAGCGTCGGACCGGCCTTGCGGCCGATGAGGAAGCCGACCTGGGCGCCGAGGATCGCGACGACGCTGACGAGCACGCAGACCAATGCGATGTTGGGGTGGAGCTTGTCGGTGAGCTTGCCGGTGGCCGCGAAGCCGGCCGCGAACAGCAGCGAGTCGCCGGGCAGGAAGAACCCGAGCAGCAGGCCGGTCTCGGCGAACACGATCGCGAGCAACCCGGCGAGGCCGAACGTCTCGACGAGGTGCTGGCCGTCGAGGATGGCGGGCAGTGCGTGCGCGGTGTCCACCGGCAGCAGGTTAGCCGCGCTGCCTGCCAGCGACCTGAACGTCGGCTGGGACGCGCGCTACCGTCCGCGGGTGCCTACCGAGCGCCTCGTGGTCATCGGAGCCGACGCCGCCGGGATGAGCGCCGCGTCGCAGGCCCGCAAGCGCCGCGACGCCGACGACCTGTCGATCGTCGCCTTCGAGCGCGGGCGCGCGTCGTCGTACTCCGCCTGTGGCATCCCCTACTGGATCGCCGGGACCGTCGGCTCCGAGGCCGAGCTGATCAGCCGCACGCCCGAGCAGCACCGCGCCAACGGCATCGATGTGCGGCTGCGGCACGAGGTGGTCGGGATCGACCTGGCGGCGCGGACGGTGGCCGTGCGCGATCTCGACGGCGGCCGGGACGTCACGGAGCCCTTCGACTCCCTCGTCTACGCGGCCGGCTCGGTGCCGATGCGGCCGCCGGTCGAGGGGATCGACGCTCCTGGCGTGTACGGCGTGCAGGTGCTCGATGACGGGGCCGACCTGATCCGCGAGCTCGACAGCGGCGACGTGCGGCGGGTGGTCGTGATCGGCGGTGGCTACATCGGCCTGGAGATCGCCGAGGCCTGCCGGGTGCGGTCGCTGGACGTGACCGTCGTCGACATGTCCGCCACGCCGGTGGGCACCTTCGACCCGGACATCGGCGGCTTCATCGCCGACGCGGTGCGCGACATGGGGATCGACCTGGTGCTCGGTGACGGGGTGTCCGGGATCGAGACCGGCCCGTCAGGGCGAGCCACCGCCGTACGCACTGTCAGTGGCCGGTCGCTGCCGGCGGACCTCGTCGTACTCGGTCTGGGTGTGCGGCCCAACGTGGCGCTCGCGCGCGAGGCCGGCATCCCTCTTGGGTCGTCCGGGGGGATCGTCGTCGACAAGCGGATGCGGACTCCCGTCGACGGTGTCTGGTCCGCGGGTGACTGCGTGGAGAGCGTGCACCGGCTGTCGGGACAGCGCGTCGTGGTGGCACTCGGGACGCACGCCAACAAGCAGGGCCGGGTGGCGGGCATCAACCTCGGCGGGGGTTACGCGACCTTCCCCGGCGTCATCGGCACGGCGGTGACCAAGGTGTGCGACCTCGAGGTGGCGCGCACCGGGTTGTCGATGAAGGAGGCCGACGCTGCGGGGTTCTGCTACGTCACGGCGCACGTCGACTCGACGACGCGGGCCGGCTACTTCCCCGGTGCGAAGCCGATCCGCGTGAAGCTGCTGGCCGAGAAGCGCGGCGGCCGGCTGCTCGGCGCGCACGTGGTCGGCCGCGAGGGCGCTGCGAAGCGGATCGACGTGCTGGCCACCGCCATCTGGAACGAGATGAGCGTCGACGAGGTGCTCGGTCTCGACCTGTCCTACGCGCCGCCGTTCGCCCCGGTGTGGGACCCGGTGCTGATCGCAGCGCGCAAGGCGTTCGAGGCGGTGGAGGCCGACGTCCGCGCCGACGCGCGCTCTGCCGACGGCTAGATGAAGTAGCCGGCGAGGTCGCCGATGAGGTGGAGGGCGCCGGCCTCGTTGCGGATGCGGACCCTGCCCTCGACGCCGGGCTTGACGATGGCGAGGTTGGCCCGCGTCCCACCCTTGGTGAGGTTGAGGTTGCTGACGGTCGGAGGTGCGCCGTCGGTCGCCGGCTTCGGGTAGGCACGCACGTCGGTACCGGACGTCGCACTGGTCGCCGTCACGTTGAGTACCGCCGCCAGCGCTGCCGCCGGGACGCCGCGGGTGCCGGCCACCTTCAGGTCGGCCCACTGCCCGGCGCGCACCGCAGTGCCAGCGGACCCCGTGCCGGAACGGGTGTCGAGGAACCGCTGAGGTACGACGGGGACGTAGCGCCCGGCACTGCTGGCGGAGTAGTAGCCGGCGAGGTCGGCGAGCAGGTTGACCTGACCGGCCGCGTTGGCGAGGCGCACCTTGCCGCCGCTGCCGACAGCGACCGTCACGAGGTTCGGCGTGGTCTCACCGGCGCGCAGGTTGAGGTTGCTGACCAGCGGCGGTGCCCCGCCGGCGTCGGCGGGCGTCGGGTAGACGCGGATGTCGGTGCCGGTGGTCGCGCCGGTCGCTGTCACGTTGAGCACCACGGCGGTCGCGTCGGCGGGCACCGTGATCGTCCCGCCGTCGGAGGTCGGCAGCGACCCGGTCACCTGCAGGTCGATCGGGCTGGCGGCGGACACCTTGCCGGGGGCGGGCACTCCCACCGCGGGGGAGCGGGTGTCGAGGATGCGCCCCGGGTCGAGGGCCGTGAAGCCGGAGTCGGACGTGGTCGGGGTGTACCAGCCGGCGAGGTCGGCGATGAGGTCGACCGTGCCGCCGCTGCTCAGCAGCGCGACCTTGCCGTCGGCGCTCAGTGTCGCCGTCACGAGGTTGGGGACGGTGGCGCGGGGCGCGGCGTTGAGGTTGCTGACGCCGGGCACCGAGGCGGCGTCACTCGGGTAGACGCGGACGTCGGTGGCCGAGGTGCCGTTGGTCACGGTGACGTTGAGGATGACGGCGGTGGCGTCGGCCGGCACCGGCCCCTGGTCGGTCTGCACACCGCGCACCTGCAGCACCAGCGGGACCTTCGCCTGCACCTTGGCGGCCGGGGCGCCCACGCCCTCACGGGTGTCGAGGATGCGCTTGGGGGTCACCGGCTTGAACCGGGACGGCGCGCCGCCCGTGACCGACGGCGGGGTCGGGCCCTGCTCGGACGGCTCGGCCTCGTCGCCGGTGCCGCCGAGGTACTTGCCGGCCCGGCTTCCGCTGCGGTCGACCGCCCTGATGTCACCCGGCTGCTCGAGCCCGTCCGCGTCGTACGTGTAGAGGTCGAACAGGATGCTCTCGCTGTCCGGGGCCCAGCCGGGGTACTCCGCGACTGTCGGCGCGGACGTCGGCCGGGTGACAGCCAGGATGCTGCCAGGGCCGCCGGTCGCCGGCACCACACCGATCTGCGCGACGTCGCGGTTGGCCGGCGAGGTGTCGTCGACCGTGAACGTCGTGTAGGCGATCGTCGTGCCGTCCGGCGACCACGACGGCAGTGCCCCGGTCGGCCCGAGGGCTGTCTTGCCGGTGCCATCGGTGTTCATCACGTAGAGCGGGCCGGTGTCGGCCGCGGCAGCGATCAGCGCGAACACGATCTTGCTGCCGTCCGGGCTGTAGTCGGCGCTGAAAGCGCTGTCGCCGCCGGGCTGCGCGGTCACGGTGCCGCCGGCGGCGGGCACGGTCTGCAGGCCGTAGGTGAAGGTCGAGCTGGCGTTGGGATCGGCCGGCTTGGTTGCCGTGACCCGGCTGAACAGGATCGTCGTGCCGTCCGGCGACCAGGCAGGGCCGAGGTCGGTGATGTCCTCCGTCGTCGTCGCCTGCGGATTGGTCAGCTGGCGCAGGCCGCTTCCGTCGCGGTTGACGACGACGAGGCCGGCGCTCACGCCGTTGAAGGAGTTCAGGGTGATCTGCGAGGCGACGATCTGCGAGCCGTCCGGTGACAGCTCCGGGTCGTCGTAGCCGATCGTGTCCTGCTGCGACTTCAGCACGGTGCGCGTGGTGTGCGCTTCGGGGTCATACAGCGCGATGTCGTAGAAGCCGTCCTGGGTGCCGGTGTCGACGGCGTAGACGACGTCGTTGGCCGTCGAGCTCGCTGCGGCGGGCAGGGCCAAGGCCCCGGAGACGACGAGAGCAGAGCTGATGACGGTGACCAGGCGGCGCGCGGTAGGCATTCGCGCATTCTGTCCCCTTGCCCCGACCAGCGCCCGGACTTCCCCAGGGAAATGCCGGTCCGGCATACTCGCGGCGGTGCAGTTCCCCGTGTAGCCGCCCCCGTCGTACGGAGCCTTGAGATGCCGATCGCCACGCCGGAGACCTACGCGCAGATGCTCGACCGCGCCAAGGAAGGTCGGTTCGCCTACCCGGCGATCAACGTCACGTCCTCGCAGACGCTCAACGCGGCGCTGCGCGGCTTCGCCGAGGCGGGCAGCGACGGCATCGTGCAGGTGTCCACGGGCGGGGCGGAGTTCCTGTCGGGTACGACGGTGAAGGACATGGTCCTGGGGGCGACCGCGCTCGCGGAGTACGCCCACCACGTCGCCAAGGCGTATCCGGTGACCGTCGCCTTGCACACCGACCACTGCCCGAAGGACAAGCTCGACGGCTACATGCGCCCGCTGATCGCGATCAGCCAGGAGCGGGTGGCCGCCGGCCGCGAGCCGCTGTTCCAGTCGCACATGTGGGACGGCTCGGCGGTCGAGCTCGAGGAGAACCTGCAGATCGCCAAGGAGCTGCTGGCCGCCTGCGCGAAGGCGCGGATCGTCATGGAGATGGAGATCGGCGTCGTCGGCGGCGAG
>JAVXVI010000312.1:0-2992 GCA_032230005.1 Actinomycetota bacterium | reverse complement strand
TGTGGTTCATGCGGGCGGTGCCGCTGCCGAACGAGGGCCTGTACCCGCTGCGCACCCTGGCCGCGTCGATGCTGCTGTTCGGACTCGCCTCCGTCGCCCACGGATCGGGCTTTCTCGCGGTGTTCGTGGCCGGGATCCTCATCGGTGACGCACCGGCGCCGCACAAGCGCGAGATCCGCCGGTTCCACTCCTCACTCGCCAGCCTTGGCGAGATCGTCGCGTTCGTCGTGCTCGGGCTCACCGTCGACCTCGGCGTCCTCGGCCGCCACAACGTCTGGGTCCCCGGGCTGGTCATCGGGCTGCTGCTGGCAGCCGTCGTACGCCCCCTGTTCGTCGGTTTGTGCCTGGCTCGTGTCGACCTGTCGCGGGGCGAGCGCGCCTTCGTGCTGTTCGCAGGACTCAAGGGCGCGGTCCCGATCCTGCTGGGCAGCTTCCTGCTCGCCGCGCACGTCCCCTCCGCGGAGCGGCTCTACGGGATCGTCGTCGTCGTGGTCGCGTTCTCGGTGGTCGTGCAGGGCGGGCTGGTCCCGACGGCGGCCCGGCTGCTGCGGGTGCCGATGGATGCGGGCAAGCTCGACAGGCCCGGACCCGCCCGGTCGTGTGACGCGTAAGCGCGCGGGTACGCCCTGGGCCAGCAGGCGCGGCCGGCGCGCTGCAGCAGGGCCGAGAGGAAGAGCTGTGACCGGAGTGGCGACATCGGAAGACCGCACGACAGCCGACTCCAGCCTGGGCGAGCTGGTCGCCACCGCCACGCGTGACCTGTCATCGCTGATGCGACAGGAGGTCGAGCTGGCCAAGGTCGAGATCAAGCGCGACGTGGTCGCGGCCGGCAAGGGTGCAGGAGGCCTGGGTGCCGCCGGCTTCGCCGCCGTCCTCGGTCTGGTCTTCCTCAGCATCGCCGCGGCGTTCGCGCTGGGTCGCGTCGTCCCGCTCGGAACCGGCTTCCTCCTCGTCGGCGTGGCGTACCTCCTCGTGGCGGGGCTGGCCGCACTGATCGGCCTGAAGAGCTTCAAGAAGATGGGTCCGCCGGCCAAGACGATCGAGACCCTCAAGGACGACGCCGCCTGGGCCAAGCACCCGACGGTCGCCCCGACGCGCCGTACGTGACACCCTCGGGCGCATGCCGCCCGAGGAGTCGGTCGTCCTGGTGGATGGCCCCTGGACGCATCGAGAGGTCACCGCAAACGGCGCCCGCTTCCATGTCGCCGAGTACGGCCCGGCCGACGGCCCCCTCGTCCTGCTCCTGCACGGCTTCCCGGAGTTCTGGTGGTCGTGGCGGCACCAGCTCGTTGCCCTCGGCGATGCCGGGATGCGCGCCGTCGCGCCTGACCTGCGGGGCTACGGCGGGTCGGACAAGCCACCCCGCGGCTACGACGCCTACACGCTTTCCGCAGACGTCGCCGGGATGATCCGCGCCCTCGGGGCGCGCGAGGCCGACGTGGTCGGGAGTGACTGGGGCGGCCTGCTCGGCTGGGCCGTCGCCACCCTGCACCCGTCAACCGTCCGCAGTCTCGCCGTCATCGGGATGCCGCACCCACTCCGCATGCGGCAGGCGCTGCTCAAGGACCCTGCCCAGATCCGCGCGGCCTCGCACATCGCGTACTTCCAGCTGCCGAAGGCGCCCGAGGCACGTCTGCTCAGAGCAGATGCGGCGTACGTCGAGGAGCTGCTGAGCCGGTGGGGCGGGCCCGGCTTCCCAGACGCCGAGACCGCCGCACGGTGCCGCGCCGCGATGCAGATCCAGGGCGTCGCGCACAGCTCCCTCGAGTGGTACCGCTGGGCGGTTCGCTCGCTGACCCGGCCGAGCGGTCAGCGCTTCCTGCGGTTGATGAGCCGCGGCGTCAACGCACCGGTGCTGCAGATCCACGGGGCGGTCGACGGCTGCCTGCTGGCGACCACCGCCGTCGGCTCGGACCGCTACGCGCACGGCGGCTACCAGCTGCACGCCCTTGAGCACGTCGGCCACTTCCCGCACCAGGAGGCGCCTGACCTCGTCAACAAGCTGCTCCGTGAGCACGCGGGCGCGTGACGCGCTCGGCCGGCCGGTGCCCGTCGGGTCACCCGAGGCCGTCGAGCCCGTCTCGGCGGAGCCGCTGCCGCCGTACGACGCCGTTACCGAAGCCAGGCGCCTGCTGTCGCTCGGCCGGCCGTTCTACGCCCACGAGGTGCTCGAGGCGTCCTGGAAGTCCGCGCCCCCGCCCGAGCGGGACCTGTGGCAGGGGCTGGCTCAGGTCTGCGTCGGGCTGACGCACCTGCAGCGGGGCAACGCCGTCGGGGCGGTCCGGCTGCTCGAGCGGGGTGCGACCAGGCTGTCAGGGCGGCCGCCGGCGTACGGCGTCGACCCGGAGCAGGTCGCGAAGGATGCACGGGCGCTGGCTGCGGCCGTCGACGCCGGACAGCGCCCCGCTGCCGAGCTGACCCTCTAGGCCGCCCTGCTGCGGGACTCGGCGAGGCGCGCGAGGTTGGCCAGGAAGCCCTCCGCGAGAGCCTGCAGGGTCGCTGGGCCCAGAGCGCTGCCGTCGACGCCGACGCTGTCGAGGACGAGCTCGGCATGCGTGGCGGGACCGGGCGCGTAGGACAGCGTCAGCTCGCCCGTCGTGGCCGGCAGGGACGGCCCGACCCACTCGAAGCTGGTCACGAACGACGTGGGCGTACGGCGGGGCGGGAGCACCCGGACCGTGGCGGCGGTGCTCAGCTGGCGCGGGGCGATGTCGATCTCGACGAGCACGCGATCGGCGACCGGTCCGACGTGCCGCAGACCCGGCCAGAGCTCGAGGGCGCCGGGTCCGGCGAGGAGCAGGGCGGTGCTGGTGGGATCGGCCGCGATCCGCCGATCGGCGCGGGTACGGACCACTCCCGGTGTGGGGGACCGCATGAGGCCCCTCCTTCCGCCGGCACAGGGATAGGGGCCGGCTGCTTGCAAGAGTAAGCAACCTGCAAGCGCCCGTCGAGCCTTCCCGCTGTGACGGTTCCCACGGCGGGATGGGGTCAG
>JAVXVI010000311.1:0-12204 GCA_032230005.1 Actinomycetota bacterium | reverse complement strand
TCCGCCGACGTGGGCAAGGTGGTGGCCAGGGAAACCACCCCTGATGCCGAGACCTCCTGCGCGATCCGGCGCAACCGCTCTTCCAGCTCGCGCACGCGCAGCTTGTCCGAGAAACGGTCGCCGGAGGCCCGGGACAGGGCAAAGGCCAGGCCGCCGTGATCCCGGCCGGCGAGCGGCTGCAGCAGGACCCAGCACCGGAGCCACTGGCCGTTCACTGCCGCGAAACGCGCCGTTCCATCGCTGCCACCGGGCGACTCTCGCGAGCGGACGGCGACCTCTGCGAGCGTTGCCGCATCCTTCGGATGCACCAGCTCCAAGGCCGATCGCCCCAGCAGGGCCTCCGGCAGGTAGCCGAGCAGATCGATCACGTCGGTGGAGATATGTCCGATCCTCCACTCGCTGTGGAGCGTGCCGAGGACGAGCAGGGCAGCCGGGGCATGGGACTGCCAGCGGCTCGGCGACGGCGTGTCGTCGAGGTCATCCAGCCGCGCCGTCGCGTCCGTCACGATCCGCACGTATGCCTGCCTCCTTCGAGACATCGCCGACGATCGGCCCTGGGCACCTACGAGTCTGGAGCCGGCTGCGGACCCGGCACATCACGCGACCTCGTAGTCCTACCTCCCTGGATGTCCTGATCATCAGGAGCTAGCGTGATCCCCACAGCACCTCGCGCCTCGACGGGTGGTGAGGAACGTGGACCTGCCTCGGCAGCTGGTCGACCGCGCGCGGGACCTCACCCCTCGTGACGAGATCCTTGGCTCGTGGCGACGTAGCGTCCACGCGGGCCTCAGCCCGCAGCGGTTCGAGGTGCCCTTCGATGCGGACGTCGACAGCCGCGGGCGGCTGGCGTGGGCGGCCGAATCCGTGCTCGACCGCGTCGGCGAGGACCTGGACGGCACGAGGATCGGCCTGGTCCTGACGGACGCGCAAGGCCTTGTTGTGACGCGGCGGGCAGCTGACAGCAGCACGCTCGATCTCCTCGACGGGATCCGGCTGGCTCCGGGATTCCTGTACGGCGTAGCTGCCGTCGGCACCAACGCCATCGGCACGGCCCTGCAGAATCGCGCCCCCACCGTCGTACAGGCTCAGGAGCACTTTGCCGACGCCCTGACACAGATGTCGTGCGCGGCGGTGACCGTCACCGACCCTCGGACGGGTCGAGTTCTCGGCGTCGTGGATCTCTCGTGCGAGGCGGGCGACTCCAGCACCCTGATGCTGCCACTCGCGAAGCGGGCGGCCTGGGAGATCGAGCAGCGACTGCTGGGCGACGCCTCGACGCGCGAACGCGTTCTGCATCAGCACTTCCTCCGGGCCCGACGCACGACCCGCGGGCCGTTGATCGCCCTGAACGAGCAGACGCTGCTCGTCAACGCTGCCGCTGCCAACGTCCTCGACGCCTCCGACCACGCTCGGCTGTGGGACTGCGCACTGCAGGTGCTGGGTAGCAACGGCGCGCTGGTCACCTTCGCGACGTCCGGCGGCCAGGGGCTCTCCCTTCGCTGCGAGCCGGTCATGGACGGCCCGTTCCTCGCCGGCATGATCTTGTGCCCGGCACGCACTGACATGAGGACGACATCGCCGGACTTCGGCTGGAAGAGCCTGACGGAGGCCGAGCTCGCCGTGGCCCGACGCATCAGCAACGGCATGACCAACCGCGAGGCCGCGGCCAGCCTGTTCCTATCCCCCCACACGATCGACTTCCATCTCCGCAAGCTGTTCCGCAAGCTCGGCGTGACGTCCCGCGTCGAGCTCACTCGCGTCGTGCTCGAGCAGGAGAGCGCTGGCGACTGAGGACTACGAGGTTGCGTGATGTGCCCCGGCGCCGCCGCTGCCATCGTCATCGCCATGTCCGATGAGATCTCGCCAGAAGAAGCAGGCCGGGTCACGGTCATGGCCGTGGCGTCCGACCTGGAGCACTGGGCGCGCAGCGCGGTAGTCGGCGAGTACGTCAGCGTCCGGGAGCTGTTCCGCGTCCTGGACACGCTCCGGTCGACCAGCCTCCCGACCCCGACTCGCGATGCGAGCTAGCCGCAAGGAGCCAGAGTGCAGCAGCGCCAGATCGGCCACACCAAGGTCAGCGCCATCGGTCTCGGCGGCATGCCGATGTCGATCGAGGGCAGGCCGGACGAGTCCCGCTCCATAGCCACCGTGCACGCCGCCCTCGACGCCGGCGTCACGCTGATCGACACCGCCGACGCCTACCACCTGCGCGGCAACGACGTCGGCCACAACGAGAGCCTCATCGCCCGGGCGCTCGCCACGTACGGCAGTGATACCTCCGAGGTGCTCGTCGCCACCAAGGGCGGGCACCGCCGTCCTGGAGATGGCAGCTGGACGGTCAACGGGTCGCCCGCCTACCTGCGGCAGGCCTGCGCGGCATCGCTGCGCCGGCTGGGTGTTGACGCAATCGGCCTGTACCAGTTCCACCGGCCCGACCCGAAGGTGCCGTACGAGGACTCCATCGGCGGCCTGCGCGACCTCCTCGACGCCGGCAAGATCCGGATGGCTGGGATCTCCAACGCCAACCCCGCGCAGATCCGCATCGCCCACGGCATCCTCGGCGACGGGCTCGTCTCGGTGCAGAACCAGTACTCCCCCGCCTTCCGGTCCAGCGAACCGGAGCTCCGGCTGTGTGAGGAGCTCAACCTGGCCTTCCTGCCGTGGAGCCCTCTCGGCGGCATCGGCAACGCCCGTGACCTCGGCAGCACGTACCAGGCCTTCGCTGACGTTGCTCGCGAGGTCGAAGCCACCCCCCAGCAGGTCACTCTCGCCTGGATGCTCGCGACATCCTCGGTCGTGATTCCCATCCCTGGCTCGAGCCGCCCGCAGACGATCCACGCTTCGGCCGCTGCGGTGGACCTCGAGCTCACACCCCGGCAGATAGAGCGCCTCGACGGTCGCTCAGCGTGATGCGAGGGCACCGGGCAGCTCGGCCACGACGCGGACCTTCTCGGCGTCGAAGCTGAGCATGCCCTTGATCGGCAGGCTCTCGGGAAGCGGGTCCTCGTAGCTCCACGCGACGTCGTCGACGACCTGGTCGCCTACGACGGCTGACCAGTAGCTCGCGTAGCCCTTGTAGTTGCAGTAGCTCGTCGTCGAGCTCTGCCGCAGCTGGTCGGTGCGGACAGCTGCCGGTGCGACGTAGAGGCGCGGGGCCAGCGCCGTCTCGAACAGGATCACGGTGTCATCGGTGTCGACGAGCGTCGCACCGGCGACCTCGACATTCAGGCGCCGCCGGGTCGCGCGGCAGTCGACTCGGTGGTACGGGTTGGGCGGGTAGTTCACGAGCAGGCGCCCCTCTTCGCGCCACTCGTCGACGGCCGTCCAGGGGACGCGGACGTAGCCGGGCGCGTCGGGCTCCTGTTCCACCGGCAGGTCGACGACCTCCTCCGTAGGGAACGCGTACGCCAGCGAGCTGCCCGGACGGTGCACCATCAGGGCACGCTCGGTGTCCAGCACCACCTGGCCGCCCCGCAGCGCCTGCACCCGTCGGGGATGCGGCTCGACGTAGACCAGCGGCGCCGGCACCGGGGGCGAGAACCAGCCGGCCCGGCCTTTGCCCAGCGGGCCCAGACCTGACGTCAGGCTCATGCGTAGCTCCTCGGTTCGGGGTCGCGGACAGGTCTGCCCGCGGCGGGGTGATAGCCCTGCGCTTGACTGCACGCTGACACAGCTACCAAGGATGCTCATGACATCAGACGTCGCAGCCGGGGCACACGTGCGCCGCCGTGGGCGGACGTTCCGTGCGCGGGCGCGCTGGGGCGATCTGCTGATCGCCGAGTCGGCAGCGGCTGTGCAGCTGGAGCTAGCGGGCCAACCCGCAGAACTCTGCTTTCCGGTCGCCGACGTGCGCATGGATCTGCTGCGCGACGAGGGCAGGACCACACAGCACGGCGAGCTCGGCAGCGGCCAGCTCTGGTCCCTCGATGGCGAGGTCCCCACAGCGGGCTTGGCGAGATGGTCTGCCGACGACGTGCCCGCCGTGTTCGGCGGCGTGGACGCGGCGCGGCGCTACGTCGCACCTCCCCAGGAGCTGGCGTGGTTGTCGGACACCATCACCTTCGATCACGACCGCGTGCGCGTCGAGCTCGTCAACGCCGACGACCCACGCGCCGAGCTGGTCACCCGCTTCCCGGCCTGGGGCGACATTGACGATCTCGTCGCTGTCATGGACGTGCAGCCGTCCGGTGACAACGCCTACGTGGGCGTTCCGCACGCCGACGAGGGGCGGCCGGTGGTCGAGGGAAGCCAGCTGCTCGGTCAGGCCATCGTCGCCGCCGGCAGGCACGCACCCGGTCGACGGGTCGTCTCGGCCCACATGGTGTTCTTCCGCGGCGCCGACGCCCGGCTACCCCTGGAGTTCCAGCTTGACGTGCTCAGCGCCGGGCGAACGTTCACGACGCTCGGCGTCACCGTGGTGCAGGAGGGGCGCGCTCGCGCGGCCGGGACACTGCTGCTCGATGTCACGGCGCCGGACCTGATCCGCCACCAGGACCCGGCGCCGCCGTCCGCGGGGCCTTACGACAGCCCGGCGTACGACATGGGCGTCATCGGTCGCGACCTGCGCGTTGTCGACGCCGCCTACACCGATGACCCGCTAGCCCCTGTCGGGCCGCCGGTCATCGACGCCTGGCTGCGCCTGCGCGGCGTACCGGCTGACGACCCGCCACTCCACGCCGGCTTGTTGGCGCAGTTCACCGGCCACATGTCGATCGCAGCAGCGCTCCGCCCGCACGAAGGGATCGGTCAAGCCGCGGCGCACCGCACGATCTCCACCGGGATCAACGCCATCACCCTGTCAGTGCACCGTGACGTGCGAATGGACGAGTGGGTCCGCTATCACCACCGGTCGACCTTCGCCGGTGACGGCATGAGTCAGTCGGAGTGCCGTGTGTACGACGAGGCGGGCGAGCTGCTTGCCTCGTTCGCCGTCGCAGCCATGCTGCGTGGCTTCGGCGGCGCCGGCGCGGTCGACGCCCGGACCGCGATCTGACCCAGCTTCCGGCGCCTTCGTGGCCTGCGGATCAGGTACTCGGCGACGGTGAGGTTGATGATCCAGCCCGCAGCTGTCGAGAGATCGGTTGAGAGCACGGCCTTGCCGAAGATGCCCTGCCCGATGCCGATGGTGAACGTCTGTGTGCCGGCCCCGAGTGCGAGCGCGTAGGCGCGCGTCATCCATTCTCGGTGCTGCGCGACGTCGCGTCGCCGAATGGCTCGGAAGGCAAGGATGATGCTGGCCGCCATGGCCGATCCGAAGGCAAGCCTGAACAGGTACAGCAGCTCGCCCGTTCCGGTCTGCCTGGGGTAGAGCAGCGTCATCCAGAGAGCTGCGAGCGCGGCGCCGAGACCCAGCACCATCAGGATGCGGCCGGCCCTGCGGTGCCAGTTGGGGTTGCGCCGGCGTAGGTGCGCGGAGAACTGGAACGCACCGAGCAGTAAGAACAGCCCGCCTCCGACGATGTGGATCACGACGGGAGCCGGTGACGCCGCGATTCGCGGGTTGTGCGGCAGGCTGCGCGGACCGCCGAACACCTCGACCAGCCGCAGCGTGCCGGCAATGACCGGGATCGTGGCCACGGCGATCAGCCCGACCTGCACCCACCAGCCTGACCGGACCGAACGGCGGGACACGCGTCCTACCGGCCGATGGATCCGAGGTGAGTGTGCTTGAAGCTGTCGTCGTACTTGAGGCCGTAGCCCAGCGCACGATCCATGCCGATGTGCGCGAGCCACACAAGGGCAACCGCCTGCCAAAGGTGATTCGACGTGGCAACGGCTACGGCCCCGAGCAACGCCGGTGCCGGGTACGAATGAGCGAAGTTGTAGAAGGCAGCACCGGTGCGGGTCGAGCGTGCGTAGCCGACCATGAACAGGTCGGGCGCGAACAGCAGCAGCGGCACGAGCCAGAAGGGCTCGTCGAGTTCGGTGAAGTACGCCGCCAGCGCGGCAGCAAACAGCACCAGTCCCTCGGAGCGAAGGATCCGCAGCGGAAGTCCGACCGCAGCGCCCCCAGTGACTGCTGCCGCAGGCACATCGGCGATCGTGCTCACGTCTTCGCCGCGGGCCGGATAGCAGGCGCGGCCCGCTGATGCGGAACGACGCCCTGCAGATCCACGAGCGCCGGCAGCGGCTCGGGCAGGCGGAGGGCGCGGCGGGTCCAGTCCGGCATCCACCAGTTGGCCTCGCCGAACAGCTTCATGAGCGCCGGCACGAGCAGTGCACGGATCACGGTGGCGTCGAAGATGATGCCGGCCGCGATGCCGACCGCGAGCGACTTGATCTCGAACCCCGGCCCGGTTGAGAGCACCAGGAACGCGAACATCAGGATCAGCGCGCCGCTCGTCACCAGCTTGCCGGTACGGGCGAGCCCGAGCTCGATCGCGCGGTCGGTCGAGCCCGTCTCGTCGTACGCCTCCCTCATGCGAGCCAGCATGAAGACCTCGTAGTCCATGGAAAGGCCGAAGAGGAACGCGAAGATCATCAAGGGCACGTACGCCGTGATCGCACCCGTCGCACCGACGTTCCACAGCGACGAGCCGTGGCCCTCCTGGAAGATGAAGACGACGATCCCGAATGCCGCACCGAGTGAGAACAGGTTCAGCACTACGGCTTTCAGCGCGAGTACGACGGAGCGGAACGCGCGAGTCAGCAGCACGAGTGTCAGCAGCAGCACGAGTCCGATCACATACGGGAACGTCCCGAACAGCGCGTGCAGGAAGTCGCGACCGACTGCGGTGATCCCGGTCAGCGTCCCGTCGGTGCCGCGCAGAGCGGCATTGGATCGATCGACGATCGCCTGGATACCCGGCGCCGCCCCGTCGATGGACGGGAACGCTTCGACGAATGACGTGTCGCCCACCTTCCACGCCGCTGGCGCAGCCGCACCGATGACTCCGTCGACACCGCGCATCTTCGCGGCGATCGCCTCGGCGTCGCCGCCGTTCTCGACCAGTACGTTCAGTGGCTTCATGACGCCGGGGCTGATGCCGGCATCGGCGAGCATCTGCCGGCCCGCGATGGCCGTACCTGTGCCGGGGAAGTTCTTCAGCTGGGTCTCGCTCGCGTTGAGCTGGGTTCCCAGGCCCGCGAGCGCGACCACCACCACGACGCCGACGGCAGCGACGGCTGCCGGACGACGCAGCACGAAGCGCGCCCATCGCCCCCACGCACCGTCCTCCGCGTGTCCCCGGTCGAGGAACCGGCGTGGCATGACGCGCACCTTGTTGATGCGCTCCCCCAGCACGGCGAGCATCGCGGGCAGCAGCGTCAGCGACGCGAGCACCGATACCGCCGGGATCAGCATGCCGCCGACTCCCATCGAGCGGATTAGCGGCAGCGGCAGGGCGACCAGGGCGAGCAGGCCGATCGCGACCGTCGATCCCGATACGAGCACCGAGCGTCCGGCGTGCGTCATCGTCTCGACGAGCGCGGTTTCGACATCCTCTCCTTCGCGCAGCTCGTCCCGGAACCGGAAGATCACCACGAGGGCGTAGTCGATCGCGAGGCCGAGCCCGACGAGTCCGATGAGGAACTGCACGATGACCGAGACGTCGGTGACGTAGGTCAGCCCCCACACCAGCGTGAAGGTGTTCAGGATCGCCGCGATCGCGATGGCCAACGGTGCCAGCACCGCCGGCAGGGTTCCGAACACGAACAGCAGGATCAGCAGAGCACCGACGCCTCCGATGAGGACCTCGAGCAGCACGCCCGCACCGCCGCCGGAGCCGTCCCGCGACGCGTCGTCGAGCGGAAGACGGCCGGTCACGTTGACGTCGATGCTGTCCGGCAGCCCCGTCGCGGCCGCAGTGCGGATCCGGTCGGGGCGACTCAACACAGTCACGTCGTCCGCTCCGGGCGGGTACAGCATTTGGAACGCCGTCTGCCGGTCCTTGGACACGTAGATGTCGCTGCCCGTTGTGAAGAACGAGCTCGTGAACGCGCCCGGGACTGCGGCCGCCGCGCGCTGCATCGCCTGCTCGACGGGCCTGCTCTTCGTGATGTCATCGCTCGTCTTGAAGACCACGACGATCGGCGTACGGTCACCGACCCCCAGCTTGTGCAGGGCTCGCTGACTTGCCTCGTACGCCGGCTGTCCGGGGATCGCGGTCGCTGTGAACCAGCGGTCCGACACCTTGCTGGTCGCGAAGACGCCGAAGAGCGTCAGGAACACCCACACCCCGATGACGAGCCACCGGTGCCGCATGATCCCGTGCGCAAGCCGCGTCAGCATGAGAACCCCCGGACCAGACCGATGCGGCCTGCCCGCAAAGTGACGACACGACCGTCCACCACGGCCGAACTGCCGTCACCACTCGCCGATGTCACCGGCCGTTGCCGATCGCGCGCCGGCCGCGGACGTTGTGCTGACATGTCGAGGCATCGCGATGCTGCCGCGTTTCGCGACGCCGGCAGGGTCACGACGCACGGCCGACGACGAGGCGGGCGCGGACCCGATGCAGCTGCGGCATGAGGCCGTAGATGACGATCGGCACTGCGATGGTCGCGATGATGAAGGTCCTGACGACGACAGGCTGTCCCTTGAGGGACGCACCGAGCGTCACGTTGAGTGCGGTCAGCGTCGGCAGGACCGCGAGCCAGATCATCAGCGCCAGCTGGTGCTTGGAAGGCGGGGGGACGCGGGTCGTTCGGTCGGTGGACATGTGGTTCCTCCTGAGAAGTCAGTGGATGAGTGAAGGAAGGACAGGCAGACCAAGGCGGAAGTCGCGTACGGCGTGGTGGACGTCTTCCTCCACGAGCTCTGCGTTGAGAGCGATGGCGACTGCTGAACCGGCGCCGGCGGCGGTGATGACCTGCGCACGTGGGTCGGCTGCGTTGCCGATGACCCGCACTCCGGGCACGCTCGTACGCCCGCGGGCATCGGCAGTGACCCAACCCTCTTGGTCCACCGCGCACCCGAGCTCGGTCAGCAGGTCGGTGTTGGGGACGAACCGGGGCCGGACGAAGGCGGCCGAACGTCTGATGACGCGCCCGTCCTCCATCTCGATGCCGGTGAGGTGGTCGTCCTCGACGACCAGGCGGCTCACGGAACCGTCCACGATGCCGACGGCTCGGGCTGTCAGCTGTTCGCGCGCGTCTGCGGTGAGTCGGTCCGTGTGCGGGAACAGCACCACGTCGGGTGACCACTGCCGGATGAGCTGGGCATGTTGGACGGCCTCGGCCGAACCGCCCAGGGCAGCGAGCGGCTGATCGCGGACCTCGTAGCCGTGGCAGTAGGGGCAGTGCAGCAGGTCCCGCCCCCAACGATCCGCGACGCCCGCGATCTCTGGAAGCACGTCGCGCAGACCGGTAGCGACGAGCACCCGGCGGGCGGTCATGGGCGGACCCTCCGCAAGCCGGACGTCGAAACCGTCCGCGATGGGCCGAATGCTGGTCACACGCCCGCGAAGGACGCGACCGCCGTAGCCCTGGACCTCCAGCCGTCCGGCAGCCAGGAACTCCGCCGGCGAGACGCCGTCTCGCGACAGGTAGCCGTGCATGTGCGCCGCGGGCGCGTTGCGCGGCTCACCTGCATCCACCACCACGACCCGGCGCCGGGCACGGGACAGCACCAACGCGGCAGAAAGACCCGCCGCGCCACCGCCGACAACAAGGACGTCGCATTCGCTCATGACGCGAAGGCTGCTGGCCTGAGCAGCGACCACCAAAGGTTGTTGCCATTTCCGGGAAAGCCGCGTTGCATCACCTCGGTGGAAAATGCGTCGTCGATCGCTGCAGCCCTCGAGCTCGTCGCTCCTCGGCTGCGCCGGATTCGTGCGCAGCGAGGGGCCACCCTGGCGGACGTGTCCGAGCGGACGGGGATCTCCAAGAGCACGTTGTCGCGACTGGAGACAGGGCAGCGTCGGCCGAGCCTCGAGCTGCTGCTCCCACTCGCGCAGGTCTACGGCGTGCCGCTGGACGACCTCGTCGGAGCTCCTGATGTCGGGGATCCACGCATTCGCCTCAAGCCGCGCCGGGTGCACGGCCGCACTGTGCTTCCGCTCGCAGGGAAGCCAGGCGGCGTCCAGGCCTGGAAGATCCTGATCCCGGCCACGCAGTCATCGCCCACGCTGCGCGTCCACGATGGCTCTGAGTGGCTCTACGTCCTGGCCGGTCGGATGCGCCTCATCCTGGGGGCGCAGGACCTGCTCCTGGGCGAGGGAGAAGTCGTCGAGTTCGACACCGCCGTACCGCACTGGTTCGGCAGTGATGGCGAGCAGTCCGCCGAGGTGCTGAGCGTCTTCGGTCGGCCAGGCGAGCGGATGCACGTCCACAGCGCCTCCCGCAAGGACCCCATGTGACGGACTCTTCGGCTGTGCTGGCGATCCGAGCGCAGGGGCTGCAGAAGGCGTACGGCGAGGTACACGCCCTGGACGGGCTGGACCTCGAGGTCGCGCGCGGAACGGTGCACGGCCTGCTCGGTCCGAACGGCGCGGGCAAAACCACCTTCTTGCGCCGCCTGCTCGGTTTGGTTCGACTCGACGGCGGTGACCTGCACATCGAGGGAACGGTCGGCGGCTTCGTCGAGGCGCCCGGCGCCTACCCCTACCTCACCGGCCGGCAGAACCTCGACCTGCTGGCCGGGCTCGACGACGTCCCGGGAGATGTCGGTGAGGCACTCGCGCGTGTTGGGCTGGCCGACCGGTCAGCGACCAAGGTCGCCGGCTGGTCCCTCGGCATGCGGCAGCGGCTCGGCATCGCCGCGGCCCTGATGCGGCAGCCCGATGTGCTCGTGCTCGACGAGCCCGCCAACGGGCTTGACCCCAGCGGGGCGCGGGCACTGCGCGAGCTCATCCGGGAGCTCGCGGCATCCGGGCTCACGGTGCTGCTCTGCAGCCACGACCTCTCCGAGGTGGAAGCGACCTGCCAGGACATCAGCGTCGTCGTCGCTGGACGCCGGGTGTGGTCGGGCACGGTGGTCGACCTGCGCGGACGGTCGGACCGCGCGGTGCTCAGCACCAGCGACGACGCCGCGGCGGGTGCACACGCCCCCGCCGGCGTGGCCGTGGAACCACGACGGGCAGGAGGCCTCACCGTCCAGGCGTCCACCGTGCAGCTGGACGACTACGTCCTGCGGCTGGCCGCTCACGGCATCGCCGTACGCAGCCTCGTGCACGAGGCCCTCACCCTCGAGCAGGCCTTCCTGGATCTGGCCTCATGAAGGTCCTGCCCTGGGAGCTGCGCAAGCTGGTCGCGCAGCAGCGGGTGCGCCTGCTCTTCCTCGTCTGCGTCGTGGGGCCGCCGCTGCTGGCCGTCGTCCTGCGGGCGCAGGGCGGCCTTCCCAAGGACACCTTGTTCGGGCGTCACGTCCACGACTCGGGGTTCGCCCTTCCCTTGCTGGTACTCGGATTTGCCGGCACCTGGGCCTTCCCGCTCCTGACCAGTCTGGTCGCGGGCGACATCTTCGCGAGCGAGGACAGCCAGGGCACGTGGCAGGCCATCCTCACCCGCTCGCGCAGCCGTGGCGAGGTCTTCACCGGCAAGGTCGTCGCGGCTGCTCTCGCAGCTCTTGCCTTCCTTGCCGTGACTGCGCTGAGCAGTTTGCTGGCCGGCCTGATCGCCACGGGACATCAGCCGCTCATCGGGCTGTCCGGCACCCAGCTGTCGCCGAGCAGGGCCGTGACCGTGGTCCTGCTCAGCTGGGTAGCGGCGGCACCGCCCCTGCTCGCGTTCACCGGCCTCGCGTGCCTGTTCTCGGTGATCAGCCGCAGTCCGGTCGTCGGAGTGGGTGCGCCCGTCGTCCTCGGGCTCCTCATGCAGCTGCTGTCCCTCCTTGGGGGCCTCGGCCAGTCCGTCAACGCGCTGCCGACCACCGCGTTCTCTGCGTGGCGAGGACTGGTCCGCGACGACAGCTACGTCGGTCCGCTCTGGCAGGGAGTGCTGGTCAGTGCCGTGTGGGCGGTGGCAAGCATCGCGGTCGCCCGCGTCGTACTCCTCCGTCGGGACATCACATGAGACGCATCGGTGCGTTGAGCTGCCTCGTGCTGCTGGCCGCCGGCTGCGGGACGGCGCTCACGCCGGACCACCTGGCGCCAGACGTCGCGTCGACGTACGCCAACCTCTACTCACTCCAGCAGCAGCGTCTCGGCCGCACCGACGTCCAGCGCACCTCGTTGAAGCCGGTCGGGGCGTGCCGTCGCACCGGTACGGCGGCGACGGGGCCGGGAGATGACTGGACCTGCAGAGTGCAGCTCGTCGACGGGGGCG
>JAVXVI010000310.1:0-3431 GCA_032230005.1 Actinomycetota bacterium | reverse complement strand
TCACGGTCGAGCGGCTTGGACCCGACGTCGCCGACGAAGCGGCCGAGGTCGTGCAGGTCGGCGGGCGCGGGAAGCGTCGCGCGGTGCAGGTGCGCGTCGAGGTCGACGTCCGGGTCGTGGATCCAGTACGGGTGGTCCAGCTGCAGCGGCACCTGCACGAGCCGGCGCTCGAACGCCGGCAGCAGGTGGATCCGCTCCTCGAGCACCTCGCGGAACCGCTCCATCGAGAAGCGCCCCTCCGACCCCGCGGCGTCGAAGAGCATCACCCCGAGGACGTGCTGCGGCACCGACGGCGACTCGATGTAGAGGAAGGACGCGTCCATCGCGGAGAGCTGGTCCATCACCGCACCGCTGTCTTGACTGCCTGCGCGGCGTGCTCCTTGGCCCAGCGGTAGTCGGCCTTGCCGGCCGGTGAACGCACCACCTTGTCGACGAGCACCAGGTCCTTCGGCACCTTGTAACCAGCCACCGATGCGCGCACGTGCTCCTGCAGCGTGGCCAGGTCGAGAGAAGAACCAGGGGAGGGCTGTACGACGGCAACGACGCGCTCGCCCCACCGCTCGTCCGGCACGCCGACGACGAGCGCGTCCTCCACCGCAGGGTGCGCCTTGATCGGCTCCTCGACCTCTTCCGGGTAGACCTTCTCGCCGCCGGTGTTGATGCACTGCGAACCGCGGCCGAGCATCTTCACGGTGCCGTCGGACTCGAGCGTCGCCTCGTCCCCGGTGAGCGCCCACCGGTCACCGTCGACCTCGACGAACGTCGCGGCGCTCTTCTCGGGGTCGTTGTGATAGCGCAGCGGCACGTGGCCGCGCCGGGCGATCCGGCCGATGCGGCCATCGCCGGGGGACACCTTTTGGTGGTCCGCGTCGAGCACTGCGGTGTGCTCGTTCAGGGTGAACGTCGCACCGCCCTGGCCGCCCTTCGCGCCGAGCACCCCGGTCTCCGACGACCCCATCGAGTCGACGAGCATCCGCCCGGGCAGGAGCTCGTTGAGGCGGTCCTTGGTGTGCTGCGACAGCGGAGCCCCGCTCGAGGCCAGCACCCACAGGCCGTCGGTGTTGTAGCTCCCGCGCTCGAGCTCGTCCAGCAGCGGCTTGACCATCGCGTCGCCGACCAGCACGACGTTGAAGACCTTCTCGCGGGCGATCGTGTCCCACACCTCTGCCGGGTCGAACCGACCGCCGGGCATGAGAACGACGGTCCCGCCGGTGAACAGCTGGTGGAAGGTCAGCCAGTGCGCGGCCGCGTGCATCAGAGGGGGAGCCGCGAGCGCGACGATGCCGTTCTCCGGTAGCCGCTCGGCCAGCTCCTTCGGGCCGCTGACGTAGTCGCCGCCCTGGGTCAGGTCACCGCCGCCCATCGCCGACTTGAAGATGTCCTCGTGCCGCCAGACGACGCCCTTCGGCATCCCCGTGGTGCCGCCGGTGTAGATCAGGTAGAGGTCGTCGCTCGAGCGACCGTCGACGACCGGGCGGTCCGCAGTGGCAGCCGCCAGCACCTCGTCGTACGACTCCGCGCTGTCGGGAAGCGCGGCGTCACTGCCGTCCTCAACCGTGAGCAGCGCGCGCAGCGGGTGGTCGAGGGACTGGCCCACGCGGTCGCTGAAGGAGCGACCGTGGAGGAGCGCGACGATGCCCGAGTCGTCGTACAGGTAGCGCAGCTCGCGCTCGACGTAGCGGTAGTTGATGTTCACCGGGATCGCGCGCAGCTTGAAGGCAGCGAGCATGCCCTCGACGTACTCCGTGCCGTTGGCCATCTGCAGGCCCACCGTGTCGCCAGGACCGACCCCGCGGGCGGCCAGGGCGTTGGCCAGCCGGTTGGCGCGGTCGTCGAGCTTGCGGTGCGTGAGCCGGCGGTCCCCGCAGACCAGGACCTCCCGGTCCGGCGCGGCATCAGCGACGGCTTCGTAGAGGTCGGCCAGGTTGAAGGTCACGGGACGGACTCTAGAAGCAACCGCCCCGCCAGGCTCGAAACGGACGACGAGCGCAGGAACGACCGCGCCTGGTCCGATTCCACGCCGTTGGTGAGGTAGCAGAACGACAGCCCGGTGTCCGGATCCGCCCAGGCGACCTGGCCGCTGGCACCCGCGGCGCCGAACGCGCGCGGCCCGACGCTGCGACCCAACCCGTCGCGCATCGCGGCGTTGCCGTCATCCCCGGCGAGCACGAGCCCGAGGGTGCGGTTTGCAGGCACCTTCGTCCACGGGTCGGGCAGCGCGTTGCGGATGTGACCGGTGGCATCGGCGAGGACCGCCGGGTCCCACAGCCCGCCGGGGTTGTGCAGGAAGGCTTGGTACAGCAGGGCGATGTCTCCCGCCGTCGACACGGCGCCTGCACCGGGCACGCCGATCGCGCGTACGTCGGGCTGGTCCATCTGCAGCAGGCCGTCCAGGGTCACGACGACAGGGGCCAGCTCCGTGTCCGCCTCCCCGGTCCCCACCGGCACGGCCGTCACCATGTCGCCCTGCTCGTCGAGGGGCACGCCGAGCCGCAGTCGCGACAGGCCGAGCGGGTCGATGACCCGCCGCCGTACGAAGGACCTGTAGTCCACTCCTGTCGCGCGCTCCAGCAGCTCGGCCACGACCCAGTGCGCCGACGTGGGGTGGTACTCCGTCTGCGTCCCCGGCTCCCAGTCCAGCCGCCAGGTCTCGAACCACGTGGTGCGCCCTGTCGAGGTCGCCCCTTCGCGGGCCGGCAGCGGTGCCCTGGGAAACCCGGCTGTGTGCGTCAGCAGGTGCTCGAGGGTGACCCTGTCGAAGCCCGGTCGCGCGAAAGCCTCGATGTGGCTGGAGACCAGGGTGTCCGGTGCGAGCACGCCGTCCGCGATCGCCACCCAGACCGCCGCGGCGACCAGTGCCTTGGTGACGGAGTAGACGAGGTAGCGGCTGTCGTCCGTGGCGTCGCCGAGGGTCGCGACGTGGACCAGCTCACCGCCCCGCGCGACCGCCAGCTGGCACGAGGGGATGCGCCCCTCGTCGACCTCGCGCGCGGCCCGACCGAGGAGGGCGGCGAGACGCTCGTCCTGGACGCCGGCGGTCACGCAGGCATGATGCCGCAGTGGGGCAGCCGGTCCGCGGCGCGTGTCCCGGTGACCGGGAGGGGTGACGTGGCCGAGCGGCTGCCGGGAGTGGACGCCGGCTTCCTCTACATGGAGACGCCCACCCAGCACATGCACACCTTGAAGGTGTCGTACCTCGACGTCTCCTCGGTGCCTGGCGGCTACAGCTTCGAGGCCTTCGCGGCCGGTCTCGGGGAGCGGCTGCACCTGCTGCCGCCGTTCCGCCGGCGCATCCAGAAGGTGCCGCTGCAGCTCCACCACCCCGTGTGGGTCGAGGACGCCCACCTCGACCTGTCGGCGCACCTGCGCCGCGTCGTCGTACCCGCACCCGGCGGCAAGCACGAGGTCGAGCAGGTCATCGGCGACATCGC
>JAVXVI010000309.1:0-4836 GCA_032230005.1 Actinomycetota bacterium | reverse complement strand
AGCACGTGGGCGGTCTCGGCCTCGGACAGGTCTTCGTAGTAGCGCAGGACGACCATGGCCCGCTGCCGCTTCGGCAGCTCGGCGAGCGCCGTCCAGAGCGCGTCGTGGAGGGCGAGGTCGTCAGTCGCGTCCCGCGAGCCGGCTCGCTCGGGCACATCGTCGGTGGGGAACTCGTCGACCTTGCGCCGCCGCCACCACGACGTCTGCGTGTTGACCATGACCCGTCGTACGTAGGCATCGATGGCATCGCGCTCGCGGATCCGGTCCCACGCCAGGTAGGTCTTGGCCAGGGCGGTCTGCAGCAGGTCCTCCGCGTCGGCCCGGTTGCCCGTGAGCAGGTAGGCCGTCCGCAGCAGGGCCGGCGAGCGCGCCGCCACATAGGCGCGAAAGGCTGCCCGTCCGTCGTGGGCCGGCCCCTGCTCGGTCACTGCTTTCCCCCTCAGAAGTCGCGGTACGACGGGGAAGACGCCTCCCGCACCGGAAAGGTTGCTCTCCCTAGACTGCCGGGATGGAGCGCTTCGTCGTCGTAGGCGGTGCCCGGCTGGCCGGCGAGGTCACGGTGACCGGCGCCAAGAACAGCGTCCTCAAGCTCATGGCGGCGTCGCTCCTGGCCGAGGGCCGGACGCATCTCACCGCAGTCCCGGACATCCTGGACGTCTCGATCATGAGCGAGGTGCTGCGCCGGCTCGGCTGCACGGTGACCCGAGGCCCCGGCACGGTGACCATCGACGTGCCCGCTCAGCTGGGGCTCGAGGCGGACTTCGACCTGGTACGACGGATGCGCGCGTCCATCGCGGTGCTGGGTCCGCTCGTGGCGCGCTGCGGCGAGGCGAAGGTCGCCCTGCCCGGCGGCGACGCCATCGGGTCGCGCGGGCTGGACTTCCACATCGCCGGCCTGGTGAAGCTGGGTGCGCACATCGAGAGCGAGCACGGCTACCTCATCGCGACCGCTCCGCGGCTCACCGGCGCTGCCGTCTGGCTGGACTTCCCGAGCGTCGGCGCCACCGAGAACCTGTTGATGGCCAGCGTGCTCGCCAAGGGCGCGACCACGATCGACAACGCGGCCCGCGAGCCCGACATCGTGGACCTGTGTGAGTTCCTGGTCGCGATGGGCGCCTCCATCGACGGGATCGGCACGAGCACGCTGGTCATCGAAGGCGTCGAGCGGCTGGTCCCGGTGGAGCACCGCACGCTGCCGGACCGCATCGTCGCGGGCACCTGGGCGATGGCGGCCGCCCTCACCCAGGGTGACGTCTACGTGCGCGGCGGCCGGGCCGAGCACCTGGAGATCGCCCTGGACAAGCTGACGATGGCCGGCGCCCGGGTCGCGCCGGATCTGGACGGCTTCCGCGTCACCATGGACGGGCGACCGCGGGCGGTCGACGTCGTGACGCTGCCCTACCCCGGCTTCCCGACCGATCTCCAGCCGATGGTGCTGGCGCTCAACGCCGTCGCCGACGGCACGGCGATGGTCACCGAGAACGTCTTCGAGGCCCGCTGGATGTTCGTCAACGAGCTGGCCCGGCTCGGGGCGGACGTCCGCACCGACGGGCACCACGCCGTCGTACGCGGCCGTGAGCGCCTGTCAGGCGCCCCCGTTCGCGCGCACGACATCCGGGCCGGGGCTGCCCTGGTGCTGGCCGGCCTGGTCGCGGACGGCGTCACGGAGGTCGCCGACGTGCATCACATCGACCGGGGCTACGAGGGCTTCGTCGAGTCGCTGGTGGCGCTGGGCGCGGACGTGCGCCGGGAGCCCGTCGAGGACGAGCTCCCCTTCTAGGAGCGGACCAGGTCGCGAGCCCGCGACGCGTCGTCGCGGAACACCAGCACGGCGAACCCGCCGGGGGCGTCGGCGACCGTGCCGCGAATCCCGGCCTGCAGCAGGACGCCGCGCAGCATCTGCGCGTCGTCCCGCGTGCGGACGACGGTGATCGGGACGAGCAGGCCGAAGTCGCCCCGGTCGGGGGCCGCCGCAGGGGTCGAGCGCGGCGGCGCCGCGAACACCCAGCGGCAGATGAGCACGATCAGGCCGAGGGCACCCAGGGCCACGGCGGAGCCGGCCCAGTAGTGAGCGCTCGAGGCCAGCACACGGTCAGTCTGCCCCTTCTCACGCTGGGCCGCCCCGCGGGGTACGGCGCGCCTACCGGACACCGACGCCGATCTGTGACACGAAGCAGGCAACCGGACGCCCTTCCCCCGCGTCTTCCCTGGGGAGCAACCCACACCGGGAGAGGCCATGAGCGAGTTCGCGCTGGAGTCCGTCGAGCCAGGTCAGGTCGTGCACCTGACCGGCCGCCTGGACGTCCATGCCGCTGCAGACGTGCGCATGGCCCTTGCGGACGCCGTCGCCACCGGCCAGGGTGACCTCGTGATCGACCTCGCCTCGCTGGACGCCGTTGACGCCACGGGCCTCGGCGTCCTGGTGGGTGCGCACCGCCGCGCCGGCCGCGCGGGGCGGACCCTCGTGCTGCGCGACGTGCCTGCCCCGGTGGGGCGGCTGCTGTTCCTCACCCGCCTGGACCGCGTGCTGCGCTTCAGCAGCAGCGCGGCGTAGGGCTTCAGGCCCGTCGCGTTTCCGCCGATTGCCGGGAGGTGGACGGGGAGGGCTACTTCGCTGCTCCGGTCCTACCCGTGCCCGCAGCCCCGGCGGTCCCCGGTTGGCCTGCTGCGCCGCCCCTGCCGGCTCGCCGCGCACCACGGCTGCTGCTCCCCGTCCTGGTCGTCGCCCTCCTGCTGAGCGGCATCGGCGCGGTCGTGAGCGTCGAGCGCGCGAGGGCAGCCGGCGGGTCGCCGCTGCACGCGGTCACGACCCCCGCGCCGGCGTCAGCCGGATGGGGCGCCTCCTACGTCGACGACCTCGGCCGGCCGGCGCGCTGGGATCCCTGCACCCCGATCCACTACGTCGTCCAGACCCGGTGGGAGCCGGCCGGCGGCCGCGCGGACCTGGCCGCCGCGCTCAAGCGGCTGGCCAAGGCCAGCGGGATGGTGTTCGTCGACGACGGCGACACCGACGAGCTGCCGTCGCAGCAGCGGGCGGCCTATCAGCCGGCCCGATACGGCCACCGGTGGGCGCCGCTGCTCGTCGGCTGGCTCCCGCCTGCCCAGACCGACCTCGGGCTGGGCCACGGGGTCGCCGGCGTCACCGTCGCGGTTGCGCTGCCGGGGCCGAAGGGCGGGTCCATCGTGACCGGCCAGGTGGCCCTCGACGCGGACCACGCACTGCCCGCCGGCTTCGGGCCTGGAGCCACCGAGGGGGAGGTGCTGCTGCACGAGCTGGCGCACGCCGTCGGGCTCGGGCATGTCCTGGACCCGACGCAGGTGATGTACCCGCAGACGACCAACAGCGAGTCGCAGTACGGCGCGGGCGACCGTGCCGGGCTGGCTGCTCTGGGCCGCCCGGCCGGCTGCCACCCGGCTCCTGCTCCGCGCAACCTGCGCACGGTGGTCACGCCCGCTCAGTAGCCCTGTGGACGCCCTCGCGGCGGTCCCCAGATCGGTCTTGCGGCCTCGCCCGGCGGACGTCCGTGGCTGACCGTCGCGGTGCGGCGCCAGTCAGGTGCCGCCCGTCCCGGAGGTCTGCGTGGTCGTCGCCCTTGCCCTGCTCGCTGCCCTGCTCGCCCCCCTGTCGCCGCTGACGGCGCATGCCGAGACCACAGCGCCGTGGGGGCTGGACCGCCTCGACCAGCGCCGGCTGCCGCTCGACGGCAGCTACCGGTGGACCGAGGACGGGCACGGGGTGGACGTCTACGTCGTGGACACCGGGATCCGGCTGACCTCCCACGACCTGGCGGGCCGGGTCCGCAGCGGCGTCGACGAGGTCGACGGTGGTCCCGCCACCGACTGCAACGGGCACGGCACGCATGTCGCGGGCATCGTCGGCGGCTCGCGCTACGGCGTCGCGAAGCGGGCGCACCTGATCGCCGTCCGCGTCCTCGACTGCGACGGTGGCGGTCCCGTCTCGCGGGTGCTCAAGGGCCTCGACTGGGTGGTCCGCGACCACGCGACCGGTCACCCCGCCGTGGCCAACCTCAGCCTCGGCGGCGCGCCGTCCGCCGCTGTCGACTCCGCCGTCCGCGCCCTCGTCCGGGACGGCATCACCGTCGTCACGGCTGCCGGCAACGGCGACGCGAGCGGCCAGGGGGTCGATGCCTGCAGCACCAGCCCGGCCCGGACGGGCATCGCGATCACGGTCAGCGCCACGGACGGCAACGACGTCCGGCCGGCGTGGGCCAACTGGGGGCACTGCGTCGACCTGTTCGCGCCGGGCGTGGACATCCCCTCCGACTGGGCCACCGGCGACACCGCGACCCAGACGCTGTCCGGCACCTCGATGGCGGCCCCGCACGCGACCGGCGCGGCTGCCGCCTGGCTGTCGACCCACCCGACGGACAGGCCTTCCGCCGTACGCGCCGCCCTGGTCCGGCGCTCGACGGCGGGCATCGTCGGTGACGCCCGCAACGACACCGCGCGGCTCCTGCACACGGTGGCCTAGCGCTGGGAGTGCCCGATCTCACGCTCGGCGGTTGATCGCCGCGGCCTAGACTTCGGCCAGGCCGAGCGAGGGACGGATGATGACCGTGCGGGGCAGTGCGTCGGGTCGCAGACCCGCAGACAAGCCGTGGGTGATGCGGACCTACGCGGGGCACTCGTCAGCGACGAAGAGCAACGAGCTCTACCGCACCAACCTCGCGAAGGGTCAGACCGGCCTGTCGGTCGCCTTCGACCTGCCGACCCAGACCGGCTACGACCCCGACAGCGAGCTCGCTCGGGGCGAGGTCGGCAAGGTCGGCGTCCCGGTCAGCCACATCGGCGACATGCGGGCGCTGTTCGACGGCA
>JAVXVI010000308.1:0-9758 GCA_032230005.1 Actinomycetota bacterium | reverse complement strand
GTCGTTGGCCGGCAGGTCGCCGTACACGCCCACACCCGTGAGTGCGCGATGCAGCGTGACCCCGAGCGACCAGACGTCGGAGGCGCGCGACCCGCGCTGCCCGAGCAGGATGGCCGGCTCGACGTACTCCACCGCGCCGATCGGGCCGAGCCCCGTCACGGTCTGGCCGGGAGCGAGGGCCTGCGCCAGTCCCAGGTCGGACAGCCGGGCACCGTCCTCCTGCAGCAGGACGTTCTCCGGCTTGATGCTGCGATGGACCACGCCGGACTCGTGCAGCGCGTGTGCCGCGAGCGCCGCCTGCGACACCGCTACGAGCACCTCGCTCGGCTTCAGTAGCCTGGCCGGCTCGGCCAGCGATCCCATCGGGAAGTACTCCATGGAGTAGAAGAAGCTGCCGTCCTGCTGACCGGCGTCGAACAGCGTGACGAGGTACGGCGACTGCGCGGAGGCGAACGCTCGCAGCTCGCGGGTCGTCCGCCGTACGGCCTCCTCGTCCGTGGCCCCAGCGAGCACCTTGACCGCGACGTGCTCGACCGACAGGCCCAGACGGGGCGGTGGAACGGCGAGGTAGAAGGTGCCGTGGCTGCCCTCGCCCAGCGCTCGGACGAAGCGGTAGTCGGCGATCCCCTGCATGGTGCCTCCAGGCCAGCGTCCCTCAGATCGGCCAGCATGCTCCGTCGTACGACGGTCGTCTGCTTTTCGTCGAACCGGGCCCGCGCGCCACCGGGCGCCACTAACCTGCGTCCGGCGCGACAGCGCGGAGAGGTCGGGGGGCCCGCGTGGCATTGCCGGTGCACACACCCGACGAGATCGCCGCCCTCGTCTTCCTCGACATCGCTGTCATCGTGGTCGTCGCGCGGCTGATGGGCATGCTGTTCCGCCGGCTGCGGCAGCCGGCGGTGGTCGGCGAGATCATCGCGGGCATCGCCCTCGGGCCGTCGCTGCTGGGAACCCTGCCGGGCGACCTGCCGACGCACCTGTTCCCGCTCGACGTCAGGCCGTTCCTGCGGGTCGTTGCGCAGCTCGGCCTCATCATCTTCATGTTCATCGTCGGCCTCGAGCTCGACGTCGCGTTGATCCGCGGCAAGGAGCGCATCGCCGCGACGATCTCGCTCGCGTCCGTGGTCCTGCCGTTCGCGATGGGCATCGGGCTCGCGGTCTACCTGCACCACAACCACGGCGTCGTGGCCGGCAAGAAGGTGGACTTCCTGCCGTTCGCGCTCTTCATCGGCGCGTCCATGTCCGTCACTGCGTTCCCGGTGCTCGCGCGCATCCTCACCGAACGCGGGATGTACCGCACCGAGATCGGCGCCATCACTCTTGCCTGCGCGGCCGTCGACGACATCCTCGCCTGGAGCATGCTCGCCGTCGTCCTCGCCGTCGTCGCGGCGACCGGGGCTCTCGGGCTGCCGCTGATCCTTGGGGAGTCGCTCGCGTTCGTCGCGTTCATGTTCCTCGTCGTTCGCCCGCAGCTCAGACGGCTCGTCACTGCCTACGAGCGGGCCGGCCGGCTCACGCCGAACATCCTGGCCGTCGTGCTCGTCGGGTTCCTGCTCTGCAGCTACCTCACCGATCGCATCGGCATCCACTCGATCTTCGGCGCGTTCGTCTTCGGCGTCGTGATGCCGCGGGAGAACAGCCAGAAGCTGTTCCACGAGATCTTGGAGAAGCTGGAGCAGGTCAGCGTCCTGCTGCTGCTGCCCGTCTTCTTCATCGCCACCGGTCTCAACGTCGACGTGCGCGGCCTCGGCGCATCCGGCGTCGGCGAGCTGCTCGCCGTGCTCGCGGTCGCCTGCACCGGGAAGTTCGTCGGCGCCGCCGCGGCTGCTCGCGGTCTGGGGATCCGCAACCGCAAGGCCGCGGCCATCGGCGTGCTGATGAACACCCGCGGCCTGACCGAGCTCGTCATCTTGAACATCGGGCTCGCGGTCGGTGTCCTGGACAAGCAGCTGTTCACGATCCTCGTGCTGATGGCCATCTTCACGACGGTCATCACCGAGCCCCTGCTCCGGCTGGTCTACCCGGACAAGCTCCTGGCGCGCGACATCGCGGAGGCGGAGCGGGCTGCGCTCGGGCTCGTCGACGCCTACCGGGTCCTCGCCCTGGTGCCGGAGACGTCAGGTGGCGAGCGCGACCCTCGTGCCGAGAGCATCGTCGACACCGGTGTCGCGCTGCTCGGCTCGGAGCGGCCCAGCGAGCTCGTGCTCTCCCGGTTCGACAAGCCGATGAAGAAGGTCGAGGTCGGCGCCGGGCTGTCCGGCGAGCTCATGTCGATCGCGGCGTCGTTCGGCGCATCGCAGGACCTCGTGCACCGGGCGGCGGATCGTGGCGCCAAGGCGGTCGCGCGGTCGCAGTTCTCCGACGATCCCGCACGCGACCTGCTCGCGCAGTCCATCGCCGTGGAGGCCGATGCGCTGCTGGTGCGCGTCGACGCGGCCGATGCGACGGGGGTGAAGCTGGCCGATCGGTTGCTCGCGGACATCGACTGCGCCGTCGTCATGGACGTCGGTGGCGTGGCTCCGACGGAAGGGTCGCTCGTCGCGGTCCTCGTCGGCCCCGGTGACGACGGCCTCGCTGCGATCGAGCAGGCCGTCCGGCTGACCCGTCGGACCGGAGCTCCGCTGGAGCTGATCGATGTCGGGGATCGCCGGGAGGGCAGACGGCTCGGCGGACTGCTCGAGCGGCTGCGGGCCGCCGGGGTCCCTGCGTCGATCCGGATCGCAAGCACTGACGCGTGGGCAGTCGCTCCCGGGGACCTTCTCGTCGCCGGCTTCGAGGGCCGTCGTCGCGGACGTGTGCTCGCGGACACCGTGGCTGCGGTGGCCGCCGCGCACCCAGGGGCGACACTGCTGGTGCGCGCCGCCGGGGACGACAAGGGCGAGTCGCTCTACTCCCTCTTGGACAGCTACGCCCGGGTCTGACCCGTCAAGATCGTCCACCGCCCTGCCGATCCTCCTCGGAAGGACGCATGCCCTGGCCGCCTGGGGGCAGACCGACGGGACGAGGAGGTGGGACGTGGTCATCCACACGACGAACGGCGCGTACGAGGTCCGCGAAGACGCCCGCCGCTACCGCAGGCTCGCCGACGCGGCCGGCGCCCTGCCCGGTGCCTGGTGCTCCTTCGACCGGATGTCGCCGGCCCGGACGGGATCGCCGCTGGTGTTCTTCGTCGGCCGCGCTGAGCGCGGCCGGGTGCTGCACTTCGACGTCGTACGCACCTCACCGGTCACGCAGGTCCTCGCCGACGCCGGCTGACGCCAGCTGCTCAGGCCGCCTGCTCGCCGACCAGGTCCAGCCGCAGTGCCTCGAAGAACGTCAGGTTGATCGACGAGCGCCACCACGCGCCCTTGACGATGCGCGGTCCCCAATCGGGCCGCTGCGCGACGGTCGGGATCACGGCCTTGTCCATCCAGTCCTTGCCGTGCACCGGGTCGACCTCGGCGTGCTCGATGTAGAAGGGGTAGGCCGCCGCCGGCGCGCCCAGCCGGTCGAACGCCTGCAGCACGAGGCGACAGCGCGGCCCCGCCTGCAGCTCGAGCAGCCCCAGCGCGCCGAGCATCTCCGGCTGCAGCCACCGGTTGGTTGCCAGCAGGCCGCCGAGAGCAGCGCGCTCGAGTGCCTCCACCGGCTGCTCCTCGCGAGCGATGCGGGGCATCGCGACGGCGTCGACGAGTCGCTCGTGCAGGACGGTGTGCACGCGGTCCTGGTCACCGTTGCCCATCTCGTCCCAGTAGTTCTTGGCGAGCTCGAGCTTGGCGCTGCCGGCCAGCCCGAGCTGGCAGACCGCGACAAGGTCGTCGAACCCACCGTCCGGCCCGCCCTCGAGAGCGAGGAAGTGCACGACCTCGTCCCAGCTCGCGTCCTTGGCCAGCCAGCGGTACGCGGCCGGAAGGCGATCACGCGCCGCGACGGCCCGCATCGCCATGACCACGCGCTCGGGATCGTCGGCGTCGGACAGGTGCCCCGCCTCGATCCACGCCAGCTCCAGCTCGGCCAGCCAGTCGGCCTCGAGCCGGTGCTTGAGCGCGGCGACCGCCGGATGCCCCTGGAGGTGGACGACGTCGCCGACCACCTCGAGTGGAGCTGTGTGCAGGTCGTAGATCGTGAGGAGGCTGAGGAAGCGGTCGCGGCGGTCGATGCCCACCGGCAGCGTGGACAAGCCGGCGCCGTCCCCCCGCAGTCCTTCCCGCAGGGCGTCGTACAACGACCTCGTCGGGCTTCCGGTCGTCGGCAGGGTGGTTGGGCTCGACGCCGGAGGGGTCATGGCCGGCACTCCTTCGGGCAGCAGGGCGGCGTCGTTGCCGCGCAGGTGGGCTCCAAATGTGTGCCCCGTGTTGCGCGGGACTAACGAGGTGTGTCGAGGTCGTCGGCGTCCTCGTCACCCTCGGCAGCGGCGCGGCGCCGCACCCCCTGGTCGCGGTAGAGGAGCATCCCGGCGAGCAGCACGAAGAACAGCAGGATGGAGCTCGCCGTGGCCGCGAGCGAGCCCGCGATGGGCCCGGAGCTCGCGACCACGAGGTCGATGGGGACAGTCGCGCGTACGGCGGCGCAGCTGACGTCCACCGCGTAGCGCCCGATCGGCAGGTCGGGCAGGGCGAGCTTCGCAACGAACCGGCCCGTCGCGTCGGCGACCGTCGTGCCGACGGCCGCGCCGCCCAACGTCAGCTGCACGTCAGACCCGGCCGGGCAGCCCTGCCCCGACAGCCCGACGCTGCCGCCCGGCAGTGCGGACGGGTGGTCAAGGGCGACGGCCGGGGAGCCGGGAGATGGCGGCGTCGACGACGACCCGGGAGCACCGGATGGGCCCGGCGATCCGCCCGGCGGTGCGGAGACGCCAGGGACCGCAGTCGCACCGGGCACGGTGCCCGGGGAGGCCGACGCACCGGGTGCCGCGGGGCTAGCCGACGAGCCCGGCGGGGTCGACGCAGCACCGGTCGGCGACGCGGGCGGCCCGGTCGCGGGTGGCCCGGACGTCGGCGGTGCGAACGTCGGCGATGCCGGTGGCGTCGTCGGTGCGCTGGTCGGCGACGGGGCGGGCGGTGGTGTCGGGGAAGGCGACGGCGGCGGAGGGGGCGGCGGAGGAGGCGGAGGGGGTGCGGTCCACGTGTGCGTGACCCGGTTCGAGGTCACGGTCTGGGAGCCGAAGGCCTGCGCGAACAGCACGTCCTGGCCGGTCGAGGAGCTGGTGAAGCTGACGCTGGCGGTGCCATCCGCTCCGGTCGTCGCCGTACGCGGCCAGCCCGTGCTGGGTCCCGAGCTCTGGTCGAAGCTGACGCACACGTTGGGCAGCGGGGCCGGCGACCCGTTGCCCGGCGGTCCCGAGACGGTGGCGGTGATCGTGTGCGTGGTCCCGACGTCGGACGAGGTGCCCGACGGCGCGAGCGTCACCGAGCCGATGGTTGCCCGCGAGGAGGTGCAGGCGGCCTGTGCCGGACCCGCCACCACGAGTCCGAGCACAGCTCCGAACCCGACGAGCGCCAGGACGACGCTGCTGCGGACCCGCCCCCGGTGCATCCCCCGACGGTCGGGGTCCGCCACGTCCGGGTCAAGCACCTGTCGATAGATTCGCCGACATGGGACTTCTCGATGGCAAGGTCGCGATCGTCACTGGCGCAGGGCGCGGCATCGGCCGCGGCGAGGCGATCGAGCTCGCGGCCCAAGGGGCCGGAGTGGTGGTCGGCGAGGTCGACAAGGAGGCGGGGCAGAGCGTCGTCGACGAGATCACGGCGGCCGGGGGCGCAGCGGTGCTCCACCTCGGTGACTGCTCGGAGATCGACAACGCGCAGTCGATCGTGCGCACGGCGATCAGTGAGCTCGGCCGGCTCGACGCGCTCGTCAACAACGCGGGCATCCTGCGCGACCGCACGCTGGCGAAGATGACGCCGGAGGAGTGGGACGCCGTCATCCAGGTGCACCTGCGAGGGCACTACGCCCCGACGCATGCCGCGATCAACCACTGGCGGGACGAGGGCAAGCCCGGCCACGTCGTCTGCACGGCAAGCACCAGCGGGATCCTGGGCAACTTCGGTCAGAGCAACTACGGCGCGGCGAAGGCCGGCATCGCGGCGTTCGCGCAGATCGTCGCGCAGGAGACGTGGAAGAACGGCATCACCGTCAACGCGATCTGCCCGGCCGCGCGGACCCGCATGACGCAGGGCGCGTACGGCGACAAGCTCGAGACGGCAACGGAGGGCTTCGACTTCTGGCACCCCGACAACGTCGCGCCCTTCGTCGCGTTCCTGTGCAGTGACGCGGCCGCGCACATCAGCGGCAAGGTGTTCGGCGTGCAGGGCGACGCCGTCGAGCTGTACCGGCCGTTCACCAGCGAGGCCGTCATCGACAACGGCGGAAGTCGCTGGGATCCCGCCGTCTTCGCCGACCGGGTGGGCGCGCTGTTCGAGGAGACCGGGATCAACCCCGCGGCCGAGAACGGCATGGCTCGGCTGCGCTACACGATGACCAGCCGCGGGTAATTCCTGCGGCAACGTGGCATATGCGGCATTCGCGCTAGGCCGTCCGGCGCCGACTGGGGTCACAAACGGGGCAGGACGTGAGGCCCTCCGATCTCTAGAGTGACTCCTTGTGCGTGTGTTCCTGACCGGGGGGACCGGTTTCATCGGCGGCGAGGTCGCGCGGCTCCTGCGCGCTCGCGGTGACGAGGTGCGGGCCCTGGTCCGCACGCCGCCGAAGGCCGCCGCTCTCGAGGCTCTCGGCTGCCAGCTCGTCGCCGGTGACCTGTCCGACGAAGCGGCGCTGACCGAGGCCTGTCGAGGCATGGATGCGGTCATCCACGGCGCTGCTGTCTACGAGGTCGGCGTCCCCGCCGAGCGACGCGGGTCGATGATCGACGTCAACGTCTGCGGGACGGAGCGGGTTCTCGGAGCCGCTCTCACAGCGGGGGTACGGCGAGCCGTCTACATCTCGACGGTTGCTGTCTTCGGCAACACGGCAGGGCACGTCGCGGACGAGGGCTGGGTGCGGCCTGACGACGGCAGCTACACCTCGGTCTACGAGGAGACGAAGGTGCTCGCGCACCGTCGGGCGCACGAGATCGCGGCGCGTGGCCTGCCGCTGGTCACGGTGCAGCCCGGTCTCGTCTACGGGCCCGGCGATCCGAGCACTGTCGGGGACATGCTCGGCCGCTTCCTCGACGGCAAGCTGCCCGCGCTGCCCTTCCCCGACTTCGGCGTGACACCGGTGCACCGCGACGACGTCGCGGCCGGCGTCCTCAAGGCTCTCGACGACGGCGTGCCCGGTGAGTGCTACGTCCTCGCCGGCGAGCCCGTGCGCATGCGCGAGCTGGTCGCTGAGCTGGCAGCGGCGGCGGGCCGGCGGGCGCCGCGATTCACGCTGCCGACTGCTCTGGTGCGCGCCGTTGCTCCGCTGGGCCGCGTCGTCGGCCCGCCGCTGGGCTTCCCGCCGAACCTGCGCGAGGTGCTCAGCTCGTCCGACGGCGTGACCTTCTGGGCGAGCGCTAAGAAGGCGCGTGACGAGCTCGGCTGGACCAGCCGCCCGCTCGCCGCGGGGATGCGGGAGCTGGTGGCGGCACGATGAGCGCGATCAAGGGTTCCAGGCTGATCATGCCGCTGCGCCGGCTGCAGGACTCGGTGCCGCCGGCGGTCGCTCGCACGCTCGACCTCCATGCGCACGAGACGGGCCCGATCGGAGTCTGGCTGCCCGCGGTGCAGGCGTCGACGGAGGCCTGCCTCCTTCTCGACCGGGACGGTCGCGTCCTTGCGGCGAGCGCACCGGCCGGCGCGGTCCTGGGTACGACGGCGACACGCGCCGTCGGGGCGAAGTTCTCCGACCTCGTCACGGCCGTCGACTTCACCTCGTGCGCCGCACCGGAGGCCGACCCGGAACGCTCGGTGCCGCCGTTGCGGGCCCTCGCCACCGGTGGGCTGGCGCGCGGCCTGCTGCGGCTGCGCTCGGCGACGAGCGGTGAGCTCGTCACCTACGACGTGGTCGCCGTGCCGCTGTCGGCCGAGTCGGGCGCGCTCGCGTTCTTCCTCGCCGTCTGAGCGCTCGCGGCGGCTTGCTGCAGCACGGTCTTGACCGGACGACCGAGCACCTCGGCGGCCGCGACAACGTCGTCATACTCCGGGTTGGTGTTCACCACCTCGCCTTCGTGGACGGCGATCTTCACCCGCACGCGCTGTCCGTCGACGTCGACCGCCGTCTCTGTCCGGTCCAGGGCGAGCTTGCACACGCGTTGCGTCCGCAGGCCGATGGTGGACGTCTCGCGGAACATCACCCGTTGCACGTCGTTGACGACGGCGTCGGTGCAGAGCACGGAAAGGGTGTGGGCCGGCCGGCCCTTCTTCATCAGGATCGGTGTCAGCCACGCGTCGTTGGCGCCCGCGTCGAGCACGTGCTGGAGGACGGCCGGCCACAGTCGTGGGTCGAGGTCGTCGACGTTGGTCTCCAGCAGCAGCACCGTCTCCGCGGGAGTTGCGGACGGCTGACCGAGGACGAGCCGCAGGACGTTGGCGACCTCGGCCGGGTCGCGACTGCCGGCGCCGCTGCCCACGTGCGAGATGCGCATGGGCGGGAGCGGCCCCCAGCTCGTGACGATCGTCGCGAGCAGCGCGGCACCCGTCGGCGTCGTCATCTCGTGCGACGCGACGCCGGCCGTCACCGGCAGCCCGCGAAGCAGCTCGAGGACGGCGGGCGCCGGCACCGGGACGGGTCCGTGGGCGCTTCGCGTGGTGCCTGACCCGAGTGCCGGTGGAGAGGCGGAGATCGCCTGGAGCTGCAGTGCATGCAGAGCAGCGGCGACACCGACGACGTCGGCGATGGCGTCGAGAGCGCCGACCTCGTGGAAGTGCACGTCTTCGGGGGCCACCCGGTGGACGGCGGCCTCGGCGGCAGCGAGACGGGCGAAGACCTGTAGCGCCGTCGAACGCACGTCAGGGTCGAGGTCGGCGCGGTCAAGAAGCGAGCGCACGTCACGCCAGGTCCGATGGGCCGTGGTGTCTGCCGTCTCGACGTGCACCCGCGTCGCGCCGAGGCCACCGCGGATCACCGCCTCCACCCGCAGGGCCACTGACTCGACTCCGACTGCGTCGACCGCAGCCTGCACGACAGGCAGTGGCGCACCGGCATCGACGAGTGCGCCGAGCAGCATGTCGCCGCTGGCCCCGGCAGAGCAGTCGAACCAGCCGATCGTCATGCCGGCCTCGTCATCCGCCGCGCGACCCTCGCTGCGAAGACACCGGCCCCGAAGCCGTTGTCGATGTTGACGACCGACACCCCTGGCGCGCAGGAGTTGAGCATCGCCAGCAGCGCGGCCAAGCCGCCGAACGATGCGCCGTAGCCCACCGACGTCGGGACCGCGACCATCGGCGTCCCGACCAGCCCGCCGATCACCGAGGGAAGGGCACCCTCCATGCCGGCGACGACGACCAGGCAGTCCGCCCGGTCGAGAGCCGGCCGGGCCGCGATCAGGCGATGCAGGCCGGCCACCCCGACGTCGTCGACCCGCTCCACCCCGGCCCCGAACGCCCGTGCGGTGAGCGCCGCCTCGGCCGCGACCGGGCCGTCGCTGGTCCCGGCCGCGATGACCGCGACGCAGCCACGGGGCTCGGGCAGCCCGCCGATGGCGACCGTGCCGCCGTCGACCAGGACATCGTCGTACGACGACCGCAGCGCCTCCACGGTGTCGGGAGCTGCCCGGGTGACGAGCGCCGGACGGTCGCCGACCAGCCGGGCGACCAGGTCGAGGACCTGCCTGGTCGTCTTGCCGGCGCCGTACACGA
>JAVXVI010000307.1:0-2661 GCA_032230005.1 Actinomycetota bacterium | reverse complement strand
GGCGGCGCCGGCGTTGATCGCCTACCCCTGCGGCTTGAAGATGCCGCCGTTGGCGCTGAGCAGGTCAACGCGCTCCATGCCGGCCGTGCGCGGTCGCGCGCCGACCAGCAGCGCGACGTTGACGCCGTCGAACGCCGCCTTCGCGTCGGCGGTGATGTCGATCCCGGCGAGCAGGGGGAACGCGCAGTCGTCGAGCTCCATCGCGGTGCCCTCGGCGGCCTTCAGCGCCGGCTCGATCTCGAGCAGCCGCAGCTGCACGGGCACGTCCGGGCCGAGCAGCTGGCCGGACGCGACGCGGAACAGCAGGGCGTAGCCGATCTGGCCGGCGGCGCCGGTGACGGTGACGGTGACAGGGGCCGAACGTGCCATGGGGAGCTGCTCCGCTTCTTCGAGGATGCCTGAAGCGAGCCTACGAGAGCGGCGTCAGCCGGTGGGCCCCGGGATCGTGTTGGCGAGGGCGACGAGCGCGAAGCCGAGGACGAGGAGGACGGCGGCGTCGAAACCCCGGCTGCGTACGACGAGGAACCCGGCCTGTCGCTCGCGCAGCGTGAGCCGCAACCCGGCCGCGAGCAGCAGGCCCAGCCCGACGACGAAGGCACCGGCCCGCCAGCCGTCGAAGCCGAAGACCTTGCTGACGAGCGCGACCATGACGAGACCAGCGGCAACCACAGCCAGGACCGCCAGCGCGGGGATCTCCTTCACGGGTTGGTCGTCCCCGGCCGCGGCTCGGGCGGCTGCTCGCCGCGCAGCACGCTCACGGCGAGGTCGGCTTGGGCAGCGCGGACCAGGACGTGGTCGGTGGTGAACCCCGACAGGCTGGTGAACGGGATCTGGGCGTTTGCCAGCCGGCCGGCCACGTCGGCGAGGAAGCCCACCTGCTCCCAAGGGAGCGGCCCGGCGAAGGTCACCCGCCGCCAGCCGACCTCCACCTGGTCGCGCAGCTCGCCGTCGTACTCCGCTAGTTGCTCCTCGCTGCAGACCAGGGTCACCTCGTCGGTGTCGACGACCAGCGCGCTGAAGCCGCGAGGCACGCTGGGCGGGCGCCAGTCGACCGGCCACCGGCTGACCGCGAGGTGCGTGGGATCGAGCTCGGGACGCAGGTCGGCAAGGGGTACGCGATCTGCCTCGCTCGCCACCCTGCGGACCCTACCGGGGGTGTTATGTCGAGGTCAGGGGGTACGGACGTGAAGGACACGTCGACCTGACCGCCGCGCCTGAGCCCGCTTCCTGTGGAGGAGATCACCTCGTGGACACGCCTCACCTCCGCCTGGAGGAGACCGGCGAGGTCTTTGAGCTGCGCGAGGACGTGACGACCGTCGGTCGCGGCGGCGGCGTCGACATCTCCCTCGAGGACCCGTCGGTGTCGCGCCTGCACGCCGAGATCGTGCGCCGCGGTGACCACGTCTACGTCTCCGACCTCGGCCTGTCGGTCAACGGCACCCGCGTCAACGGCCGCCCCATCGGCCGCCGGGTGCTGACCGACGGTGACGTGCTGTCCTTCGGGGTGGCGCGGACGCGGGTCGCCGGCATCGCCGCGCAGCCGGACACCGACGACACGGTCGAGCTGCGGCGGATCTCGGCGCCCGACCTCACGCGCCGCGAGGTGGAGGTGCTGACGGCGCTGTGCCGGCCGGCCCTGCAGCAGGACGCTTTCGTCGCGCCGGCGACGGCGAAGGACATCGCCGACGAGCTGGTCGTGACCGAGGCGGCGGTGAAGCAGCACCTGCTGCGGCTGTACCAGAAGTTCCGGATCGCGGAGGGCGTCAACCGGCGAGCCCGGCTCGCCAACGAGGTGATCAGCGCCGGCGTCGTACGCCCGCTCCCCACCGACTCCGACGCCGACGTCCGCCGCGCCGGCTAGCGCTCAGCGGCTGGCGGCGCGTTCGGCGGCTTCGACGCAGTTGCGCAGGAGCATCGCCACGGTGGTCGGGCCGACGCCGCCGACGCGCGGCGTGATCGCGCCGGCCACGTCGTTGCAGGCCTCGTCGACGTCGGGCAGGAGCTTGCGGCCCTCGTAACGGACCCCGCCGCCCACGACGACGGCGCCAGGGGTGATGTGCGCCGGCTGCAGGATCCCGGGTACGCCGGCTGCGGCAACGACGATCTCGGCCCGCCGGGTGTAGTCGTCCCAGTTGGGGACGCCGGTGTGCACGACGGTGACGGCGGCGTTGGCCGTGGGGCGCTTCTGGGTGAGCAGCAGGGCGAGGGGGCGGCCGAGAGTCGTACCTCGACCGAGGATGCAGACCTCACGGCCGGAGATCGACACCTCGTGGAAGGCGAGCAGCGCCTCGATACCCGCCGGCGTGCAGGGCACGGGCCCCGGCATCCCGAGGGCGAGCCGGCCCATGTTGACAGGGTGCAGCCCGTCGACGTCCTTGTCGGGGTCCATCTCCAGCAGCGCCGACTCGTAGTCGAGGTGCGGCGGCACCGGGTGCTGCACCAGCATCCCGTCGACGGACGCGTCGTCGTTCATGGACCGGATCGCCCCGACCAGGTCGGCCTGGGTGCAGTCCGGCGGCAGGTGGATGTGCGGGGAGGTGAAGCCGAGCGAGGTCGCCTTCTCCTGCTTCATCCGGATGTAGCCGGCGCTGGCCGAGTCGTCGCCGACGAGCACCGTGCCGAGACCGGGCTGATGACCACCCTCGGTCAGCTTCGCGATCC
>JAVXVI010000306.1:0-3739 GCA_032230005.1 Actinomycetota bacterium | reverse complement strand
CCCGGCGACGGAGGTGCGCCTGAACCGAGCTCTCGACTCGTTGACCCGCGGGCGCACGACGATCTCCATCGCGCACCGGCTGTCCACGGCCGAGGCCGCCGACGAGGTGCTCGTCGTCGACGAGGGCGTCGTGGTGCAGCGCGGTTCGCATGCCGAGCTCGTCGCGGTCGACGGCGTCTACGCGCGGCTGCACGCTTCGTGGATGTCGCAGAGCAGGTAATGACGGCAAGGCGTGAGAAGCGCGGGCTGCTCCTCGCCTTCGGTGTCTTCGGGGTCTTCTGGGGGGCGTGGTCCTCGCTGCTGCCGGCCATCAAGGCGCAGGCGCATCTCAGTGACGGCCAGCTCGGCCTGGCGCTCGCGGCCATCGCGGTCGCAGCGCTGCCGGCCATGCCGGTGGCCGGGCGCCTCGTCGATCGGCTCGGCGCCGGTCGGCTGGTCCGGATGGGGCTCATCGCTTTCGGCCTGGTCACTGTGCTGCCGGCCGTGGCACACAGCGGGATCGTCCTCGTCCTGGTGTTCGTCCTGGTCGGCCTGACCACCGGGTTCCTGGACGTCGTCATCAACACGGCCACGGCGGCATGGGAGCGGGTCGAGTCCGCGCGGCTCATGTCGGCGGTCCACGGGGTCTTCTCGGCCGGCACGCTCGTCGGCAGCGTCGGGACCGGCTTCGCCCGGAGCGCCGGCGCAGGGCCGGCGCAGGTGCTGCCGGTGGTCGCCCTCATCGTGATTGCGGCCGGTCTCCTGCAGCCGGCGTACCGACGGCCGCTTCGCGAGGACAGCCCACCAGCGCGATCTCGTCTCGGCTTGGTCCTGCTCTGCATCGGTGCGCTGGTCGCCGCGTCCTTCCTCGTCGAGGACGCGCTGCAGTCGTGGAGCGCCCTGCAGCTCGAGCGCGGGCTCGGCGCACCGCCCTGGGTCAGCGGCCTGGGCCCCGGGCTGTTCGCCGCTGCGATGACTGCCGGCCGCTTCGGGAGCCACCTGCTCGGGAGAGGTCACCGAGAGACGACCGTGATGCGGGTCGGGGGCGTTGCGGTGGCCGCCGGCGCGGTGTTGCTCGCCGTCGCACCGGTGCCGGTCCTCGCGCTGGCCGGTGTCGCTGTGGCCGGTGCCGGGACCAGCGTGCTCGCCCCCACCCTGTTCTCCGCCGTCGGCAGCCGGAGCCAGGAGGGTCGGCAGGGCGCGGCTCTCGGTGCCGTGTCGACCCTCGGCTACATCGGGTTCCTGGTCGGCCCGCCCGTCGTCGGGCTGGTCAGCGCTGCCACGTCGTTGCCCGTCGCCCTCGGGTCGCTCGGCCTGGTCGGAGTCGCACTCGCCCTCGCAGGCCCGCTCGTGCTCCGGCTGCCCGTCTCGACGCCGCCGGCCTGACTCTCTGGGATCATGGCGCCATGACCAGCGCCGTCCGCCCCACCGACCTCGACCCCGCGATCGCCGGCAGGCTCAAGCGCGACCGCGACGGGCTCGTCGTCGCCGTTGCCCAGCAACACGACACCGGCGAGGTGCTGATGGTCGGCTGGATGGACGACGAGGCCCTGCACCGCACCCTGACGACCGGTCGCTGCACCTACTGGTCCCGCAGCCGGCAGGAGTACTGGGTCAAGGGCGACACCTCCGGGTCGCAGCAGTGGGTCAAGTCGGTCGCCCTCGACTGCGACGGGGACAGCCTGCTCGTCAAGGTGGACCAGGTCGGCAGCGGCGCCTGTCACACCGGTGACCGGACCTGCTTCGACGCCGCCGTCCTGCCGGCCACCGTCGGGGCTCCGTGAGGCGGTCCCCATGAGACTGGGTGAGACAACCCCGTCCCGCGACGCCTTCGAGGCCCTCGCCGCGCCACTCGTCCCGGTCACGCGACGCCTGCTCGCCGACGGCGAGACGCCGGTCGGCATCTACCGCAAGCTGGCCGGCAACCGACCGGGGACCTTCCTGCTGGAGTCTGCGGAGCAGGGCAGGTCGTGGTCGCGCTACTCGTTCGTCGGTGTGCGCTGCGCTGCTGTTCTCACCGAGCGCGACGGCCGGGCGCTCTGGCTCGGCGACGGGTTGCCCACGACGAGCGACGACCCGCTGGAGGCGCTGCGCCAGGCCGACGCGATGCTGCGGTCGCCGCGCACCGAGGGCCTGCCGCCGTTCACCGGCGGACTCGTCGGCTACGTCGCCTACGACGCCGTGCGACGGCTCGAGCGCCTTCCGGACCGCACACCTGACGAGCTCGGCATGCCCGAGATCGGGATGATGCTCGCGACCGACCTGGCTGTTCTGGACCACCAGGACGGGACCGTTCTTCTCATCGCCAACGTCGTCCGGCTCCCGGAGGGGGCAGGGACGTCGTACGACGACGCCGTGGCCCGTCTCGACGCCATGGCCGCGGCTCTCGCGGAGCCCACCCCGCCGAGCGTCGCCACGCTCGACCTGGACGCACGGCCCGATGTCATCCGTCGCACCGCGCCGGAGGACTACACCGACGGGGTCGAGCGGGTGAAGGAGCACATCCGCGCGGGTGACGCGTTCCAGGTCGTCCTCAGCCAGCGCTTCGAGGTGCGGACCGAGGTCGATGCCCTCGACGTCTACCGCGTCCTGCGGGCCACGAACCCGTCGCCCTACATGTACCTGCTGCGGTTCGCGGGCCGGGAGTCGCCGTACGACGTCGTCGGCTCGTCGCCGGAGGCGCTCGTCACCGTGACAGGAGGCCGCGCGGTGCTGCACCCCATCGCCGGCACCAAGCCGCGGGGGGCCACGCCGGAGGAGGACACCGCCCTCGCTGCGGAGCTGCTCGCCGATCCGAAGGAGCGCAGCGAGCACGTGATGCTCGTCGACCTCGGGCGCAACGACCTCGGCCGGGTGTGCGCGCCTGGCTCCGTGGACGTCGTCGACTTCATGCAGATCGAGCGCTACAGCCACGTCATGCACATCGTGTCGACCGTCGTCGGGGACGTCCTGCCCGACCGGAGCGCTTTCGACGTCCTGACCGCGACCTTCCCGGCCGGCACTCTCTCGGGGGCACCGAAGCCCAGGGCGATGGAGATCATCGAGTCGCTGGAGCCGGCGCGACGCGCGCTGTACGGCGGCTGTGTCGGTTACCTCGACGCCGCCGGCGACATGGACATGGCGATCGCGATCCGTACGACGGTGCTGCACGCCGGCACGGCCTACGTCCAGGCGGGCGGGGGGATCGTCGCGGACAGCGACCCTGACAGCGAGCAGCGCGAGTGCGAGAACAAGGCGGCTGCGGTTCTTCGTGCCGTCGCGATCGCCGCGACCCTGCGATGACGTCGCAGCACGAGCTGCGCACCGCTGCCGCGCTCTGCCTGGCCGGCTCGGGGGCGGTGCTTCTCGCCGCGTCGCGCAGCTGGCTGGTGCTGCGGGTCCCGGCTGCCGCGCCGCTGCCCACGCACACGGTGGCGGTGAGCGGGGCGCACCTCGCGCCCGGCGCCCGTCCGCTCGGGCTGCTCGGGCTGGCCGGCGTCGCAGCGCTGCTTGCGACGCGCAAGGTGGGCAGGGTGGTCGTCGGTGCCCTGGTGGCCGCTGCCGGCGTCGGGACCGTGGCCGTCATCGTGCGGGTCCTCGCCGACCCGGCCGCGGCGGTCGCCCGCAGCGGTCCGCTGACGGACGCCCACATCAGTGGCACCCCCGACCTGGGGTGGTGGCCCTACGTCGCGCTGCTCGGCGGCCTGCTGATCGCCTCGGGTGGGCTGCTGATCGCCGTCCGCGGCCGTCGCTGGGCCACCCTCTCCGCGCGCTACGACGC
>JAVXVI010000305.1:0-6273 GCA_032230005.1 Actinomycetota bacterium | reverse complement strand
CTGCGCCTGGAGCAGTGCCTCACCGACCAGCCGGCGGGCCCACAGGGCGAGTCGGCCGGCCAGCGCGGGGTCCTCGGCCGTCGCCTCCCGCACGCGGCTGACGGCGAAGTCGGCCTGGCCGGTGTCGGCGAGCACGTGCAGCACCAGCTCACGGGTCGGCTCGTCGGTGACGAACGCCGACACCTCGCGGTAGAAATCGGTCGCGAGGCCGTCGCCGACGTAGGCCTTGATCAGGCCCTCGAGCCAGTCGTTCGGATCGGTCGAGTCGTGGAACTCGTCCACCGGGCGCACGAACGGCGCCATCGCCTCCTCGGGATCGACACCGAGCTTGCCGAGGTGATCGCGCAGCTGGGTGAAGTGCGCGAACTCCGCAGCGGCCATCGTGGCGAGCGCCGCCTTGTCGGAGATGGTCGGCGCCAGGCGGGCGTCGCTCGCCAGCCGCTCGAAGGCAGTCAGCTCGCCGTAGGCGAGGACGCCGAGCAAGTCGATGGTGGCGGCGTCGACACCCGTGTCGCCGTGACCCTCCATTGGCCGACCCTAGCGGTAGGATGAAGGGGAAGGAGACGGCGCTCGCCGCCTCCCCCGTGTGCGCGGACCTCTTCCGACGCCGGCGCGCCGGGTGTGCTCTCACACCCGCTGCGAGCCCGCTCCTGCCGTGGTCGGCGCGATTTCCGGAAGGCAGTTCACTGACCACCGCAGACGTACAAGAAGACACTGCTGTGCCCAACGGGTTCGCCGCTCTCGGCGCCCGCCCCGAGACCGTCGAGGCGCTCGAGGCGCTCGGCATCACGTCGCCGTTCGCCATCCAGACGATGACCCTGCCGATCGCCCTCTCGGGTCACGACCTCATCGGGCAGGCCCGAACGGGCACCGGCAAGACGCTGGGCTTCGGCGTACCCATGCTCAACACCGTCAAGAGCAAGGCCGAGGGAGCCAACGGCACCCCCCAGGCCCTCGTCGTCGTACCGACCCGCGAGCTGTGCGTGCAGGTCGCCAAGGACCTGGAGAACGCCGGCAAGGTCCGGGGCATCCGGGTCCAGACGATCTACGGCGGCCGGGCCTTCGAGCCGCAGCTGGAGGCGCTCCGCAAGGGCGTCGACATCGTCGTCGGCACACCGGGTCGACTGCTCGACCTGAGCCGGCAGGGTCACCTCAACCTCGGCCAGGTCGAGGTGCTCGTCCTCGACGAGGCCGACGAGATGCTCGACCTCGGCTTCCTGCCCGACGTCGAGCGGATCCTCGAGCAGACGCCGACCGAGCGCCAAACGATGCTGTTCTCCGCCACGATGCCGAGCCCCGTCGTCGCCATGGCCCGCCGCTTCATGCGCCAGCCGACGCACATCCGGGCCGAGGAGCCCGACGAGAACCGCACCGTCCCTGACACCAAGATCTTCGTCTACCGGGCGCACTCGATGGACAAGGGCGAGGTGCTGGCCCGGATCCTGCAGGCCGAGGGCCGCGGGCTGACGATGGTCTTCTGCCGCACCAAGCGGACCTGCGACAAGGTCGCGGCCGACATGGTCGACCGCGGCTTCGCCGCTGCGGCTGTGCACGGCGACCTGGGCCAGGGCGCGCGCGAGCAGGCGCTGCGCGCTTTCCGAGCCGGCAAGATCGATGTGCTGGTCGCCACCGACGTGGCTGCGCGCGGCATCGACGTGCAGGACGTCACGCACGTCATCAACTACCAGTGCCCCGACGAGGAGCGCACCTTCCTGCACCGGATCGGGCGCACCGGCCGGGCCGGCGCCAAGGGCGTCGCGGTCACGTTCGTGGACTGGGACGACATGCCCAAGTGGGGCCTGATCAACAAGGCCCTGGACCTGCCGCACCCCGAGCCGGTCGAGACCTACTCCTCGAGCAAGCACCTCTACACCGACCTGGGGATCCCCGAGGGCACGACCGGCAAGCTGCCGCGGGCCGCTCGCACCCGGGCCGGCCTCGAGGCCGAGGAGATCGAGGACGTCGGCGAGACCGGCCGCAAGCCGCGTCGCGCCGAGCCGGCGGGCCGCGGCAGCCGCGACGGCGGTGGCCGAACCGGAGGCCGGGACGGTGGTCGCGACGGTGGTCGCGGTGCCAGGGGCGGCCGGGACGACAGCGCGCCGCAGGCCGGCGACGATGCTCCTGCCCTGCCCAAGCGGACGGGCGAGAGCCGTCGGCGTACCCGTGGCGGCGGACAGGCCACTGGCACGTCCACCACCACCGACTCGCCCTCCGAGGGCGGCTCAGACGCCGGCGGGCCGGCGCGTCGCCGACGTCGCGGCGGCCGTGGTCGCGGTGGCGGCGGCGAGGGCACCGCGCCGGCAGCAGCATCCGACTGACTCCGTTCAGGGCTCAAGGCGGCACTCGCCGCCGACCGACGACAAAGGCATGGTGCTGAAGAAGGTGGCTGGCGCGCGTACGGGTGAGGATGCCGAGGACCTGCGGGCCTGGCTGAGCAAGCTCGACGGATCTCCAGAGGTCCACGAGACGGTGGTGCTGGGCTGCGCGCAGCACGGTGACGAGCGGCCGACCTGGGCCTATGTCGAAGCAGACGCTTCGAAGGGCATCGCGCGGCGCCGCTGCCTGGCCTGCGCGACCGCTGTCCCGCTGCTCGACTCGGACGAACGGTGGACACATCCGCCGATGTGGGCCTGCAAGGGCTGCGGGCAGTCGATCGTCGAGGTGGCGGTCGGGCTGAGCATCCCGGACGGCGAGCACGTCGACTGGGTGGTCGTCGGCGCGCGGTGCGTCGAGTGCGGCCGCCTGGCCGGCCTGACCGACGTGGTGGTCGACCACGAGCCCCTCGCGAAGGTGCTGTCCGGCCTGTAGCCAGACTGCAGGGGTGCGTCTGCTCCTGCTCGCCGACACCCATGTGCCGCGCCGTGCCCGCGACCTGCCGCCATCGGTCTGGGCCCAGGTCGAGGCGGCAGATGCCGTGCTGCATGCCGGCGACTGGGTCGACGTCGCCCTGCTCGACGCTCTGGAGGCGCGGGCCAACCGGCTCATCGGCTGCTGGGGCAACAACGACGGCGAGCCGCTGCGCGAGCGGCTGCCCGAGATGGCGCGCGTGACCTTGGAGGGCGTGCGGTTCGCGGTGGTGCACGAGACGGGACCGTCGGTACGGCGGGAAGAGCGGATGGCCGCGGCGTACGACGACGTCGACGTGCTGGTCTTCGGGCACAGCCACATCCCCTGGGACACCACAGCAGCGACCGGCCTCCGGCTGCTCAACCCTGGCTCACCCACAGACCGCCGGCGTCAACCGGTCGGCACGTACATGACCGTCGACGTGACCGGCGGCACCGTGCACGACGTCACCCTGCACCCGGTCGCATGACCGACCTGGTGACCGCCGGCGGCCCGATCGCGAGGCTTCGCGCCGGCGAGGACGGACCGGCCGTGGTCCTTGTGCCGGGCTACACCGGCAGCAAGGAGGACTTCCGCTTCATCGTCGAACCCCTTGCGGCACAAGGGTTTTCCGTCACCGCGATCGACCAGCGCGGCCAGTACGAGTCGCCCGGCCCTGACGACCCGGATGCTTACGCCGTCGAGTCACTGGCTAGCGAGCTGCTCGCCGTCATCGAGGCGGTCGGCCGGCCGGTCCACCTCGTCGGCCACAGCTTCGGCGGCCTGGTCGCCCGGGCGGCCGTCATCCGCGATGCCGCCGCCGTACGCTCCCTCACCCTTCTGTGCAGCGGTCCGGCAGCGCTGCACTCCCCGCGTACCGAGGCGGTCGCACTGCTGCGGCCGATGCTCGAGAACGACGGCCACGTCGCCGTGGCCGACCTGCTCGACGCGATGGCCGACCCGGCCGAGCCGCCGGAGCTGCGTGCCTTCCTGCGCAGGCGGTTCCTCGCCACCAACCCGATCGGACTGGTCGCGATGGCAGACGCGCTCGCGACGGAAGTGGACCGCGTCGACGAGCTGCGCGCGACAGGGGCCCGCCTTCTTGTGGCGTACGGCGAGAACGACGACGCCTGGTCACCCGCCGTCCAGGCCGACATGGCCCTGCGCCTCGACGCCGTCCACGCGGTCATCCCGGACGCTGCGCACTCCCCCGCCGTCGAGAACCCGGACGCGACGATCGCCGTCCTCGCGGCCTTCTTCTCCGGGTGAGCGCCCGGCCGCTCACCGTGCGAGGCTGGTAGCGATGAGTGCCCAGCCCGACAGCGTCCCGGATCCCGGTCTCTACGGACCCGACAGCGTCACCTGGCGCGTGCACGCCGATCCGTCCATGGCACTGGCCGGTCTCAGGGCGCTGTTCCTGCAGGCCGTTCACCCGCTGGCCATGGCAGGAGTGGCAGAGCACAGCGACTTCCGTGAGGACCCGTGGGGCCGGCTGTTCCGCACCGCGGACTACATCGGCGTGACGAGCTACGGGACCACCGCGCAGGCCGAGCGGGCGGGAGCCAAGGTGCGCGGCATCCACCGGCAGCTGTCCGGCGTCGAGCCGGAGTCGGGCATCAGCTACCGGGTCTCCGACCCGGATCTCCTGCTCTGGGTCCACTGCGTGGAGGTCGAGTCCTTCCTCAGCACCGCCGTCCGCTGCGGCCTGCGGGTCTCGCGGGCGGACCGTGACCGCTACTACACAGAGCAGACCGTCGGATCCGCTCTGGTCGGACTGGACCCGGGGCAGGTGCCGGGATCGGTCGAGGAGATGGCGGCGTACTTCGCGCGAGTGCAACCAGAGCTCCGGGTCACTGCCGAGGCCCGGCGTACGGCGACGTTCATCCTCTGGCCGCCGATGCCCACGAAGGTGGCGCGCGGGACACCGGCCCGGGCCGCCTGGGTCGGCTTGGCTGCTGCGGCGTTCTCGATGCTGCCCCGGTGGGCCCGTCGCCTCTACCGGCTGCCGGGGCTGCCGACCACGGACGCGGCGGCGACCGCGGCGGGGCTCGCCTTCCGCTCCGGCCTCCTCGTCGTGCCGGAACGGCTGCGTCACGGCCCTGAGCTCAAGGCCGCCAAGGCCCGCCTCGGGATCGAGTAATCCGGATGCGGCGGCCGCGCGCCACTGGCATGGTCGTTGCTCGTGACCCTCACCCGCCGCGACGCTCAGCCCAGCGATGCGGCTCGCATCACCCAGCTGTATGCGGCCTACGACGCCGTCGAGTTCGGCTACCAGGAGCTGGAGCTCGACGACGTCGAGCGGATGCTGGCGATCGAGGGCAGCAACCGGTGCATCGTCGAGGACGCCGACCGGCTGCTCGGCTACGCCGACGTCGGCCGCAGCGGTGAGGTGGAGACACTCGTCGACCCTGCGTACGCCGGCGCGCGCGAGCTGCAGGCCGAGCTCATCGAGTGGGTCATCGAGCACGCGCGGGCCCGCGGGCTGACCCGGGTCGAGCACTGGGCCGGGACCGGAGCCGAAGGCGCCGGTGCGCTGCTGACCGCAGCTGGGTTCGACCACGCCCGGTCGATGTGGCGGCTGCGGCGGAGTGTCACCGAGGCGCTGCCAGAGCCCCGCTGGCCAGCCGGAGTCGCGTTGCGCGCATTCGACCCTGAGAGAGACGCGCGAGTGGTGTGGCAGGTCGTCCAGACGTCGTTCGCCGGCAGCTACGGCAGTCACCAGCGGCCCTACGACGAATGGGCCCTGTTCGCACTCGGGGAGGGGCGCGACGTCATCTGCTCGGTGGAGCACGGTGAGATCGTCGGGATCGCCGCGGTCGGAGCCCGCAACGGCGAAGGCCACGTGGGGCAGCTCGCGGTGGTGCCCGCCGCGCGCGGACGCGGCCTGGCGACGGCACTGCTGCACGAGGCGTTCCGTCGTGACGCGGGCGCGGGGCTCGAGGCCACCACCCTGGAGGTGGACGGCGAGAACGACACCGCCCGTCGGCTGTACGAGAAAGCAGGGATGGCGGTCGACCGGGAGTACCGCCGCTGGGAGCGGGACGTCTAGACGGCCTCGGCGGCCAGCCCCTCCCACGGGCTCTTGGCCGCCCCAGCAGCAGCCATCCCGGCTGGGCAGCCGCGGACGAAGTCACACCATGCGCACGACCTGCCCGCACGGGCTGGGAACAGCTCCTCGGCATCTCCGCCGTCGAGCAGCGCTTGCGCGGCTGTGACCGCTTCGGCACCGATGGCCTCGGCGCGCGAGAGGTGACGGGCGAGCGACTCCTCCGTGTGGTCGAAGGCAGCCACGCGACCGGTCGGCAGGTGGTGCAGCTCGACGGTCATGCAGGGGCGGCGCAGGGTGCGGGCGGCGGCCAGGGCGTAGAGCGCCAACGCGAGGGAGCCGCGCGCGTCGTCGGTCGTCAGGACCGACCGGCCGGTCTTGTAGTCGACGACGACGAGCTC
>JAVXVI010000304.1:0-11569 GCA_032230005.1 Actinomycetota bacterium | reverse complement strand
CGACTGACGACCTCGCCCTCCACGACGCGCTCTGGACGGCGCTCGCCGAGCTGCCGAAGCGGCAGCGGGCCATGGTCGTCCTGCGCTACTACGAAGACCTGTCCGAGGCCGAGACCGCCCACGTGCTCGGCGTCTCGGTGGGGACGGTGAAGTCCACGACCTCGCGCGCACTCGCCAAGCTGCGCGACACCTCCGGCCTGCGTGACGACCCGCGCACGACCCTTCCTGCTGACGGAGTCCTGACATGAGCCCCCTCGACGACGAGCTGCGCGCCCTCTTCCAGGAGCGCGCCGACGTACTCGCCCCCTCCGCCGACCCGATGGCCGGCATCGAGCGGCGCGCGAAGCGGATGCGTCGTAACCGGGTTGCCGCATCGGTTGCCGGCAGCGCGCTCGCTGTGGCCGCGATCGCCGTTGCGGTGCCGCTGCTCCGGCCGCACGCGCACGGCCGGGCGTCCCAGCTCGGAACGCCTGGACCGTCGGCACCTGCGGTTCTCGAGCCGTCGCCCAGCGACGGGCTGAACCTCGACCCACAGCACCCGTGGGCCTACCGCGGCGACAAGGCGCTCATCGCCGCGAACGAGCTCGCGTCGCTGCGCGCCGAGTGGGCGACGAGCCACCCCGGCAGCTCGCTCAGCCCGCTGTACGGCCATGTCTACGAGCCGTCGCAGAAGCCCGAGATCGCCTTCGTCGCGACGTCGCCGGACGGCGACCGCTGGGGCGTCGCGACGAGCAGCGACGCCGGGTGGACCTTCCCGGTCGACAAGTCGCTGGCCGGCCCGACGCCGGTGCTGATGGCGGCCATCAACGGTGACGAGGTGCCGCGGCTGATCATCCTCGCCGGCCCGAAGACCGGCCAGATCTCCTACGCAAGGGACGGCGTCAACTTCCAGGACTATCCGGGCCTCGACGTCGGGGTGGTGTTCGTGCCGCTCGAGGGTGACACCTCCCACGACGCCGTGCAGGTGCTCGACGGCAACGGCAACATCGACGCGCCGGTCTTCGAAGGCCCCGCACCCGATGCCTCGACGAACACGCCGTCGCCCGCTCCGGGATCGGCGCCGGCCAACGCGCTCGAGTGGGCGCCGCGGGGTGCCACGCCGGCTCCGGCCCTCCTCGAGCAGGCGACAGCGGCGTTCGCCACGTCGCTCGGTGCGAAGCGCCAGGACGTCGAGGCCCGGGTGCTGTACGCAGGCACCGACAAGAACAACGCCGGCTACGTGTTCCTCCAGGCCTGGATCCACGGTGAGCAGGCCCACACCTTCGGCTTCGTGAGCGACGGCAAGGGCGGCGGCGAGCCCTTCCTGGGGCCGGTCATCGCGGCCAAGCACCCGGTGATCCTGGCTTTCGTGATCGCGTTCCCGCAGAGCGAGAGCCTGGTGCTGATCGCACAGCCGGGGGTCGGTCCGTTCTCCTACGCGACGTCGGCGACGGCGCCGTACCAGCAGGTGGGCAACGGCCGGAGCGACCTGAACAACGTCGCAGTGATCGATCGCGACCCGAAGGCGACGAGCGACCGAGTCGAGGTGCTGGCCGGGGACGGCATGCAGGTCCTCTACCGAGGCCCGCTGCAGCCGCTGCTCTGCGGGGCCACCAGCTGCGGCTGACTAGGGTGCCGTCTATGGCCGTGCACCTCACCCGCATCTACACGAAGACCGGCGACGACGGTACGACGGCGCTCGGTGACATGAGCCGGGTCGCCAAGACCGACGCGCGGCTGACCGCCTACGCAGACGTCGACGAGGCCAACAGCGCGATCGGTGTCGCCCTCGCCCTCGGCGAGCTGGCCGACGACGTCCGGCGCCTGCTGCGCGGCATCCAGAACGACCTGTTCGACGTGGGCGCTGACCTGTGCACCCCGGTCGACCCGGATCCGAAGTACCCGCCGCTGCGGGTGACCCCGGACTACACGGCCCGCCTCGAGACGGCCTGCGACTCCTACAACGAGCGGCTCGAGAAGCTGAACAGCTTCATCCTCCCGGGAGGCACCGCGGGCGCTGCCCTGCTGCACGTCGCGCGGACCGTCGTACGACGTGCTGAGCGAGCCGTCTGGGCGCTGCTCGCCGAACAGCCGGAGACGACCAACCGGGAGCCGGTGCACTACCTCAACCGGCTGAGCGACCTGCTGTTCATCCTGTCCCGGGTGGCCAACCCGGACGGTGACGTCCTGTGGCAGCCCGGAGGTCCGACGCGCTAGTGGACCGTCTCGCCACCGGCGAGGGTTCGCTCCACCCGTCGGTCGGGGATCAACCACAGCACCGCGACCACAACGTAGAGCGCCACTGCGATCCACCGGCTCACGAAGGCCAGCGGGATCGCCACGGCGTAGATCACCGGGGAGGCCTTGCCCTTGCGATCCTTGCCGATGGCGATCGCGAGCGTGGATTCCGGCCCCTGCCCGGCGACGATCACGGTCTGCAGGACGTAGTAGGCGATCGCCGCCGCCAGCAGCACCACGCCGTACACCGCGGTCGGCAGGCGGGCGAAGTGGTTCTCGCTCATCCAGGCCGTGGAGAACGGGAACAGCGACAGCCAGAACAGCAGGTGCAGGTTGGCCCAGAGCACCTCGCCGTTGATCGTCGCCGTCGCCTGGAGCATGTGGTGGTGGTTGTTCCAGTAGATGCCGAGGTTGATGAAGCTGAGCGCGTAGGCCAGTAAGACCGGCACCAGCGGACGAAGTGCCTCGGCGTCTGTGGCATGCGGCGCCCGCAGCTCCAGGACCATGATCGTCATCAGGATGGCGATGACGGCGTCGCTGAAGGCCTCGATCCGCGTGGTCGTCACCGCGTGACAGTAGAACCAGCCGTCACGCGCCGGAGCTAGTGGCGGTGGCGGGGCAGGGTGGCGCCCGGCGGCCGCGCCTCCAGCCAGGCCAGGAAGCCGGTGACCGCGGACGGCACCATCGCCAGGTCCACCGTGCCGGCAGAGCTGCGGCACTCCATCACGACGGCACCGGAGAGCAGCGCGAAGCGCTCGTTGCTGTCCGGCTCGCGGCGACGCAGCACGGACAGGTCGCGGCGGGAGAGCGTCCGGCGCGGGCGCATCGCCAGGCTGAAGACGCGGTACCACTGCAGGGAGTCACCGTCGAAGCGCCCGACGCCGAGCACCCAGCCACGACCGTCGGCGCCGTCCTTCAGCCGCAGCGACAGCTCGACCGTGCCGCCACCCCGGGCGAGAACCCGCCGGCGGAGCGAGAGCGTGGCCATGGCCACCACCACCAGCACCAGGACAGCGACCAGCGCGACACCGAGGTCGGTGGCAATCATCGGCGTCGGGACAGGGACGCAGGTCCGGCGCGGCTAGACCGTGGCGCCGACGGCTCGAAGCCGACTCTCGGCGCGGAGGGCGGCCGGCTCGTCGTCCTCGCTGCGGGCCTTGTCGAGCGCAGCCTGTGCCCTGGACTGATCGATCTCGTCGGAGAGCTCGGCGCGCTCGGCGAGGATCGTCACGCCTTCCTTGGTGACCGACAGGAAGCCGCCGTGGACCGCAACGGTGAGGTCCTCTCCACCGGAGCGGCGGATGGTGACCGTGAACCCCTCGGCCAGCTGACCGAGGAGCTCGGCGTGGCCGGCCAGGATGCCGATCTCGCCCTCCGTCGTGCGGGCGTTGACCTGCTGGGCCTCGCCGCTCCAGATCTCGCGCTCGACCGAGACGAGCTCGACGTGCAGGTCGGTCACTTCTCGGGCTCGGCCTTCTCGTCAGTCGCCTCGTCCGCCTTGGGCGTGTCGTCCGCCTTCGGCTTGTCCTCGGCCTTCTCCTCGCCGCCGAGGGCCTTGGCCTTCTCCTCGACGTCCTCGAGGCCGCCGCAGAGGAAGAACGCCTGCTCGGGGATGTGGTCGTACTCGCCCTGCGTGAGCTTCTCGAAGGCCTCGATCGTCTCCTCGAGCGGCACGAACTTGCCGGGCTGGCCGGTGAACTGCTCGGCCACGAAGAACGGCTGGGACAGGAAGCGCTGGATGCGACGGGCCCGGTTGACGAGGACCTTGTCCTCCTCGGACAGCTCGTCGATGCCGAGGATGGCGATGATGTCCTGCAGGTCCTTGTAGCGCTGCAGGATGCGCTGCACCTCACGCGCGACGTTGTAGTGCCGCTCGCCGAGGTACTTCGGGTCGAGGATGCGGCTGGTGCTGTCGAGCGGGTCGACGGCGGGGTAGATGCCGAGCTCGGAGATCGCGCGGCTCAGCACCGTCGTCGCGTCGAGGTGGGTGAAGGTCGTGTGCGGAGCAGGGTCGGTGATGTCGTCGGCGGGCACGTAGATGGCCTGCAGTGACGTGATCGAGTGACCGCGGGTCGAGGTGATGCGCTCCTGGAGCACGCCCATCTCGTCGGCGAGGGTCGGCTGGTAGCCGACGGCGCTGGGCATGCGGCCGAGCAGCGTCGAGACCTCGGAGCCGGCCTGCGTGAAACGGAAGATGTTGTCGATGAACAGCAGCACGTCCTGGCCCTGCACGTCGCGGAAGTACTCCGCCATCGTGAGCGCGGACAGGGCGACGCGCAGGCGGACGCCCGGCGGCTCGTCCATCTGACCGAAGACGAGGGCCGTCTTGTCGATGACGCCCGACTCGGTCATCTCACCGAACAGGTCGTTGCCCTCACGGGTGCGCTCGCCGACACCGGCGAACACCGACACACCACCGAAGTTCTCGGCGACGCGGTAGATCATCTCCTGGATGACGACGGTCTTGCCGACGCCGGCACCGCCGAACATCCCGATCTTGCCGCCCGAGACGTAGGGGGCGAGCAGGTCGATGACCTTGATGCCGGTCACGAACATCTCGGTCTTGCTCTCGAGCTGGTCGAAGTCCGGAGACGGCCGGTGGATCGGCCAGCGGGTCTGGATGTCGAGCGTCGACTCGTCGACGTCCATCGGCTTGCCGAGGGCGTTGAAGACGTGGCCCTTGGTGACGTCTCCGACCGGCACCGAGATCGGCGCGCCCGTGTCGATGACCGCCGCGCCGCGCACCAGGCCGTCGGTGGGCTGCATGGCGATGCCGCGGACGAGGTTGTCGCCGATGTGCTGCGCGACCTCGAGCGTCAGGACGGTCGTCTCGCCACCCATCGTGCGCTCGACCTCGAGGGCGTTGTAGATCTCCGGCATCTCGTCGGGTGCGAACTCGACGTCGACGACGGGGCCGATGACGCGCGCCACCCGACCGGTGCCGCCCTGCTTCGGGGCCTCGGTGCTGGTGCTGTCGGCGGTGATGGTCATCTACTCACTCCCTGATGAGGCGAGCGCGTCCGCGCCGCCAACGATCTCGCTGATCTCTTGGGTGATCTCGGCCTGACGGGCGGCGTTGGCCGCGCGGGTCAGGGTCTTGATGAGCTCGTCCGCGTTGTCCGTCGCGGCCTTCATGGCCCGGCGGCGCGAGGCGGACTCCGACGCCGCGGCCTCGAGCATCGCGGCGAAGACGCGGGTCTCGACGTAGCGGGGCAGCAGTGCGTCGAGCAGCGACTCGGCCTCGGGCTCGAACTCGTAGAGCGGCAGTGGGCCGTCCTGCGGCTCCTCGTCGGTCTCGACGATGACGAGCGGCAGGACGCGCTTGGCCTCCGGCTTCTGCGTCAGGGCCGACACGAACTCCGTGAAGACGATGTGGATCTCGTCGACCCCGCCTTGGTCGGTCGGCGTCACGAAGGCCTCGATGAGGGTGTCCGCGACCTCCTTCGCGTCGGAGTACGACGGCTGCTCGGAGAAGCCGGTCCAGGCCTGCGCCACGTCTCGGCCGCGGAACCGGTAGTAGCCGACCGACTTGCGGCCGACGGCGTACACGATCGGCTCCTTGCCCTCGCTGCGCAGCAGGGAGTACAGCCCCTCCGCCGCCTTGAGGGCGTTGGCGTTGTAGCCACCGGCGAGCCCGCGGTCGCTGGTGATCACCAGGACTGCTGCCCGCGACGGGTTCTCCTTCTCGCTGACGAGCGGGTGGTCGATCGTCGACTGGGAGGCGAGAGCCGAGATCACCTTGGTGATCTCGCGCGCATAGGGCTTGGAGGCGTTGACCGCCGCCTGCGCCTTGGCGATGCGCGACGCGGCGATGAGCTCCATCGCGCGCGTGATCTTCTTCGTCGACTGGACCGACCGGATACGCCGGCGGTAGACGCGGAGCTGGGCACCCATGGCTTAGTGCTGCGGCTTCGGGGCGGGCTTGTGACGGGTGATCGACTCCTGGCCCTCGTCGTCCTTGTCCATCGCGTCCACGGCGGCCTCGTTGATCAGACCCTCACCGTCGGAGGTCTGGAAGGACTTGGAGAACTCCTCGATCGCCTGCTCGAGATCGGCGATCGTGCTGTCCTCGAGCTTCCCGGTCTTGACGATGGTGTCGAAGATCCCCTGGTGCTTGCTGCCCAGGAAGTCGAGGAACTCCGCCTCGAACCGGCGGATGTCCTTGACCGGCACGATGTCGAGCCGGCCCGTCGTGCCGGCCCAGATCGACACGACCTGGTGCTCGACCGGGAACGGCGCGTACTGACCCTGCTTGAGCAGCTCCACCAGTCGCGCGCCGCGCTCGAGCTGGGCCTTGGATGCCTTGTCGAGGTCGGAGCCGAAAGCCGCGAAGGACTCGAGCTCGCGGTACTGCGCGAGGTCGAGGCGGAGTCGGCCGGACACCGACTTCATCGCCTTGATCTGCGCGTTGCCGCCGACGCGGGACACCGAGATGCCGACGTTGATGGCCGGGCGGACGCCGGAGTTGAAGAGGTCGGTCTCGAGGAAGATCTGACCGTCGGTGATCGAGATGACGTTGGTCGGGATGAAGGCCGACACGTCGTTGCCCTTGGTCTCGATGAGCGGCAGGCCGGTCATCGCACCGCCGCCGAGCTCGTCGGACAGCTTCGCGCAGCGCTCGAGCAGGCGGGAGTGCAGGTAGAAGACGTCACCCGGGGAGGCCTCGCGGCCCGGCGGGCGGCGCAGCAGCAGCGAGATGGCGCGGTAGGCGTCGGCCTGCTTGGACAGGTCGTCGAAGACGATGAGCGCGTGCTGCCCCTGGTACATCCAGTGCTGCCCGATGGCAGAACCGGTGTACGGCGCGAGGTACTTGATACCGGCCGGCTGTGACGCCGGGGCAGCGACGATGGTGGTGTACTCCATCGCGCCGGCCTCCTCGAGGCGACCGGCGATCTCAGCGATCGTCGAGCCCTTCTGGCCGATGGCGACGTAGATGCACTTGACCTGCTTCTTCGGGTCGCCGCTCGCCCAGTTCTCCTTCTGGTTGATGATCGCGTCGATCGCCACCGCGGACTTGCCGGTCTGGCGGTCGCCGATGATCAGCTGGCGCTGGCCGCGGCCGATGGCCGTCATGGCGTCGACGGCCTTGATGCCGGTCTGCAGCGGCTCGGTGACGGGCTGGCGCTGCACGACGGTCGGCGCCTGGAGCTCGAGGATGCGGGTCGTCTCGGCCTCGATCTCGCCCTTGCCGTCGATCGGCTTTCCGAGCGGGTCGACGACGCGCCCGAGGAAGGCGTCGCCGACGGGCACCGAGAGGATCTCGCCGGTCCGGCGGACCTCCTGGCCCTCCTCGATGTGCGTCGCGTCGCCGAGGATGACGCAGCCGATCTCGCGCTCGTCGAGGTTCAGGGCCAGACCGAGGACGCCGCCGTGGAACTCCAGCAGCTCGTTGGTCATCGTGGACTGCAGGCCCTCGACACGGGCGATGCCGTCACCCGTCTCCAGGACGCGGCCCACCTCCTCGCGCGTGGTGTCCGCGGTGTACGACGAGACGTACTTCTCGATCGCGTCGCGGATCTCGTCCGGGCGGATCGTGAGTTCCGTCATGGCTGGTGCCCCTGTCCTAGAAAGAGTTCTGGTTACTGGCGAGTGAGCGCGACGCGGGCGGCGCGCAGGTGGTGGCGGGTGGTGCCGTCGATGACCTCGTCGCCGATGCGTACGACGACGCCACCCAGGACGGCCGGGTCGACGTCGACCTGGAGCTGGACCTGGCGGCCGAGGGTGCGGGCGAGAGCCGCGGCGAGCCGCTCCTCCTGCGCGTCGGTGAGCCGCACGGCGCTGGTGACGCGCGCGACGGAGCGCTCGCGGATCTCGGCCGCGAGCCGGGCGTACTCCGCCAGTCCGTCCTCGAGGGTCCGTCCTCGCGGAGCGGACACCAGCGAGGTGACCAGCCGCAGGGTCTCCGGCCGGGCGCGGTCGCCGAGCAGCCCGGTGAGCAGCGCGCTCTTGCGCTCGTTGTCGAGACCGCGGTCGGTGAGGACCGCGCGCAGCTGCGGGTCACGTGCGACGACCCGGGAGAACCGGAACAGCTCGTCCTCGACGTCGTCGAGCGTGCCGTCCGCCTCGGCGACGAGGAAGGCCGCCTGCACGGCCAGGACCTCGACCGCGTCGACGAGGTCGCGCGGACTCGACCAGCGCTCGACGACAGCCTGCTTGAGCACGCGCATCGCCAGTGGCTCCAGCTGCTCGCCGAGCAGCGAGTCCAGCAGCGACTCCTTGGCCTCGCGCGGCGTGGTGGGGTCACCGAGGGCTCGGCGCAGCTGGCCGGACCCGTCGAGCAGCCGCACGACCGCGAACAGGCCGTCCGAGACACCTCCGATCCCGGCCGCGTCCGGCAGCTCGGCCGCGAGGTCGGTCAGGGACTTGCGCGCGGTGCGGAGCGCGCCACGACTGGCAGCGGCCAGCATCAGACCGACTCTCCGGAGCCGGCGGCGGTCGCAGCGGCCGGCGCCTTCTCGAGGCCCGCGATGAAGTTGTCGACGACCCGGCGCTGACGCTCGTCGTCGGCGAGCGACTCGCCGACGATGCGCTCGGCGAGGTCGACGGCGAGCCGGCCGATGTCGCTGCGCAGCTCCGCGAAGACCTGACGGCGCTCGACCTCCAGGCTCGCCGCAGCCCGGCTCTTGATCCCCTCGGCCTCGACGCGGGCCTCTTCCTTGGCCGCCTCGATGATCTCGCGGCGGGTCTTGGCTGCGTCCTCGCGGGCCTTGGCCTGGTCGGCACGCGCCTCGGCGATCGCCGCCTTGTACTCCGCCTCCGCGTCGGCGAGGCGCTGCTTGGCCGCGTCAGCGTCCTCGAACGACTTCCGAATGGCGTCCTGGCGCGCGGTCATCGACTTCTGCAGCGGTGGCACGACAAAGCGCCACAGCACCGCGAGGATGAGGACGAACGCGACCAGCTCGGCCAGGAACGTCCCGTCCGGGATCAGGAAGTTCGAGGCGAGGACTGGGGCCTGCGCCGGGGTGGACATGCAGACCTACTTCGCGAGGACGAAGACGAAGTACCCCATGAACGCCAGGTTGATGAAGTACATGGCCTCGACCAGACCGACGGTGATGTAGAAGAGGGTGCTCAGGCGACCGGCCGCCTCGGGCTGCCGCGCCACACCGGCGATGTACTGGCTACCGGCCAGACCGTCACCGATGGCCGCGCCGATGGCGCCGCCGCCCAGCGCGATGCCACCGCCGACCATGGCGCCGGCCAGCGTCACCGCGTGGTTCATGTCTGTTACGGCCATTGCGTGTTCTCTCCTAGGAGTTGTCCGCCGGGGAGGCGGGCGGGTCTGCGGGGGCTAGTGCCCTTCCTCGTTCACGGCGAAGCTGAAGTACACGATCGTCAGAAGCGAGAAGATCAGCGCCTGGATCACGCCGATGAACATGTCGAACAGCTTCCAGACCACGGTCGGAAGCCACAGGACGAACGACGGGAACAGCCCGATCAGCGCGATCATCAGGCCGCCGGCGAAGAGGTTACCGAAGAGTCGCAGCGCCAGAGAGAGCGGCTTGGCGACCTCTTCGATGGCGCGGAACGGGATCAGCCAGCGCGGGGCGCCGGTGAAGCTCTTGACGTAGCCGAGGAGCCCCTTCTTGCGGAAGCCGGTGAGGTGCACCCAGGCCAGAACGAGGATCGCCAGGGCCGCAGTCAGGTTGATGTCCGACGTGGGAGAGATGAGCTTCTCTTGGGTCGGCACGATCTCGACCCAGTTGGCGATGAGGATGAAGGCGAACAGCGTGACGGCGAGGGGTACGACGAACGGCGCCGACTTCAGCCCCATCGCCGTCTCGACCTGCTCCTCGACGTAGTTGACGAGGCCCTCGAAGGCGAGCTGCAGCTTGCCGGGGACCCCGTCGGTGATGCGCGACACCATGTACAGCCCGAGCCCGATGAGGACGGCACCGGCGACCAGCGTCGAGATGACGGTGTCGCGGTTCACCGCCAGGCCGAAGATGGTGGTGCGCGGGTGCTCCCCGACGGTGATGTCGGCGGCCAAGACGGTCGCCGCGGTGGTCAACGAGCCGATCATCCGGTGCGGGCCTCCTTGGCGGCTGCGCCGAGGGCGGCAGCCAGCGACAGCAGCTGGTAGACGGCCAGGCCGACGAGGACCGTCCAGCCGTCGGGTCGGGCGAGGACGGCCACCGCGAAGGCGACGATCGTGATGAGGCCGAGGCGCCGCAGCGAGCCGCCCACGACGACGCTGCGGTCGTCGGTCGACGTGAGGCGGCTGCCGGCCCGCTCCGCCAGGACGCCGTTGACGGCGCCAAGGGCGAGGCCGACGGCGATCAGCAGACCGATCGAGACGTGCCCGAGCAGGCCCGAGATGACGACCGCGGCGGCGCCGAGAGCGACCGGCAGGACCAGGATCCGCCCGATGCGCGCGGCGGGGGTCAGCGCAGGTCCACTCATGGGGGCAGTGGTCACCGCCAAGGATCTCCTATCGCGTGAATTCCGGGCGGCGGCGGTTTCAGTTGAGATAACGGCGTATCTCGAACACCGAGCCGAGGATGCCCAAAACGATACCTGACGCCATCCCTACGATGACCCCCAGGGGGGCGCTCCCGAAGTGCTGGTCGGCGAGGTGCCCGAGCCCCAGTCCGAGGACGAGGCAGCAGGCGTTTGCCATGCCCAAGCCGAGCAGCCCGATGCCCGTCAGCTGACGGCTCGGTTGGCTCCCGCCCCCGTCGGTCACGGCCGGTCGCGATCGGCGCGCAGCAGCGGGACGCTGCTCGCGACGAGGACCAGAGCGGCCACCGCCCCGACGATGCCGAGGGCCGGCAGCGGTCCCCCGCTGACCGACATGGCGACGCTGCCGAAGGCCAGCAGCGCGGTCCACCCGTACATGATCAGCACCGCCCGGGTGTGGCTGTGCCCGATCTCCAGCAACCGGTGGTGCAGGTGCGCCTTGTCGGGGGCGAACGGCGAGCGGCCGGACCGCGTGCGGCGTACGACGGCGAGCAGCAGGTCGATGAAGGGCACGGCCAGCACGGCGAACGGCAGCAGCAGCGGCAGCAGTGCCGGGAAAGCGGTCGCGGGCGGCAGGTTGCCGTAGTTGAACTGGCCGGTGAGGCTGGTGGCGGCGCCGGCCAGCATCAGCCCGATGAGCATCGAGCCGGAGTCACCCATGAACACGCGAGCCGGGTTGAAGTTGTGCGGCAGGAAGCCGATGCACGCGCCAGCGAGCACGGCCGTGATCAGGGTCGGTGCGGTCGCCCGGTCGAAGTGGTGTACGACGGACAGCTCGTAGGAGTAGGCGAAGAACGCCACCGCCGCGATCGCGACGACGCCGGCGGCTAGCCCGTCGAGACCGTCGATGAAGTTGACCGCATTGATCGTGACGACCACGAAGATGACTGTG
>JAVXVI010000303.1:0-5067 GCA_032230005.1 Actinomycetota bacterium | reverse complement strand
TCCGCTGCCCACCACCGCGGCGGCGTCCGGGGAGAGCATCGACGATCGGGTCCCGACGCCGCCCAACCCGTTCCCGGAGCCCCGGCCGACCAACACGGCCAACGTGAACCTGCTCATCCACCCGGCCAAGAACCTCGCCAACGGGCACCGCTACGTCGTCGGAATGCGCTTCCTGAAGGACAAGGACGGAGCGGTCCTCACGCCGACGGACGCCTTCAAGGCGTACCTGGGCCCGCCTCCGACAGTTCCCAACCCGGACGCGCCGGAGAGCCGCCGCGAGCACTTCGAGAAGGACATCTTCCCGGTCCTCACCGAGGCTGGCTTCGCGAAGGCGGACCTCTACCAGGCCTGGGACTTCTCGGTCGCGACCGACACCAACATCGCCGGCCGCCTGCTGCACCTGCGCGACGACGCCTTCGCGCAGCTCGGTGACACGACGATGGCCGACCGGATCGTGCAGGGACGCGCACCCGCCTTCACCGTCGACACGGTCACTGACGCGACCAACCCGGCGGACGAGGTACGACGGACGATCCAGGGCAGCTTCACGGTGCCCTGCTACGTGAGCACGCTGAACTGCGCGCCCGGTGGGTCGTTCACGTACGCACCGACGGACCTCGATCAGACGACGCCGCTGCAGCTGCCGGGCAACGTGTCGACGGCGACGTTCACCTGCAAGGTGCCGCGACGGGTGTTCGACTCGCCGACCCTGGAGAAGGTGCGACCGTCGCTCTACGGCCACGGGCTGTTCGGCGGCCAGGGCGAAGTCGGCCAGGGTCAGGTCTCGGACATGGTGCAAGAGCACGGCTTCATGTACTGCGCGACGGACTGGGAGGGCATGGCCTCGGTCGACATCCCGACCGCTGCGCAAGCGCTCGCCGACATGGACCGCTTCCCGGCACTCACGGACCACGTCCAGCAGGGCGAGCTCAACTTCCTCTACCTCGCGCGGCTGATGATCCACCCGGACGGGCTGTCCTCGAACGCGGCGTTCCAGATCAGCAAGGGCGGCGCGCCCGCCACGTCGTACATCGACACGACGAGGGCCTACTACGACGGCAACAGCCAGGGCGGCATCTACGGCGGCACCGTGATGGCCGTCGCACCGGACATCGACCATGGCGTGCTCGGGGTGCCGGGCATCAACTACTCCACGCTGCTGACGCGCAGCAAGGACTTCGCCCTGTACTCGATCCCGCTGTACACGACGTATCCGAGTGAGTTCGAGCGGTCGATGCTGCTGTCGGTCATCCAGATCCTGTGGGACCGGTCCGATCCGAGCGGCTACGTCAACGGGCTGATCCCTGGCCACGAGCTGCCCGACACACCGGCGCACGAGGTGATGTACCAGGCGTCGTTCGGTGACCATCAGGTCGCCAACGTCACCGCGGACACGGCGGCCCGGACCATCGGTGCGGCCATCGATCCCAACCCGCTGGAGTCGGACCGCTCGCCGGACATCGTCCCGGCCTGGGGCGTGCCCCGGATTCGAACCTATCCGTACGACGGCAGCGCGATCGTCTACTTCGACAGCGGACCGGTCACTGCCGACAACCCCGAGGGCACAGCGGCGGCGCCGACGACGAACACACCGCCGAAGACGGGGCAGGATCCGCACGAGTTCGCCCGGCGCACACCGTGCGGACGGGTGATGAAGAACAACTTCCTGCGGCCGGGCGGCATGGTCACCAACCCGTGCCTCGGTGCGCCGTACTTCTCGAACAAGTACCACGGTCGGGACGGGGTGGCGGGCCAGGGCGACACCGTGCAGCCGGGCGACGCCCTGCCCTACTCGCCCGTCGACCCGGGTGTGCAGGTCCCCGAGGCGCCGTACGCCGCGTTGCTGCTGCTCGCCGGTGCGGGCGTCGGCGCGGTCGTGCTGCGCCGCCGTCAGAGCCAGCTGCGGAGCTCCCAGAGCTCCGGGTAGTAGCGGACGGCGAGTCGGGTGCGGAGGTACGGCGCACCCGACGAGCCCCCGGTGCCGGACTTGGTGCCGATCTGCCGCTCGACCATGTCCACGTGGCGGGACCGCCACTGCGAGGCGAGCGAGTCGTGCTCGAGGAGACCCTCGGACAGCTCCCAGAGGTCGGCGTGCTCGGTCTGGTCGCGGGCGATGGTCAGCAGCGAGGCGCGGCGCTCGTCCTCGTCGGCGACGGCGAAGCCACGCGCTTGCAGGAGGGAGACGAACGCGTCCCAGAGGCTGGGTTCGTCGAGGCGCTTCCACATGCGCGCCTGCTCGGCGGTGGATGCCTGTCGCATGCGCTCGACGTAGGCCGGATCGCGCGCACCGGACAGGAACTCCAGCTCGCGGAACTGCACCGACTGGAAGCCGCTCGCCGGTGCGAGGTGGGCGCGGAAGGCAAGGAAGTCCTGCGGCGTCATCGTCTCCAGGACCTGGACCTGCTGGATCAGGACCCGCTCGATGACGTGCACGCGCTGCAGGGCCTTGCGTGGCAGGTAGGTGTGGCCGCCGAGCATCTGGTCACGGGCAGCGGTGAGCTCGTGCAGGCACTGGTTGAACCACAGCTCGTAGACCTGGTGGACCGTGATGAACAGCAGCTCGTCGTGGGCGGCCGGGTCGGAGACGAGGACCTGCTGCTGCAGCAGCTCCGGGATGCGCAGGTAGCTGCTGTAGGAGAGCCGGCCTCCTGCCTCGCCGAAGTGCGCGTCGGTCATGGGCCGACCCTAGGGCCCTAGGAGGCCGCCTTGCGGGTCTCGCGCTCGTTGGCCTTCTGGATGGCGTCGACCAGCTCGTCCTTGCTCATCCGGGACCGGCCCTCGACACCGAGGCGCTTGGCCACGTCGTACAGATGAGCCTTGCTCGCGTTGGCATCGACGCCGCCGGCGGTCTTGCCGCCGCGGCCCGGGGTCTCGGCGGCCTCGTCGCTCGGGCCCTTCTCGGCCTTGGGCTCCCAGTGGTCGCCGACCTTCTCGAAGCCGCGCTTGAGGGAGGAGAAGGCGGTGCGGTGGGCCCGCTCTCCCTCGCCGTACTGCTCCACAGCGGCGTCGTGCGTCTCGGCGAAGGTGCGCTGCGCTTTCGCCGGTGAGCGCTTCAGCGTCGCCGGCAGCTCTTCGGTCTGGGCCTTCGTCAGCTTGGGCATGCCTCCGTCGTACCCGGTGTCAGCCGATCTTCACGAGGTCGACGACGAAGATGAGCGTGGCGCCGGGCGGGATGTCCGCGCCTGCGCCCTGGTCGCCGTAGCCGAGCGCCGGCGGGATGATCAGCTGGCGCCGGCCGCCGACCTGCATCCCGAGCATGCCCTGGTCCCAACCGGGGATGACGTTGCCGGCGCCGAGGGTGAAGGGGAAGTCCTGGCCGCTGTCCCAGGAGGCGTCGAACTGCTTGCCGGTCGAGTAGAGGGCGCCGACGTACTTCATCGTCAGCTGCTGGCCGAACTGCGCTGCAGGGCCGGAGCCCTTCACGATGTCGCCGATGACCAGGTTGCAGGGCGGCGGGCCGTCGGGGACCTCGATCTGCGGCTTCTTCTTGAGGTCCGTGGTGCCGACCACGGACTCGAGCCGCGGAGCGGCGGAGGCGCAGGCGGTGGCACCGGACGGCGCGACCGGCCCGGAGACCGCGGGGCTTTCGGTGGCGCCGGCCCCGGCGTCGCTGGAGAGCTGGTTGGTGCTGGCGCTGCTCCCACCGCAGCCGGCGAGCAGGGTGACGAGCAGGACGGTCGGAAGAGCCCTTCTCACGCCTTCTTGTCCTCGAGCAGCTTCTGCAGCGGCGCGCCCTGGAGCCGCTTGAAGGCGCGCCGCGGCCGGGTCCGGTCGAGGACCGCTGCCTCGAGGTCGTCGCCGGCGATGCTGCGCGCCTCGGTGCCATCGGCGACGGGTTGCACGAGAGCAGCGGCGGCCAGCTTCAGGGCGGTCGCGAGCGAGGCCTTGGGGTCGTGCCGTTCCTTGACGTAGGTGGCGATGGGGTCGCTGTTGCCGCCCATGACGATGAAGCCGTGCTCCTCGGCGACGGAGCCGTCGTACGTCAGGCGGTACATCTGGTCGGCGCCCTGCTTGTCGCCCACCTCGGCAACGACGAGCTCGACCTCGTAGGGCTTGCCCGACTCGGTGAAGATGGTGCCCAGGGTCTGCGCGTAGGCATTGGCGAGGCCGCGGCTGGTGACGTCGCGGCGGTCGTACTGGTAGCCGCGCAGGTCGGCGTAGCGGACGCCGGCCAATCGGAGGTTCTCGAACTCGTTGTACTTGCCGACGGCGGCGAACGCGATGCGGTCGTAGATCTCGCTGATCTTGTGCAGGGCGCCGTTGGGGTTCTCGCCGACGAACAGGATGCCGTCGGCGTATTGCATGGCGAGGACCGAGCGCCCGCGGGCGATGCCCTTGCGGGCGTAGTCGCTCTTGTCCTTCATGATCTGCTCGGGCGACACGTAGAACGGCATGCTCATCGCGTCAGCCTCCCGGGTTGGTCATGCGCTCGTCGACGATGGTCTGCACGACCGCGCCGATCTCCTCGTCGGGGAGCCGCCGCAGACCGTCGGCCGTCACGGACATCACGACCGGGTAGATGCGCCGGGTCAGGTCGGGGCCGCCCGTGGCGGAGTCGTCGTCGGCGGCGTCGTAGAGGGCGTCAACGCAGAGGCGTACGGCGGCGGCCTCGTCGACGTCGTCGCGGTACTGCTTCTTCAGGGCGCCGCGGGCGAAGACGCTGCCGCTGCCGACGCTGTGGAAGCTGTGCTCCTCGTAGCGGCCACCCGTCACGTCGTACGAGAAGATCCGGCCCATCTGGCCGTCGACGTCATAGCCGGCGAACAGGGGTACGACGGCGAGGCCCTGCATGGCCATGCCGAGGTTGCCGCGGATCATCGTGGACAGCCGGTTGGCCTTGCCCTCGAGGCTCAGGGTGGCGCCCTCGAGCTTCTCGTAGTGCTCGAGCTCGACCTGGAAGAGGCGGACCTTGTCGATCGCCAGGCCGGCGGTGCCGGCGATGCCGACGCAGGAGTACTCGTCGGCCGGGAAGTCCTTCTCGATGTCGCGCTGGGCGATGATGTTGCCCATCGTGGCGCGGCGGTCGCCGGCCATCACGACGCCGCCGAGGTGGGTCACGGCGACGAT
>JAVXVI010000302.1:0-4393 GCA_032230005.1 Actinomycetota bacterium | reverse complement strand
GCTTCTCCTTGGCGGTGTCGGGGATGACGAGGCCGGAGGCCGTGGTCGTCTCGGCCTCGCTGGCCTGGACGACGATGCGGTCCTCGAGCGGCTTGATGGCGACCTTGGTAAGGGTGCCGGTGGTCACAGTGCCTCCTGGTAGAGCAGTGGGGGGCGGGACGTGCTCACCTGCCGTCGCGGGGTCAGGTGCCTGTCCTGCTGCTAGCACTCTAACCCTCCGAGTGCCAGCGATACAAGTGAGGGTCAGCGGGCGAAGACGAACACGACGTACGCCGCGTACCCGGTCACGAGGACCACCCCGCCGGGGCGCCGGATCGCCCCGTCGCGCGCCAGGGCCAGCACGACCAGGGGCAGGGCAGCCGCGGCGATGGCCGGCGCCAGCACGGCCCCGGTGGCGAGGGGGCGCACCAGGGCGGCGGTTCCGAGGGTGGCGGTGGCGTTGTACGCCGCACTGCCGACGATGCCGGCCACGGCCACCTCGCCGACATCGTGCCGGGCCGCCGCGAAGACCAGCGCGAAGAGCTCGGCCGTCGTCGCCAGGGCGAGCAGCGTCAGGCCGATGGCGGTGTCGTCCTGGTGCAGCGTGCGGACGACCCGGGTCGCGCCCTCGACGGCGGCCTCACCTCCGGCTGTCATCACGGCGAGGCCGACGATGGTCAGCAGCAGGGCCAGGCCCGGGGCGCGGACCTTCTCCCCCTCCTGCTCGATCTCGGCCAGCTCGCCGATCGACGGCGGCTGCCGCTCGCGTCGCCAGATGACAGCGACGAGCACGACGTAGGCCAGGACCAGCAGCCCGCCCTCGATCCGGCCGACGTGGCCGCCGAGGACGGCAATCGCGGCGAGGACACCGGCGACCGACGACAGCACGCCGTAGACCCGCACCCGATGACCGACCGGTACCGGTCGCAGCAGCGCCGCCAGGCCGAGGGTCGCGGTGAGCATCGTGACGTTGGCGCCGAGTGCGTCGCCGGCGGCGAGCCCTGGATGTCCCGAGCCCGACGCGAGGATGCCGGTGAGCAGCTCCTCCGGTTCGGCGCCGGCGAGCAGCAGACCGATCGCCAGCACGGTGACGCCGAGCCGCTTCGACGCGGCCGCGGCGTTCTCGACGAACAGCTCAGCGCCGGCAACGAGCAGTGCCGTCGCCAGCACGAGCAGCAACAGCCCGATCACGAGTTCACGAGTTCACGACGTCCGTGACCGGCATGGAGCTGTCGGCCGGCAGATTCATCGGGCTCGCGGGTACGCCGGCGGCAACGAGGCGGGAGCCGAGGGCAGCCACCATCGCACCGTTGTCCGTGCACAGCCCCGGGCGCGGCACCCGCAGCCGCAACCCGGCTGCGTCGCACCGGTCTTGCGCGACGGCGCGCAGCCTGCTGTTCGCGGCGACGCCACCGCCGATGAGCAGGTGCTCGACGCCGGTGTTCTTGCAGGCCTGGACGGCCTTGGCCGTCAGCACGTCGACGACGGCTTCCTGGAAAGACGCGCAGACATCCGCGACGGGCACTGCCCCTTCGTGCGCTTCGACCCACCGCGCGACGGCGGTCTTCAGCCCGCTGAAGGAGACGTCGTACTCGCCCTTGGTCTTGCCACGGGGGAAGTCGATGGCGGCGGCATTCCCGTCGGCGGCGAGCCGATCGACGACGGGACCGCCCGGGAAGCCGAGTCCGAGCAGCCGGGCGACCTTGTCGAAGGCCTCCCCTGCCGCGTCGTCGATCGTCTGCCCCAGCGGTTGCAGGCTCGACGTGACGTCGTCGACGAGCAGCAGCGACGAGTGCCCACCCGACACCAGCATCGCGATGCAGGGCTCCGGGAGCGGGCCGTGCTCGAGGACGTCGACGGCGACGTGGGCGGCGAGGTGGTTGACGCCGTACAGCGGTACGCCGAGGGCAAGGGCGTAGGCCTTTGCCGCCGCGACGCCGACGAGCAACGCGCCGGCGAGGCCGGGGCCGCTCGTCACCGCGATCGCGTCGAGGTCGGTCAACGCCACGCCCGCGGTCGCGAGTGCGCGGTGCACCGTCGGCACCATCGCCTCGAGATGCGCGCGGCTGGCAACCTCGGGCACCACGCCACCGAAGCGCGCGTGGGCGTCCACCGAGGAGGCGATGGCGTCGGCGAGCAGCGTCGTGCCATGCACGATGCCGATGCCGGTCTCGTCGCAGGACGTCTCGATGCCGAGGACCAGCGGCTGGTCGCTCACGTGCGCGTCATCACGAGAGCATCAGCCCCGCTGGGTTGGTAGTAGCCCCGGCGGAGACCGGAGCGACGGAAACCGAACCGCTCGTAGAGCGCGATGGCCCGCGCGTTGTCCGCGCGCACCTCCAGCAGAACCCGTCGCTGACCACGTCTGGTCGCCTCGTCCAGCAGGGCCTGGAGCAGCGTGGCGCCGAGTCCCTGTCCCTGCGCCGTGCGCGCCACGGCGATGGTCTGCACGAACGCCTCGTCCGGGTAGTCGCACAGACCTGCATAGCCCTGCACGGCCTCGCCGTCGACGGCGACCAGGTAGTGGCGGGTGTCGAGCTGGCCGAGCTCGGACCAGTAGGTGCGTTCGGTCCACCTGTCGTCGACGAACAGGTCCTGCTCGAGCGACAGGACATCGTCGAGGTGCCACCACCGCATGCGCGTGAGCTCCATCAGACCGTCACGCGCTTGGGCGGGCCGGGCTGCTCCGCATCGGGGCGACGGAGGTAGAGCGGTACCAGCGGGTCGGCCGTGCTGCCGATGCGCGGCACGACGATGCCGACAAGCGCCGCGGCCGATGGGTAGAGCGGCTCGGAGCGCACGTCGAGTCCAGCCAGGACCTCGGCATAGAGCTGGGCACCGGTGCCCACCACGCGGATGCCGCGCAGCTCGTCGACGAGGTCGTCCGGCCTCGATACATGCGGCCCATCGGTCCGCGTGCCGACGAGGTCGTAGCGCGCCCAGTAGACCTCGCGTCGGCGTGCGTCGGTCATCGCCACCCGCTCGCCTTCGCCGAGACCGTCGAGGGAGCACGTGCCATAGGCCGGGATGCCGAGCGCATCCGACAGGGTGGCGGCGGTGACGACCCCGACCCGCAGGCCGGTGAAAGGTCCCGGGCCCAGCCCGACAGCGATCGCACCGACATCCCGCCTGTCCGCGCCCGCCTCGAGCAACACCCTGCGGATGCCCTCGGCAAGCAGCTCGCCGTGGCGCCGCGCGTCAACGACCACCGACTCCGCGAGAAGTCCACCCTCGACGTCGACGAGCGCGACCGACACAGCCGGCGTCGAGGTGTCGATGCCGAGGACGAGCATGGTGGCGAGCCTAGACACGGCTGCGGCCGCCACCCCGTGGGGAGGCGGCCGCCGGCGTGGACGGAGCGCGAGCTACGGCTTCAGGAAGGCGTCGTCTCCCGGCTTGCCCTGCGCGTCGCCCGGAGCAGCGTCGATCGAACCGCTCGGGTCATCGGTGGTGACGGATGCGTCGCCCTTGAACGTCGCGACCCCCTTGCCGTCGAGCTGGACGATGCGCACGCCCGTGTAGCCGGCGTGAGAGTTGCTGCTGAAGCGGAAGGGCACGACGCCCGGTCCCTTGAAGCCGCCCTTCTCGACGGCGTCGATGAGCGACTGCCGGGTCGGGTTGTCACCCGCCTTGTCAAGGGCCTGCGCAAACGTGTACGCCGCTGACATGCCGTACTCGACGTTGCCGTCGAACGGCAGGCTCGGGATGTACTTGTCGTGGATCTTCTTGAACAGCGTGATCCACGGGTCGGACGTGTCGCTGGTCAGCGGCAGGTAGGAGTCCGACACGATCCCGTTGAGCAGCTGCGCGCCCGCCGCGCCCTTGGAGAACTTCCCGAGCAGGCCGGTAAGCGTGGTCGGGTCGGACCCGACGTTGCTGACGACCATCTGCGGTTGGTACTTGAACTTGGCGTTCGTCAGCAGCGCCACAGCGGTAGCGGCCGGGATCGAGAAACTGACGACGACCTCGGCGCCCTTCTTCTGCAGCGTCGTCAGCTGCGCCGCGATGCCGGTCGGCTGGGCGAGCTGCGAGGTCTCGTACGGCTGCTTGTCGACGACCGTCGAGGCGTCGAGCTGGCTGTCGAGACCGGCGATGCCGTCCTTGCCGAAGTCGTCGTTCTGGTACAGGTAGCCGACCTTCTTGCCGGCGAAGTTGTCCTTGATGTACTTGCCGAGGATCTTGCCCTCGATGAGGTAGTCGGGCTGCCAGCCGAAGGTGTACGGGTGCGCCTTCGGGTCGTCCCACAGCCGGGCGCCCGATGCGACGAACAAGTCAGGCACGCGTGCCTGGTTGAGGTAGTCCGTCACCTTGGAGTGGGTCGGCGTGCCGAGCCCGTTGAAGATGGCGAACACCTTGTCCTGCAGCACGAGCTGCTTGACGACATCGACCGTGTTGGCCGGGTTGTAGCCGTCGT
>JAVXVI010000301.1:0-7849 GCA_032230005.1 Actinomycetota bacterium | reverse complement strand
TTGAAGATCTGCGTCTTGAGCTGCGTCGACCCCAGATCCTTCGCGAAGACCCCCTCACCCACCCCATACACCGCACTCGCATGCGTCACATTCGCGAAATACCCCAACCGCAGCTGCGGCGCCGTCGCCGAACCCGAGAGCGCAGCCGGGCTGGAGCTCACGACTGGGCTGCTGCTCCCGCCGGTTCTCGTCGTTGCGCACGCCGACGCGAGCGTCACCGTGAGGGCGCCCAACGACACAGCGAGCAGATGGGCCTTGCGGTTCATGGTGCCTTCCAAGGATGCCGGGGACGGAGGTGTCTAGCGGAGCGGTACCAGCGCTCCGAGACATCGCATCCCCGGCCGGCACGAGTCCTCGCACCAGCCCACCCACGGCGTCCGCGTCCAAGCAACCTCGATGACCATCAGACCGCGACCATGCCTGCGCCGATGGTCGTGCCGGTCGCCTCGTCCAGCACGATGAACGCACCCGTCGTGCGGTCTTCGGTGTAGGGGTCGAGCGCGAGCGGCTGCGCCGTCCTGACGGTCACGCGGCCGATGTCGTTGAGGCGCAGCGTCTCTGCGGGCTCGTTCGACAGCTGGGTGACGTCGAGCCGGTCGTGCAGAGCCTGCACCTGCGCCTTCACGGTGCGCGTCGTGTGCTTGACCAGCACGCGCTGGCCAGGACGCAGGGGGGCATCCGACATCCAGCACACGGTCGCGTCGAACGATGACGTGACCTGTGGGGCTGCGTCGGCGGCCACGATCATGTCGCCGCGACTGACATCGAGCTCCTCGGCCAGCCGGACCGTCACAGCCTGCCCAGCAGCGGCCTGCCCGAGCTCGCCGTCGAACGTGTCGATCCCGGCCACCGTTGTGCGTCGACCCGAGGGGAGCACGACGACGTCGTCGCCGACGCGCAGCGTGCCGCTCGCGACGGTGCCGGCGTAGCCGCGGTAGTCGGGCCGCTCTGTGCTCATGGGCCGGATGACGTACTGCACGGGGAAGCGCGCCGGGCGCTGCTGCGCATCCTCGCGGGACACGTGGACCTGCTCGAGGTGCTCCAGCAGAGCCGGGCCGTCGTACCAAGGCATGGCCGCACTGCGGTGCACCACGTTGTCGCCCTGCAGCGCCGCCATCGGGATGGCAGTGACATCGGGCAGGTCGAGCTCGGCCGCGAAGGCACGGAAGTCGGAAACCACGTCGAGATAGGTCTGCTCGCTGAAGTCGACGAGGTCCATCTTGTTGACGGCGAGCACCAGGTGCGGCACCCGCAGCAACGCCGACAGCGAGGCGTGCCGACGGGTCTGCTCGATGACGCCCTTGCGCGCGTCGACCAGGACCAGCGCGAGATCGGCGGTCGAGGCGCCGGTGACCATGTTGCGGGTGTACTGCACGTGGCCCGGGGTGTCGGCGACGATGAACGAGCGGACCGGCGTCGAGAAGTAGCGATAGGCGACGTCGATGGTGATGCCCTGCTCGCGCTCGGCCCGCAGGCCGTCGGTGAGCAGCGCCAGGTTGGTGTAGTCGTCGCCGCGATCGGCGCTGGTGCGCTCGACCGACTCCAGCTGGTCCTGGAAGACGGACTTGCTGTCGAACAGCAGCCGCCCGATCAGGGTCGACTTGCCGTCGTCGACGGAGCCGGCGGTCGCGAAGCGAAGGAGATCAGCCACTAGAAGTAGCCCTCCTTCTTCCGGTCCTCCATGGCGGCCTCGCTGGTGCGGTCATCGGCCCTGGTGGCGCCGCGCTCGGTGATGCGGGTCGAGGCGACCTCCTCGATCACCTCGTCCGGCGTGCGCGCCGGCGACTCGACTGCGCCGGTGCAGGAAGCGTCACCCACGGTGCGGTAGCGCACGACGCGGGTCTCGACAGTCTCTTTCGCGGTGGGCATGGAGTACGGCGTGACGCCCAGCAGCATGCCGTCGCGCTCGAAGACCTCGCGCTCGTGCGCGTAGTAGATGGACGGGACCTCGATGCCCTCCCGGCCGATGTAGCGCCAGATGTCGAGCTCGGTCCAGTTGCTGAGGGGGAAGACGCGGATGTGCTCGCCCTTGTTGTGCCGGCCGTTGTAGAGGTTCCAGAGCTCAGGCCGCTGGTTCTTCGGGTCCCACTGCCCGAAGGAGTCGCGGAAGGAGAAGAACCGCTCCTTGGCCCGCGCCTTCTCCTCGTCACGGCGGGCCCCGCCGAAGACGGCGTCGTACCGACCCTCCTCGATGGCGCGCAGCAAGGTCACGGTCTGCAGCGGGTTGCGCAGGCCGCCGGGGATCTCGACGACACGACCGGCGTCGATGTCGTCCTGCACCTTGGCGACGACGAGCCGGGCGTTCAGCTCGGCGGTCCGCTTGTCGCGGAAGGCGAGCACCTCGTCGAAGTTGTGACCGGTGTCGACGTGCACGAGCGGGAACGGGATCCGGGCCGGCCAGAACGCCTTCTCGGCGAGCCGGAGCATGACGATGGAGTCCTTGCCGCCTGAGAACAGCAGCGCCGGCCGCTCGAACTCCGCGGCCACCTCGCGCATCACGTGGATGCTCTCGGCCTCGAGGACGTCGAGCTGGCTGAGGCCGGTGAGGATGTCGCTCACAGGAGCCCCCGTGCCACGAGCACGGCGTGCAGCTGCGCGACCGACTCGTCCAGCGTCTGCTCCTGGGTGCGGATGACGGCGTCAGGTGAGAGGGGCGCTTCGTACGGCGCGTCGACGCCGGTCAGGCCGGTCAGCTCACCGGAGCGCTGCTTGGCGTAGAGGCCCTTCACGTCGCGCTCGCTGCAGACCTCGACCGGCGTCGCGACATGGATCTCGAGGAAACCGGCGCCACGGTCCTCGTGCAGCGCGCGCACGCCGGCCCTGGTCTCCGCGAAGGGCGAGATGACGCTGGCCAGGACCAGGACACCGTGCTTGGCCAGGGTCGCCGCGACCCAGCCGATGCGCAGCACGTTGGTGTCGCGGTCCTCACGGCTGAAGCCGAGGCCCCTCGAGAGGAACTCCCTGACCTCGTCGCCGTCGAGCAGCTCGACGCGATCGACCCCAGCGGTCCGCAGCCGGGCGGCAAGGGCGCCCGCGAGCGTCGTCTTGCCGGCGCTCGGCAGCCCCGTCAGCCACACGGTCGCGCCCGCGCCGGTGCGCGGGTCACGCGGTGGCTGCCGCTCGTCGAGGGCGGTCACTGGGAAGCTCCTTCGGGGAGTGCTGCTCGATCCGACAGACTAGAACGTGTTCTCGTTCTCAACCAGGGCCCTGAGGGAAGTCGGCCCGGCTGGTTCTGGTGTCAGAGAGCGTGACAGACCGCGCTCGCGACGCGCTGCAGGTCGACATGCAGCCGCGCGACGAGAAAGGGACCGGTCATGCTGCAGATTCTCCCACAGCTTCCGCTCGACGTAGGCTGCCGCGAGGGCTGACAGCCCTCCGACGTACGACCTCCAGGAGTCCTCATGCCCGCCGCGCGCGGACAGGGCCAGTGGGCGCTCGGCTACCGCGAGCCCCTCAACGCCAACGAGCAGTCGAAGAAGGACAGCTCCCCGCTGACCGTCAAGCAGCGGATCCTCGACATCTACAGCAAGCGCGGCTTCGACTCGATCGACGGCGGCGACCTGCGCGGGCGGTTCCGCTGGTACGGCCTCTACACGCAACGGGCGCAGGGCATCGCCGGTGGCAAGACCGCGATCCTGGAGCCCGAGGAGCTCGAGGCGCCGTACTTCATGCTCCGCATCCGCATCGACGGTGGGCAGCTCACCAACGAGCAGCTGCGGACGATCGGCGAGATCGCCACCGAGTTCGGCCGGGATGTGGCCGATGTCACAGACAGACAGAACATCCAGCTGCATTGGATCCGTATCGAGGACATGCCGGTCATCTGGGACCGCCTCGACGCGGTCGGACTGTCGACGACGGAGGCCTGCGGCGACTGCCCGCGGGTCATCATCGGCTGTCCCCTCGCGGGGGTCGCTGCCGACGAGGTTCTCGACGCTTCGCAGGCGATCCGTGAGGTCTCTGCGCGCTACATCGGTGACCCGGCGTTCGCCAACCTGCCGCGCAAGTTCAAGACCTCGATCAGCGGGTGCGTGCACCACTGCACCAACCACGAGATCAACGACATCGCGTTCGTGGGGGTCGTGCATCCCGAGCTCGGGGCCGGCTACGACCTCTGGGTCGGCGGCGGGTTGTCGACGAACCCGAAGCTCGGGGTGCGGCTCGGCGCCTTCGTCGCGCCGGACCAGGTGGCCGAGGTCTGGGCCGGGGTCACGGGGATCTTCCGTGACTACGGCTACCGGCGCTCGCGCATGCACGCGCGGCTGAAGTTCCTTATGGCCGACTGGGGGCCGCAGGTCTTCCGCGACAAGCTCGAGTCGGCGGAGTACCTCGGCCGCGCGCTGCCCGACGGCCCTGAGCCGACACCGACCGACGACCGCGACCACGTCGGGGTGCACGCGCAGGGCGACGGCAACGTCTACGTCGGCACGGTGGCCCGCGCCGGGCGCACCAGCGGGCGGCAGCTGCAGTCCGTCGCCGCGCTCGCGGCGTCGTACGGCGACGGGCGGGTCTCCACCACTGCGCAGCAGGGCCTGGTCATCCTCGGCGTTGCGCCGGACTCCGCCGAGGAGCTGGTGGCGGCGCTCGAGGCCGAGGACCTGCGGGCCCGGCCGTCGCGGTTCCGCCGCGGGACGCTGGCCTGCACCGGGCTGGAGTTCTGCAAGCTCGCGATCGTCGAGACGAAGGCGCGCTCCGTCGATCTCTACACCGAGCTCGAGAAGCGGCTACCGGACTTCGACGAGCCGCTGACCATCAACGTCAACGGCTGCCCCAACTCGTGCGCGCGGTTCCAGACCGGCGACATCGGGCTGAAGGGCTCGATCGTGGACGGCGTCGAGGGCTTCCAGATCCACCTTGGCGGGTCGCTAGGGACGGACAGCGGCTTCGGCCGCAAGTCGCGCGGCCTCAAGGTGACCGCCGACAACACCGTCGACTACGTCGAGAAGCTGCTGCGCACCTACCTCGACCACCGTGCCCCCGGCGAGCGCTTCGCTAGCTGGGCCCGCCGGGCCGACGAGGACCTCCTCCGCTGACCACTGGGGAGCGGGCGGCGCCGATGTTCTGCCCGTACTGCGGCGAGGAGCAGCTCCGCCCCTGGGGGGACGACCCCGACAAGGGCCATGGCGACTGGCGCTGCGAGGACTGCACCCGCGTCTTCACCCTGCGCTACAAGGGAATCAGCGGCACCGGTGACAGCTGAGATCCGTACGGCGCGGCTGGTGATGCGGCCGTGGCGGGAGGAGGACCGGACGCCGTTCGCGGCGATGAACGCCGACCTCGCGGTCATGGAGCACTTCCCGGCGCCGCTGACCCGCGACGAGAGCGACGCGTTCGTCGACCGGATCGAGGCCCAGCTCGATGAGCACGGCTACGGGCTGTGGGCGGTCGAGGACGACAGCGGATTTCTGGGCTTCACCGGTCTGGCCTGGCAGCGGTGGGAGTCCGACTTCACGCCGGCGCTCGAGGTGGGCTGGCGGCTGGCCCGGCACGCCTGGGGCAAGGGCTACGCGACCGAAGCAGCGACCGCCGCGCTGCGCCGCGGGTTCGAGGAGGTCGACTCGATCATCAGCCTGACTGCCCTGACCAACGAGCGCTCCCAGCGCGTCATGATGCGGATCGGGATGCGTCGGGAGCGCGAGTTCGACCACCCGCGCATCGAGGCGGGTCATCGCCTGCAGCGGCACGTGCTGTTCCGCGCCGACCGCGGGACGTGGCAGGCGGACGCCTGGTGACCGTCCCGGTGCTCCCGAAGCCGACGCCAGGAGCGCCAGCGGCGGTCAAGAAGTGAGGCCTCAGACGTGCAAGCCGCACTCGGTCTTGGCCTGACCGGACCAGCGGCCGCTTCGGGGGTCCTCCCCCGGGGCGACCCGGTGGGTGCAGGGAGCGCAGCCGATCGAGGGGTAGCCGTCGTACGCCAGCGGGTTGACCAGCACACCGTGCTGCTCGACGTAGGCATCGACATCGGCCTGCGTCCACCTGGCGATCGGGTTGACCTTCACCTTGCCGCGCTTGGCGTCCCACTCGACGACACCGGTCTCACGACGGGTCACCGCTTCGTCGCGGCGGACGCCGGACCCCCAGGCGACGTAGGGCTCGAGCGCCCTCGCCAGCGGCTCGACCTTGCGCATGGCGCAGCACGCAGTGGGGTCGCGGTTCCACAGCTCGGGACCGTGCTGGGCGTCCTGCTGGTTGACCGTCAGCAACGGAAGGATGGTGCGGACGTTGACGTCGTACGACGAGGCAACCGCGTCCCGGGTGCCCATCGTCTCGGCGAAGTGGTAGCCGGTGTCCAGGAACAGGATGTCGACGCCCGGCGCCACGGACGCAGCAAGGTGCGCCAGCAGCCCGTCACCCATCGAGGACGCGATCGCGAAGCCGTCGCCGAAGGTGTCGACCGCCCAGCGCAGGACGTCCTGCGCGCTGGCGTCCTCGAGGTCGCGACCCGCCTGCTCGGCGATCTGCTGGAGCTCCACGTCTCTATCCAACCCGAACAGGCGGGCTGCTCATTCCGCGTGACAGGCTCGGCTTCGTGCACCCGTCCGTGGCCCGCGTCGCCGGGATCCTCCGCGAGGCCGGTGCGACCGGTGAGCCGGTGCAGCTGGAGGACTCCACCAGGACCGCGGCGCAGGCGGCCGCCGCCCTCGGCTGCGAGGTGGGCGCCATCGCCAGCTCACTGCTGTTCACGGCGGACGGCGAGCCGCTGCTGATCCTGACCAGCGGTGCGCACCGGGTCGACACCGCCCACGTCGCGACGCAACTCGGGGTGGCGAAGGTCACGATGGCCGATGCCGACACGGTCCGGGCCGCAACCGGCTTCGCGATCGGCGGCGTCGCGCCCGTCGGTCACCCGCAGCAGCTGCGCACGCTGGTCGACACGATGCTGGCGGATCACCCGGTCGTCTGGGCAGCCGCCGGACACCCACACGCCGTCTTCCCGACGTCGTACGACGAGCTGCTCCGGCTCACCGGCGGGACGCCGACGCAGGTCGTGGCATGAGCGACGTGCCGGCGCTGGTGACGCTGCACGTCTGGCGGGTCCCGGCCACCAAAGTGCCCGCGGCCCTGCGCCGGATGGCCACCGACCGGCGGCGGGCGCGCCGTACACCCGGTGTCGCCTTCGCCAAGCTCCTCGGCACGGGCACCGGACGGACGTTCACCGTCCGCGACTCCGACCCGACTCGCTGGGCGGCCCTGACGACCTGGTCGTCTGCGGCGGCAGCTGCCGGCTACGAGGTGGCGGACCGATGGGACCGGATCGCCTCCGAGTCCTGGCGCGTCGACCTGCGGCCGCTGGCCAGCCGCGGGCGGTGGAGCGGCCGGGAGCCCTTCGGCCGGCCGGCACCGGCACCGGCCGACGGCCCGGTGGTGGCCATCACGCGGGCCCGGCTGGCGACGCGCAAGGCGGCGGCGTTCTGGCGGGCCGTGCCGCCGGTGTCGGCCGCGCTGCACCGCTCCCCCGGGCTGCTCGCGGCGATCGGCATCGGCGAGGCGCCGGTCGGCCTGCAGGGCACGGTCAGCCTGTGGCGGAGCACTGAGCACCTGCGCGCCTTTGCGCATCAAGGTGCCGAGCACGTCGCGGCCGTGCGCCGGACTGCGGTCGAGGGGTGGTACGCCGAGGAGCTGTTCGCCCGCTTCGCCGTACTGGGCAGCAGCGGCACGCTGGACGGCCGGGACCCGCTCGCATGACGCGGCTCGTCGAGTGGACCCCGCAGGAGCTACGCCGTCGCCGCGACGACCTGCTGGACGTCTACGCAGAGGCGATGGAGGTGTCGACCCTCGCCGCCCGGGGCCGCCGGCCGATCGTCACCGCGCACCTCGAGCGGGACGGGCTGCGCACCGTTGCGGCTGT
>JAVXVI010000300.1:0-3715 GCA_032230005.1 Actinomycetota bacterium | reverse complement strand
TCCGCTCCTTGTTCTCCAAGAACTGGATGTCGTCGACGAGCAGGATGTCGACGTCGCGGTAGCGGCGCTGGAAGGCCTGCGCCTTGTCGTCGCGCAGGCTGTTGATGAAGTCGTTGGTGAACTCCTCCGAGCTCACGTAGCGCACCCGGGCGCCGGCGAACAGGTTCTGCGCGTAGTGCCCGATCGCGTGCAGCAGGTGCGTCTTGCCGAGGCCGGACTCGCCGTAGACGAACAGCGGGTTGTAGGCCTTGGCCGGGGCCTCGGCGACCGCGACCGCCGCGGCGTGGGCGAACCGGTTCGACGCGCCGATGACGAAGGTCTCGAAGGTGTACTTGGGGTTCAGCCGGGCCGGTTCGACCGCTTTGGACCCGCCGCCGCTGTGCCGCTGCCCGCCGAAGCTGCCGGCGCCGCTCCCGCTGTCCGGGCCATGCCGGTCACGACCGGTGCCAGGCAGCGCCCTGACGTTGGACATCCGGTCGTCGTCCGACGCGCTTCCCGCGTGGTCGAGGCTGTCGAGGTCGTCGTGCCGGCTGTCGTAGGCCGGCTCCTCGGCACCGGCCGGCATCGGCTGGACGGTGACGGCCACCCGGATCTGCCGCCCGTAGGCCGTGGACAGCGCGTCGGCGATGATCGGCCGCAGCCGGCTGTCGAGGACGTCCTTGGCGAACTCGTTCGGAGCTGCCAGCAGCGCGGTGTCCTCGACCAGGCCGAGCGGGCGGGTGAGTCCCACCCAGGCGCGGTGCTGCGGTGAGAGCTGGCCGTCGGACAGGCCGTCGAGCGCTCTGGCCCAGACCTGCTCGAGGTCGAGCGTGTCCACCACGGTCACCGTCCCGAGCCCGCTCCCGGCGCCGTCGGGCGCTGCTGTCGGAGTGCTGCTGGTCCCCGCGGGCGGGTCGGTCAAGGCAATGGTCCTTCTCAGCTCGGGGGGTTTCGGCAGGGTCTGTCCCGTCGTGCCCGCATGCTGTCCACACGGTTTTCCACAGCCTGTGGAGGCGACGATCTTTCTCCGGCTGCCAGAGCCCAGGGTGCAGCGGGCTGCGACCGGCAGCGTTCGCGACGCCGTCCTGGTCGACGGTGGCGGGATGCGTCCACAGCAGAGGGGATCAGCGGTGGCGGGGGAGGACCGGCGCGGCGGACGCTAACAGCCGACAGACGCCCCCGCAAGCAGTTGTCCACAGGTCGGGACGGGGGGTAGATGCCAGTTGGCGGCGCGTCTCCCGCTCAGTGTTTGACCCCTCCACGCTCGGTCCGTACCTTAGGACGGTCGTGTGCCCTTCCCCGGGTGCCTCTGACAACACCGACGCCCGCTGCCCGCCCCGCGGTCGGCGCCCCCGATCGCCAGCCAGGAGTCTCCCGCCGTGAGCAAGCGCACCTTCCAGCCGAACAACCGTCGTCGCGCCAAGACCCACGGCTTCCGGCTGCGCATGAGCACGCGCGCGGGCCGCGCCATCCTCGCGGCGCGCCGCCGCAAGGGCCGCACCGAGCTCTCCGCCTGATCCTGCGTCGTCCCCGGGCCGGCCGCCGGCTGCCCGTCCTTCCCGCTGCATCGAACCCCCACTGCTGAAGGCGGACCCGTGCTTGCCGCCGCGAACCGCCTCCGGACCCGGACCGACTTCAGCGACGTCGTACGACGGGGCCGGCGCGCGTCCCGCCCGCTGCTCACCGTGCACCTGCTCCTCGCCGCGTCCGGCAGCGAGCCGCTGCCGCCGCGCGCCGGGCTCGTCGTCAGCAAGGCCGTCGGCGGCTCGGTGGTGCGCCACCAGGTAGCCCGTCGGCTCCGGCACGTGCTGCGCGCGGCGCTGAGCGCGCTGCCGCCCGGCGCGCGGCTCGTCGTCCGCGCGGCACCGGCCGCGGCCACCGCTGACAGCGCGGCCCTCGCGCGCGACCTCGCGACGGCCCTGGACCGGCTGGTGCATCGATGAGCCCGGTCGCACGCGCGCTGGTCGCCGTCGTCACGGCGTACCGTCGGCTGCTTTCGCCGCTGCTCGGGCCGCGCTGCCGCTTCGCGCCCAGCTGCAGCGCCTACGCCGTGCAGGCGCTCACCGAGCACGGCGCGCTGCGCGGCGGCTGGCTGGCCGTCCGGCGGATAGCGCGATGCCACCCGTTCCACCCCGGTGGGCACGACCCGGTGACTCCCGGACGTTCCTCGTCGGCGACGATGTTGTCCGAGCGGACGACCCCGCGCGCCGGCGGTTCCGCCGCCGTCGTACCCCTGACCCGTCGCCTTGGAGCTGCACCGTGAATGGGCTGATCGCGCTCATCGCCACCCCCGTCGCGACGGTCCTGAAGGGGATCCACACGCTGCTGTCGACGTTCCTCGCGCCGAGCAGTGGCCCGGCGTGGGGCCTGTCGATCGTGCTGCTCACGGTCTGCGTGCGGCTGGTGCTGTTCCCGCTGTTCGTCAAGCAGATCAAGTCGCAGCGCCGCATGCAGGAGCTGGCGCCGAAGATCAAGGAGCTGCAGGCCCGGCACAAGGGCGACCGCGAGACGCTGAACACCGAGCTGATGAAGCTCTACAAGGACAACAACGCCAACCCCATCTCGGGTTGCCTGCCGCTCATCCTCCAGCTGCCGGTGTTCTTCGCGCTGTTCAGCGTCATCCGCGAGTTCAAGCCTGGTGCGCACGCGAAGTACGGCCTGTCGGCCGACGACCTGCACGAGGGCGGCCGGGCCAGCATCTTCGGTGCGCCCATCTCGGCGGCCTTCAACAGCTCGACGACCTTGGTGCACCAGCTGGGCGGGTCCCTCAGCACCGTCCGGGTCATCGCGCTGGTGATGATCGTGCTGATGGGCGGGACAACGTTCTGGACGCAGCGGCAGATGATGGCCCGGGCCGGGGCGGCCGTGGACAAGCAGCAGCAGCAGATCCAGAAGTTCATGCTCTACGTGCTGCCGCTGTCGTTCGCGGTCTTCGGCATCAACTTCCCGATCGGCGTCCTGCTCTACTGGCTCACGACCAACGTGTGGTCCATGGGACAGCAGCACTACGTCATCAAGCGGATGCCCCCGGTCGTCCCGGGCAGCGGCGGTCCGGGCAAGGGCGGCTCCGGCGGCGGCAAGGGCGGCCCCGGCAAGGGCGGCGGTCCCGGCGGCTCGGGCAAGGGCCCCGCAGGCGACGGCCCTGCCGGCGACCCCGACCCGGCCGGTCCGACTGCGGCGGCCGCTGCTGAGCCGGTCCTGACTGCCTCCGGCGCACCCGCCACCAGGGCGACCGCCGCCCGGCCAGCCGACCGGCGATCGTCCGGCAGTCGCAAGAACAAGAAGCGCGGACGGCGCTGACCCTCGACCTGCGTCGTACGACGCGCACCACCTCCTGAAGGACATCGAAGACACCGTGACCGAGATCGAGACCTCCGACAGCCCGGCCGAGACCGACCTGCTCATCCGCGAAGGCGACATCGCCGGCGACTACCTCGAGCGACTGCTCGACATCGCCGACGTCGACGGTGACATCGACATGGACGTCGAGGGCGACCGCGCGGCCGTCTCGATCGTGGGCGGGAACCTCAAGGTCCTGAGCGGGCGCGACGGGGCGGTCCTGGAGGCGGTGCAGGAACTCACGCGGCTCGCCGTCCTGCGGGAGACCGGGGAGCGCAGCCGGCTGATGCTCGACATCGGCGGCTACCGCGCGGCCCGGCGCACGGAGCTCACCGAGCACGGCCGCCGCGCGGTCGAAGAGGCCAAGAGCTCGGGCAAGCCCGTGCGGCTCGCTCCG
>JAVXVI010000299.1:0-4390 GCA_032230005.1 Actinomycetota bacterium | reverse complement strand
CCACCCCGCAGGGACTCCTCTGCGGGCTGCTCACCGCCGCCGGGCAGGCCTGCCCCGCGGCCGGCGCTGCGCTCGCGCCCACGTTCTTCTCGGACCGCACGCTCGGCGGCATCCTGGCGGGTCAGTCATGACCCCGCGGCGTACGACGGCGTGGCTGGCCCTTGCCGGCAGCGTGCTGCTGTCCGGGTGTCAGTTCAAGGGCGCGGCCGCCATCCCGCTGCCGGGCGGGGCCGGCGGGGGCTCCGGTGCCTACCAGGTCACGATCGAGTTCCCCGACGTCCTGGACCTCGTGCCCCAGTCCGCCGTCAAGGTCAACGACGTCGCGGTCGGGAGCGTCACGTCGATCGAGGTCGGGTCCGGGAGCACCTACTCGGCCCGCGTCCGGGTCCGGGTCCGCAAGGACGTCGTGCTGCCGGCCAACGCCCACGCCAGCCTGCGGCAGACCTCCCTGCTCGGTGAGAAGTTCGTCAGCCTCGACCCGCCCACGACCGAGGCGCCCCAGGGCCGGCTGCGCGACGGCGCAACCATCGGACTGGACCGCACGACCCGAAACGCCGACATCGAGGAGGTGCTGGCGGCGCTGTCGCTGGTCCTCAACGGCGGCAGCCTCGAGCAGCTCCAGACGATCAACCGCGAGCTCGTCCTGGCCCTGAAGGGCCGCGAGAGCAAGGTGCGCGACCTGCTCACCCAGCTCAACACCTTCGTCGGTGGTCTCGACAAGCAGAAGCAGGACATAGTCCGGGCGCTGGACGGGCTCGACAAGCTCACCGCGCGGCTGGCCGCGCAGCGCGAGACCCTCGCCGTCGGCCTGCGCGACATCCCGGCCGGCGTCTCGGTGCTGGCCGACCAGCGGGCTCAGCTGACGCAGGTCCTGACCGGCCTCAACCGGCTTGGCACCGTCGCCGTACGCGTCATCAAGGCCTCGCAGCAGAACACCACTGCCGACCTGCGCGCGCTGGAGCCGATCCTGACGCAGCTCAACGTCGCCGGGAAGGACTTCCCGGACTCCCTCGAGCTGCTCACGACTTACCCGTTCCCGAAGACCGTCGACGAGGGCATCAAGGGCGACTACGCCAACCTGTTCGTCACCGCTGACATCAACCTCGTCGGGGCCGGGACCAACACCGGGATCATCCCCGGCCCGATCGCCTCCCTGCTCCCGTCGCCGCCGGCCCTGCCCGGTGTGCCGAAGCTGCCGACGGTGCCGAAGGTCCCGGTCCCCGCGCCCGGCGCCAGCCTGCTGCCGCAGGTGCCCGGCTTGGGCGGCCTCGCCGCCGGCTACGAGCGCGGCCTGCTCGACCTGCTGCTGGGAGGCCTGTCGTGATCAGTCGTCAGACCAAGCTCCAGCTGCTCGTCTTCGGCCTGATCTCGATCCTCGGCCTGTCCTACACCGGCGTGCGCTACGCCGGACTCGGGCGGTTCTTCCAGGACCAGGGCTACGTCGTCTCCGCCGACTTCGTCGACTCGGGCGGCATCTTCAAGGGCGCCGAGGTGACCAACCGCGGGGTGCCGCAGGGCAAGGTGGTCTCTCTCACGCTTCGCCAGGACGGCGTCCGCGTCGGGATGCGCATGCGGCCGGGCACGAAGATCCCGTCCGACGTGAAGGCGTTCGTCGGCAACCGCTCGGCGGTCGGCGAGCAGTACGTCGACCTGCAGCCGCAGAAGAACGGCGGCCCCTACCTCGGCGGTGGCGACGTCATCTCGCGCGACCGCACGGGCATCCCGATCCCGCCGACCCAGCTGCTCGTCAACCTGGACAAGCTCGTCAACAGCGTCGACACGCGTGACGTCACCGTCGTGCTGGACGAGCTCGGCAAGGCCTTCGAGGGCTCCGGTAACAGCCTGCAGCGCCTCGTCGACGCCGGCGACGCCCTGACCGAGGCCGCAACCGCGCACCTGCCCCAGACCAAGCGGTTGATCAACGACGGCCGCACGGTGCTCAACACCCAGCGCGACACCGCCAGCCAGTTCCAGAGCTTCAACCGCGACCTCGCCGACCTCACCGGGCAGCTGCGCGCCAGCGATCCGGACTTCCGCCGGCTGTTCGCCAACGGCACGCAGAGCGCCAACGAGACGACCGACCTGCTCGAGAGCAACAGGTCTGCGCTGCCGATCCTGCTCGCCAACCTCGTGACCGTCGCCCAGGTCCAGTCCATCCGGCTCCCGGCGATCAAGCAGATCCTCGTGACCTACCCCAACGTGATCGCCGGTGGCTTCACGGTCGTGCCCAACGACGGCACCACCCACTTCGGCCTGTCCACGACCGGCAACCCGCCGCCGTGCACGGCCGGCTACACGACGACGAAGCGCCGCTCCCCGAGCGACACCACGCTGCGCACGCCCAACCTGAACGCCTACTGCGCAGTCCCCTCCAGCTCCGGCCAGGACGTCCGCGGCGCGCAGAACGCCCCGCGGCCGGCGGGGGAGCGCCCGTACCCCAACAACACCGGCAGCGCGGTCCCGCCGCGAGCGGGGGCCGGCACCGCTCCGGCCGCCAGCCGGCAGAGCAGCACGGGGGCCGGGGCCGGTCAGGACACCGTCCTGCTCGGTGACTACGACCCGGCCACCGGCAACGTCATCACCGCCGACGGCCAGCGGCTGACCATCGGCTCCAGCGCCGGGGCCAGCCAGCTGTTCGGCGGCAGCTCGTGGCAGGTGCTCCTCCTGGGCCCGCTGGCACCGTGACCTCGACCCTCCCTGAGGCCGACGCTCCCGCGTCCGCCTCGCCGCAAGGGCGTCGTACGCCGGTCCTTTTCGTGGTCGCCATCGGCCTGCTGCTCGTCCTGCTGGCCGTGGCGGCGCTGATCGGAGCCCTCAAGCTGCATGAGGCGTCGCAGCGGGACGACGCGCGGGCCGCCGCGCTCGCCGCGGCCCGCCAGGAGGCGCTCAACCTCACGTCCATCGACGGACGCGACGTCGACGGCGACCTCAAGCGGGTCCTGGACGGCGCCACCGGCAACTTCGCCAGCGACGTCAAGCAGCAGTCCGCGCAGATCAAGAGCGTCGTCGTGGAGAACCAGGCGGTCTCGGCCGTGTCGGTCGTCGACGCCGCGCTCGTGCGCTGCGACCTGCAGACGGCCACCGCGCTCGTGGTCATCTCCGGGACGCTGAAGAACAAGGCCGCGCCGGCCGGCCGGCCGAACAGCTACCGCATGCAGCTCGACCTCGAGCGCCACGGCAACCGCTGGCTCACCTCCGCTCTGCAGTTCGTGGGCTGACGTGACGAACCCGCCCGACCACGAGCCGGCCAGCCAGCCCTCGGACACCGGCTGGCCGAGCGACCCGCCGCTGCCGCCGCCCCCGGTCGCCGTCCAGCCCGAGCCCGTGGCCTTCGTCCAGCCCGAGCCCGAGGCCCACGTCGAGCCGGAGCCGGATCCGTTCGTCGAGCCGGAGCCGGAGCCGGAGCCCGAGCCGGAGCCGGAGCCCGAGCCGGAGCCGGAGCCCGAGCCGGAGCCGGAACTCGAGCCGGAGCCGGAGGCGTACGTCGAACCCGAACCCGAGCCCGAGCCGGAGCCGATCGCTCGGGCCGGCCGGGCACCGCTGATCGCCCTCGTACTCACCGTGGTGCTCATGGCGCTGGCGACCGGGTTCGTCTGGTATCGCGTGCAGCGGGCCGACCAGATCGAGACCGCCCGGCAGGCCGCGCTCGAGGCCAGCCGCGACGCGGCCGCGGTGCTGCTGAGCTACGACTACCGCACCCTCGACAAGGACTTCAGCGCCGGCAAAGCGGTCACGACGGGTGCGTTCCGGACGCAGTACGCCAACACGACCAGCAAGGTCGTCGCGCCGGTCGCCAAGGAGAAGAAGGCGGTCGTCAAGGCAGAGGTGGTCACCGCCGGGATCGTGCGGGCCACCCCAGACACCGTCGTCACGATCGTCTACGTCAACCAGGTCACGACGAGCAGCCTGCAGACCGGGCCGAAGGTCGACCTGAGCCGCGTCCGGATGACCCTCAAGCACGTCTCCGGGCGCTGGTTGGTCTCCAAGGTGGAGGCCCTCTGAACCGGTCCGCCGCGACACGGTGTGGACGGGGCCTTGACGGGAAGACCGGAGATCGTCACTCTGTGCGCCAGCAGTGATGACCTTCGAGGGCCCGATCTCGACAGGCAGCTAGCCTTTAGGCTAGACTGCCTCGTTGCGCTGCCTCCCGTCATATAACCGCCTGGGCCGGATGCCCGTGGTCGGCCGGTCGAGTGTGTTGCGCCGCCTGGGATTTCAGCTTTGGCAGGACTCTGCCCTCGGAAGGACCCCTCTTGGCTGCCCGCAGTACCTCAAGCCAGAACCCCCGCATCACGTTCGCAAAGATCCGTGAGCCCCTCGAGGTCCCCAACCTGCTCGACCTGCAGGTCTCGTCGTTCGACTGGCTGGTCGGCAACGCCACCTGGCAGGC
>JAVXVI010000298.1:0-18904 GCA_032230005.1 Actinomycetota bacterium | reverse complement strand
GCTCAGACGGTGGCGATCGGCGACGGGGCCAACGACCTCGACATGCTGGCGGCTGCCGGCCTGGGCATCGCCTTCAACGCCAAGCCGATCGTCCGCCAGGCGGCCGACACGGCACTGTCCGTCCCCTACCTCGACGCGGTGCTGTTCCTGCTCGGCATCACCCGCGAGGAGGTGGAAGCCGCGGACGCCCTGGACGGGTAGAACGTCCTGTTACGGGGGACCTGGGGAGCATGACGAGTGGATCATGACGAGCCCGGCCGTGGCGCAGGAGGACTCCGAGAGGACGTTCGACCGGCTGATCGACGAGGGACAGCAGCGGCTCGGCCGTACCTGGACCGGCCTGACGTCTACCGCGGTGCTCGGCGGCATCGACGTCGGCGCCGGCGCGATCGCCCTGCTCATCGTCGAGAACCAGACGCACAGCATCGTCCTCGCCGGGCTCGCCTTCTCCATCGGCTTCATCGCGCTGACGCTCGCCAACAGCGAGCTGTTCACCGAGGGCTTCCTCGTCCCGGTCGCAGCGGTCGTCGCCAAGAAGGCCAACGTCCTCGCGCTGCTGCGGCTCTGGGGCGTGAGCATCGGCGGCAACCTCGTCGGCGGCTGGGTCCTGATGGGCATCGCCATGGCGGCGTTCCCCAACCTGCGCACCACCGCCCTGGAGGCCGGGAAGTTCTACATCAGCCTCGGCTGGAGCATGCGCGCCTTCTGCCTCGCCATCATCGGCGGGTTCGTCATCACGCTCATGACGCACATGCAGCACAGCACCGAGTCCGACGGCGTCAAGCTCGTTCCCGCCGTCGTCATGGGCTTCCTGCTCGGCGCCGGCAAGCTCAACCACGCGATCGTGGCGTCGCTGCTGACCTTCGCCGCCCTGCACGTCGGCGCACCTTTCGGCTACGTCGACTGGGCCAAGCTGTTCGTGCTGAGCGCGCTCGGCAACATGGTCGGCGGCCTCGGCCTCGTCACCCTTCTTCGCCTGCTCCAGGTGCCGCACAAGGTCGCCGCGGAGCGCCGGCAGAAGTAGCGCCTTTCGGCCGTCCAACCTTTTTGCAGGGTTTGGACGGCACTCTCCGGCCAACGCGCATGGCGGGAGACAGTGGTGACGAACCGGACCAACCGGCTGCTGATGGTGGGCCTGTCCCACCACCGAGCGCCGCTCGACCTGCTCGAACAGGTCGCCGTACGTCGTGACGCGGTCACCGAGCTGCTGGTCACGCTGCGCTCGGCCGGCTTCCCGGAAGCCGTCGTACTGTCGACCTGCAGCCGGACCGAGATCTACACCGGCTTCGGTACGACGGATCCGGACGCCCTCCTGCAGGTGCTCGCCGACCACGCCGACCTGCCACCCCCGATCCTTCGATCGGTCGCGCAGGTCGTCACCGGCAACCACGTCGTCACCCACCTGTTCCGCGTCACGTCCGGGCTGGAATCCCGGGTCGTCGGCGAGGTGGACATCTACGGCCAGGTCCGCAGTGCCTATCGCGACGCGCAGGCCGCAGGCATGATCGGGCTCGACCTGAGCCGGCTCTTCCCGGCTGCGCTGCGTTGCGGCCTGCAGGTGCGCGCCCGCACCGGACTCGCCTCGCAGGGCAGGTCACTCGCCCGCCGTGCCGTCGAGGTCGGGCTCGAGTCGCTCCCGGCCGTGCGCCATCCGCGCATCCTCGTCATCGGCTCCGGGCAGATGGCGGCGACCGCGGTCGACTACCTCTCCTCACTGGGACATCCGTGCCGCGTGGCGGCACGCGACGAGACGTACGCCGCCCGGCTCGCCGGCGCCGACCTCGTCTGCCCGCTGTCCGCCCTGGCCGAGGAGCTGTCGCACACCGACCTGCTGATCTGTGCGACGTCTGCGTCCCAGCACGTCGTCACGTCCGATGACGTTCGCGCTGCGATGTACGGCCGAACGCGCCCCCTGACCCTGGTGGACCTGTCGATGCCCCGCAACGTCGACGGGGCGGTCGGCGCGATCGACGGCGTCGAGCTGATCGACCTCGCCGGCCTGAACGACGCGGCAGCGAGCGATCCCGAGCTGATGTCACTGGTGCAGCTGGGCGCCGAGCTCGTGGGGAGCGCTGCCCAGAGCTACGTCGAGGGGGTGGCCGCGCACGACGCAGGGCGACTGATCGCCGCCGTACGCAGCCAGGTCGAGCAGACCTGCCTGCGCGAGGTGGCCCGCCGAGCCCCTGCCAGCGCCACGCTCGCCCAGATCGAGCAGCAGGCGCATGCCGTGGCCGGCAAGCTCCTGCACCGCCCGACCCTTGCCGCGCGGGCTGCTGCCGCAGCCGGTGACAACGACAGCCTGCTGCTGCTGTGCGAGATCTTCGGGATCTCGCCGGCGGACGTCGGGCTGCCCGACCCGGAGGTCCTTTCCACCGATGCGCGCTCTGCATGAACGCAGGAGAACGTCGATGACGAGCCGCAGCAACCGCCCGCTCATGGTGGCGCTCTCCCATCCCGGAGCGCTGCTCGAGCCTGGCCTGCTGTGCTCGCTGCGAACGGCCGGGTGCGAGGACGGCGTCGTGCTCGCCAGCACCGGGCGCACCGAGGTGTACACGGTGTCGGCCAGGGCCGACCCGGCCGGCATCCTCGCGCTCATCGAGGCAGGCACATGCCCTCGGACCGGCATGGCAGCGCAGCTGCTCACGGGCGACGCAGTTGTCGCGCACCTGTTCCGCTCAGCGGCAGGCCTGGGTGCGTCTCCCGGCAGCGACGTCTACGAGCGCCTGCGATTGGCCTACCGCGATGCGCAGGCCGCCGGCATGGCCGGTCCCGACTTGAGTCACCTCATGCACGGCGCGCTTCGCTGCGGCTTCGCGGTCCGCGACCGGCTCGGCGCCGGCTCGACGGTCATCAACCTCACCGACGACCGGGAGACGGCTGGCGAGCGACTCGCGAGCCGCATGGTCGCGGGCGCGGTCGCGAGGTACGTCGACGGCGTGGCGGCTCGGGGCGTCGGGCCTCTGATCCCGGCCCCACGGCAGCCCCGGCGGCTGCGCGTCGAGCTGCAGACCTGACCGGCCTACTCGCGCACCCAGACCGTCGCGGCGGCCGGCACGGTGAGCAACCCGTCGTCCATCGCCGCGCCGTCGGCAGTGGCCAGGATGACGGAGCCGGACACCGGCAGCTCGACCGCCTCGGCGGCCGTGTTGAGGACGCACAGCAGGCCGCCCTCGCGGCGGAACGCCAGCACGTCCGGTGCCGTGTCGAGCCAGGTGATGCCGGACCCCAGCCCGGCGTGCAGCGTCCGTCGTACGGCCAGCATCGACCGGTAGGCAGCCAGCACCGGTGGCTCGGCATCCACGGCCTGGGTGGCGGCGTCGGCGCCGAACGGCAGCCAGGGGTCGCCCGTCGTGAACCCGTGCCCCTCGCCGGCAGCGCGCCACGGGATCGGCGTCCGGCAGCCGTCACGCCCCACCAGCTGGCCGTTGGTGCGGAACCACGTCGGGTCGGTGCGCCGCTCCGGCGGCACGTCGGACTCGTCGAGGCCCAGCTCCTCTCCCTGGTAGAGGTACGGCGAGCCGGGCAGGGCCAGCAGGACTGCCGTCACTGCCAACCCGCGGCGGCGGCCGAGGTCGCCCCCGCCGTAGCGCGTCACGTGCCGGGTGAGGTCGTGGTTGGACAGGACCCACGTCGGCGGGTCGAAGACACCGAGGGCGCTCTCGACCGTCTCGCGCAGGGCCGCCGCACCCCACGGCGTGCGGAAGACGGTGAAGTTGAAGGCCTGGTGCAGCCGGTCGTCCCCGACGTACCTGCGCACCCGCTCGACGTCGAGCAGGAACACCTCGCCGACGAGCATCCGGTCGCCGTCGTAGGAGTCGGTGATCCGCCGCCAGTCGCGGAAGACGTCGATGACCTCGGGCTGGTCCCACACCTGCGGTCGCGCGCTGCCGCCCGGTCCGGCAGCGACGGCGACAACGTCCTCGTCGGCGAGCGACTCCGCCTTGTAGAGCGAGTGCGCGACGTCGATGCGGAAGCCGTCCACGCCGCGGTCGAGCCAGAACCGCAGGATCTTCTTCCACTCCTCGTGGACCTCCGGGTTGCGCCAGTCGAGGTCCGGCTGGCCCGCGTCGAACAGGTGGAGGTACCACTGCCCGCTGGAGGAGTCGCGGGTCCAGGCCGGGCCGCCGAAGACGCTGGTCCAGTTGTTGGGCGGCTGCGCGCCGCCCGCCCGCCCGTCCCGGAAGATGTACCGCGCCCGCATCGGCGACGACGGGTCGGCCACTGCCTCGCGGAACCAGGCGTGCTCTGACGAGGTGTGGTTGGGGACCAGGTCGATGATGACCCGCAGGTCCCGTGCATGCGCCTCGGCCAGCAGCCGGTCGAAGGCAGCGAGGTCGCCGAAGCGGGGATCGATGTCGAGGTAGTCCGCGACGTCGTAGCCATGGTCCGCCATCGGCGACGGGTAGAAGGGCGTGATCCAGAGCGCGTCGACGCCGAGAGCCACCAGGTGGTCGAGGTGCGTCCGGATCCCCTCGAGGTCACCGATGCCGTCGCCGTCGCTGTCCGCGAAGGACCGGATGTAGATCTCGTAGACGACCGCGTCGCGCCACCACTGGTCAGCCATCGTCAGGACGCTAGTGCGTGCGAGGGGGTGGCGGCGGACAGCAGCCGGCCGGGCAGACGTCGTGGGTGGCAAGGCAGCCGTGCGACTCGCGCTCCGGTCCGGCTTCCCGCTTCGCCACGAGGTCGACCAGCATCTGCACGAACGCCGGATCGCTCCCCACCGTTGCCGCTCTGCGGACGGTCAGGCCCGGCCAGCTGGTCGCCCGCTCCTGCAGCTGCACGTCGAGGTCGTAGACCACCTCCACGTGGTCGCTGGTGAAGCCGATCGGGACCAGTACCGCCTCGCGCGCGCCCTCGTCGTACAGCGCATCGAGCCGGTCACCCACGTCCGGCTCGAGCCACAGCACCTGCGGCGGCCCGCTGCGGGACTGGAACACCAGCTCCCACGCGTAGGGGGACGGCAGCCGGTCCATGACGAGCTGCGCAGCCTTCGTCAGCGAGGCGACGTACGCACCCCCCGACGGCCCACTGGTCGCCGCCATGACCGTCGGGATCGAGTGCGCCGTGAACAGGATCCGGGCCTGCGCCGACAGGCCCTCGAGCTGCCGGGCGACGTTGCGCGCCATGGGGCCGACGAAGCCCTCCTCGCAGTAGTAGTGCCGCAGCTTGCTGACCCGGGGCAGCCCGTCGACCTGCGCACGTGCGACGTCCTCCTGGTACTGACGGCAGCCTGAGTACGACGGGAAGGCGCTCGTCACGATGGCGTACGCGTGCTCGACGCCGTCGTCGCGCATCCGCGTGAGGGTGTCGCTCAGGAACGGGTGCCAGTTGCGGTTGCCCCAGTAGACCGGCCGGTCCTGCGCCGCCTCGAGGGCGGCGACCAGCTCGCGGCACTGTGCGTTGATCGGCGAGACGCCACCGAAGACGTCGAGGTAGTGACGGCTCACCTCGGCCAGCCGCTCGGCCGGGATCCCGCGCCCTCGGGTGACGTTCTCGAGGAACGGCAGGACGTCGTCAGGAGCTTCCGGCCCGCCGAAGGAGACGAGCAGCAGAGCGCTTGCGCCGACGGTCACGTCGTCATCCTGCCGGTACGTTCCGGACCATGCCTCCCGCGAGCCGTCCCGTCGCCCTCGTCACCGGATCGTCGTCCGGGATCGGCGCCGAGGTCGCCCGCCGGCTCGGTGCGGAGGGATACACCGTCGTCGTGACGTCCAGGTCGTCGGTCGAGGCCGGCCGGGCCGTCGCGGCCGAGGTCGGCGGCACCTACCTGCAGGCCGATGTGGCCGACGAGGCGCAGGCCCGAGGGCTCGTCGAGGCCGTCCTCGCCGAGCACGGCCGGCTGGACGTCCTGGTCAACAACGCAGGGACGACCGAGGTGATCCGGCACGGCGACCTGGCAGCAGCGACACCGGAGATCTGGCGACGGCTGTACGACGTGAACGTCATCGCCCCCTTCGTCCTCGTCACGGCGGCCGAGCAGGCACTGCGCGCGGCGGCCCCCGGCTGCGTCGTCAACGTCTCCTCGCTGGCCGGCGTCCGCCCGACCGGCTCGTCCATCCCCTACGCGTCGAGCAAGGCGGCCTTCAACCACCAGACGCGCCTGCTGGCCAAGGTGCTAGGGCCGGACATCCGGGTCAACGCGGTCGCGCCCGGCCTCGTCGACACCCCGTGGACGGCCGACTGGGACGAGGTGCGGGCACTGGTCAGTGCCGCAGCGCCGCTGCGGCGCACCGCGACTCCTGGCGACGTGGCCGAGGTGATCCTCGGCCTGGTCCGGTCGACCTACGTGACCGGTGAGGTCGTCGTGATCGACGGCGGGCTGGGTCTGGTGACGTGACAGGGCCGCTCGCTCTCGTGGGCAGCGGGGAGTACCTCCCGGTGATGGCCGAGGTGGAGCGATCCCTGCTGATGGGCCGGCCACCGCGCTACGTCCAGATCCCGACTGCCGCGGCACACGAGGGCCCAGCGTCGCTCGCCCGTTGGACGGACCTGGGGCGCGAGCAGGCCGAGCGGCTCGGCGTCGAGGCGGTGCCGGTCGTCGTACGCAACCGGACCGAGGCCGACGACCCGGCCTTCGCCGGCCTGATCGGCGATGCCGGCCTGGTCTACCTGTCCGGCGGCAGCCCGACGCTGCTGGCGCGCACCCTGCGCGGAACGGCGGTGGCGGCGGCCATCGAGGCGGCGTGGCGGGCCGGCGCCGCGCTGGCCGGCTGCAGTGCGGGCGCGATGGCGCTGACCGCCTGGGTGCCCAGCCTGCGCCGGCCCGGGACCGAGCCGCAGGAGGGCCTGGGTCTGGTCCCGCAGCTGCGGGTCATCCCGCACTTCGACCGGTTCGAGCGCTGGATGCCGGACCTGGTCGGGCGCTACCTGGCCCGAGCGCCCGAGGGGACGGAGGTCGTCGGCATCGATGAGGAGACGGCACTGGTCTGGGACGGCGGTCGCTGGACCGTCCACGGGCAGCGGCAGGTCTGGCTGCTGCGCGCCGACGGCCGCTCGCCGTTCGCGGTGGGCTCGGTGCTCGACCTGCCGGCCTTGGCGTAAAGCGGGCCAGAACGGGGCACATCTGTGACGACGCGACCACGCTCTGTCGCGCGCCCCAGGAGGATCCCATGACGTCGCCCGCCCGTCTGATCGCCCGGACCGGGGCTGCCACCGGCCTGCTCGGCCTCGTTCTCATGGGCGGCCCGGCCTGGGCGGTCGAGCTCCCGACGCCCGCTCCCGCACCCGCACCCGTGGCGCCCGCGCTGCTGCCGGCCCCGGTCGCGTCGCTGCTGCCCGATCCGGTGCGCAGCCTGCTGCCCGCCCCTGTCGCGTCCGCTGTCGGCGCCGTCGAGGACAAGGTTCCCGCGGGCAGCGCCCCGCAGAGCTCCCCCACGCCGGCGCCGGCCCCCGCCGCCAAGCCCCGGTCCGCCCCGGCGGCCGCGCCACAGCGACAGGCGGCTCTCACCTTCAGCGACGTCGCTCCCCTCGGCGCGACCACCGCGCTGGGGACCGGCCACACGTCCCTCGGGGCCATGCAGGGCACCGTCAGCGCACCCGTCGCGGCCGCCCCGGTGCCGGTGACGGTCACGCCGCAGCTGGCGCCGTCCTCGAGCTCCGCGCCCGCCGCCGCCGCCCCTTCCGCGCCGGCTCCGCAGGGCCTGCCGGCCGTGGTCCTGGCCCTGGCGATCGGCGCCGTCGCCGCTGCCGGAGCCGGCCAGGTCGCCGAGATGGCTGCGCGCCGCCAGCCTGCGTCCTGACCCTCGGTACGGTGCGGTTCCTGCACCCGATCCGAGGAGCTCCACGTGCGCGCCATCCAGATCACCGAGTTCGGCGGCCCTGACGTCCTGAAGGTCGTCGAGCTGCCCGACCCCGAGCCGGCCGACGGCCTGGACGTGGTCGAGGTGCGCAGCGCCGGCGTCAACTACGCCGACACGCACCAGGTCGAGGACACCTACCTGTCGAAGTCGACGCTGCCGCTGGTACCGGGCACCGAGGTCGTCGGCACCCGGCCGGACGGGACGCGGGTCGCGGCCTTCACGATGGAGGGCGGTTACGCCGAGAAGGCGCGGGTCTTCCCGACGATGAGCTTCCCGTTGCCCGACGGCGTCGAAGACGGCCAGGCGCTGGCCCTGCTGGTGCAGGGCCTGACGGCGTGGCACCTGCTGCGTACGACGACGCACCTCGCAGCCGGAGAGTCGGTCGTCGTGCACGCGGCAGCCGGCGGAGTGGGCACCCTCGCCGTACAGCTCGCCAAGGCATGGGGCGCAGGCAACGTGATCGCGGTCGCCTCCAGCGACGACAAGCGCAAGCTCGCCACCGACCTCGGCGCGGACGTCACGGTCGACGCCGGTGAGACTGACCTCAAGAGCGCCCTGGAGGCGGCCAACGGTGGCCAGAAGGTCGACATCGTGCTCGAGATGGTCGGCGGGCCTACGTTCGACGCATCGCTCGCCGCACTGGCTCCCTTCGGCCGGCTCGCGACCTTCGGCATGGCGTCCCGGACGCCGCCCACGCGGATCGACGCAGGAGCGCTGATGAGCCGCAGCCGCGGCGTCCTCGGCTTCTGGCTGGCCCACTGCTTCAGCCGCCCGCAGATGCTGCAGGGGCCGATGGCCGAGCTGCTGGCAATGGTGGCGGACGGCTCACTGCGGCCTGTCGTCGGCGGCACCTACCCGCTGTCGGAGGCGCATCGCGCCCACGAGGACCTGCGCGAGCGCCGCTCCACCGGCAAGCTCGTCCTCGACGTCAGGAAGTAGCCGGCAGGGCGGGGCCGAAGAAGCTGCCGGGGCAGAAGCAGTAGCCGTCGTGCCAGGCCCGCAGGCAGTTGGGCGGGTAGGTCAGCGCGCGGACCACCCGCGCCGGGTTGCCCGCGACCATCACGTCGTCCGGCACGTCCCGGGTCACTACCGCGCCGGCACCGACGACGACGCGCCGCCCGATCGTGACCCCAGGCAGCACGATGGCTCGCGCACCGATCCAGCTGCCGGAGCCGATGGTCACGGCAGCCGCCTTCGGGTCGCGACCCTCGATGCCGTGGCTCGAGGTGTCCATGACGTAGGCCTCGTTGGCCAGGGCGACGTCGTCGCCGATCGTGATGGCGACCTCTGAGTAGACGACGACCCCGGCGTTGATGAACACCCGGTCCCCGATGCGGATCCGGCCCGATCCGCTGACCAGCGTCTGCCGGTGCGCCGACCAGATCTGGAACCGGTCGCCGATCTCGAGGTCGTCGCACTCGATGATCGGCGTGCCCAGCACGACCGGCTCGGAGCCGACAACTCGGGCACTGCTGAGGATGCGCGCCTTCTCGCGCTCCTGCGCACGCTTGCGCCGCCACCCCCGAAGACCCACCGCGACAGGTTAGGGCTCACCTAGTCTCGGACCGTGGAGGACCTGCTGGCACGCTGCGCGCACGCGGGCATCGCGGTCGCGCCGGCCTCTGATGCCGCCGTACATGCGGGCACTGCCCGACTGGTGCACGGCACTCTCCTGGACGAGGTACGTGCCCGTGAGGTGACCGTCGCGGCGCACACCGCCGGGGCGGCCCACGACGAGCGCGTGCTGCTGGTCCCGCGACTGCGCCGATGGCAGCGACCGCACCGCGGGGGCGACGAGTGGCGCACCCCCCTGCCGCCGTGGGGCATGCGCCTCGCCCGCGTGCTTCGTGCCGTACGTCGGGCCGTCGGCGATGCCGACGTCGTCGTCGAGTGGGCCGATGACGGCCGCCGGTGCCGCCTCGTCGCCGTGCAGCGGGCATGACCGAGGACGACGAGGTCATCTGCTCAGCGAAGGGCTGCCGCGCAGCGGCGTCGTACGTCCTCGTCTGGAACAACCCGTCCCTCCACACCCCTGACCGGGAGAAGACCTGGGTCGCCTGCGAGGAGCACCGCGGGTCGCTGTCGGACTTCCTCGACCGCCGCGGCTTCCTGCGCCGCGTCGACCCGCTCAGCGATACCTGAAGCCGTCGAGGAAGCGCTTGAAGACGCCGCCCTGCGGCGGGAGTGGCTCGGCCACGGGCAGTGGCGTCGTACGGCGGCGGGCGATCGGCTTGTCGTAGTCCGTGTCCGCGATGGCCGCGACCACCTGGGCCTCGGTGAAGTCCTCGCTGCCCTCGATCGAGGGCACGAAGCCGACGAGCATGCCGTCCCGCATCACCTGCGCCTCGAGGCCGGCAGTGCCGTCGGTGTCCCAGATCGCCTGGCGGCCGTCGGGCAGCTCGATGCGGATGCCGAACTGGTAGACGCCGGCCTTCTCCATCTGGGCGCCGATCCCTCGACCGCGCAGGGCTTCGACGACGGTGCGCGCTCTGTTCTCCTCCATGACGCCGACAACGTACGGCCCCGCGGGCGCATGCCCGCGCGATCCTGTGAGTTGCCTAGGAGACAGGCGTACCCAGCGCGGCCAGCCGCGCCTCGACGGCCTGGACGACGCCCTTGCGGTTCTTGTGCGCCTCCTCGTAGGCCAGCAGCACCTGGAGGTCCGGCAGGTCCGTGGACTCACCGACGTGGCGCATGACGCTGTCGCCGCTGAGCTTGTCGTAGCCGGGGAACGGGGGCTTGCTGCCGTCCGGCTCGACGCCGGTGTTGTCGGTGAGCGACCCAACGGCACCGAACTCGTCCACCGCCACCTCGACAGTGGCCTGGACCGTGGCCTCGGCCGGATAGGGCGTCTGCTCCGTCGGCTCGCCGACCGCCGCGCTCTCGCGGCCGGTGACCCGGTGCAGGACGCCGAGCGGACCCGCGAGGGCCCGCTCCGCGACCCGCACCACGGGCCGCGCCGGCGTCGCTTCCAGCAGCGAGGCGCCGGTGCGGACGACGCCGCCGATCCGGGTCTCGAGCCGATCGATCGTCGCAAGCAGGTCCTTGGTCACGGGCACTGTCCTGTCCTCCTCGGGAAGTCGTTGGGGTCTGTCTTCCCCTCGTCGCGCGGCCTGAACAGCGCCTGCGCACACCGCCGTGTGAGCAGACCCACATACGCTGCCTGGCATGAAGCAGCCGGTGCCGACGACGCTCGTCGGCAAGCAGGTGCGACTCGTCCCGCTGGGTCGTGAGCACGTGGACGACCTGTTCGAGGCAGGGCAGTACGACGAGGTCTGGACCTGGCTGCCGGCCACCCGGCCGCAGGTCCGTGAGGACACCCTCCGCCACGTCGAGGAGGCCCTGGCGAGCGCCGATCGCATCCCGTTCGCCGTCATCGTCGACGGGCGGGCCGTCGGCACCACGTCGTATGCCGACATCGACCTGTCGGTCGGCGGGCTCGAGATCGGCTACACGTGGTACACCCCGAGCCTGTGGGCGACGAGCGTCAACCCGGAGTGCAAGCTGCTGCTGCTCGGGCATGCCTTCGACGACCTCGGCGCCGAGCGCGTCCTGCTCAAGACCGACGCCCTGAACACCCGCTCGCAGGCGGCCATCCGCAAGCTCGGCGCGAGCTACGACGGCACGCTGCGCCACGCCCGGCGCCGGCCGGACGGGACCATCCGGGACAGCGCCTACTTCAGCCTGCTGGCGACGGAGTGGCCAGCGGCGCGAGAGGCGCTGCAGGCGCGGATCGGTCCCAGCTGACCCACCGCCGGCCGGCGGCCAGCCCGATGGACCATGCCACGACATGCCCGACGTCGGAGTAGGAGAGGCGGCCTCCTGCGCCTGCGCCGAGCAGGAGCGCCGACCCGGCGACGTACCACGGCCGCCGGCGCGGTGGGACCCTCATCCCGAGCGCACCCCAGAGCGCCCACGCGCCGTAGGAGACACCCACGTCGACCGACTCGCGGTACGACGGGTCGACCCAGCCGGCCGAGATGCCGCCGGCGAGGCCGGCGGCCACGACCGCTGTCGCGCCGAGGTGGCCGGCGGCGAACGTGCCGGCCGCCGCACGGCCACCCCGCCACCGCTCGACGCTGCCCATGGCGAAGGCCAGGGCCGGCAGCCCGATGAGCTGCTGCGGGTGCTCCAGGACGAAGGCGCTCGCCGGCAGGACGAGCGCCGGGGCCTTGCGCAGGTGCACCAGGTCGGTGCTGAGCTCGCGGGTCACTCGCTGAGCCGTCTCTCGGCCGAGCAGCTCCAGAACAGCCGCGACAAGGGCGACACTGCCGACGTAGGCGGCCGTGACCGGAGTGCTCCGGACCAGTGACAGCAGCCGCGCCGTCATGCCTGGGCCACCACCCGCACCTCGTCGTCGCCGACGGCAACGACGTCGCCACCACGGAGCTGACGGCCGCGCCGCGCCTCCGGCTCGCCGTTGACCTCGACCTCACCGAGGCCCAGCAGGACCCGGGCATCAGCGCCGGTGTCGGCCAGGCCCGCGAGCTTCAGGAACTGGCCGAGCCGAATGCCGTCGTCGCGCACCGTCACCTCGCGCATGGACTCACTTCGCCCACGTCGCCGCCAGTGCCGTGATGCGGGCGGCGACGTCCTCGGCATCCGCTCCGGCGGCGACGGCCATGCCGGCCAGCCACGTCGTCAGGGGAGCGGCCGGCCGCTCGACGGCGTGCGCCGCGTCGCGGGCCAGGTCGAGCACGAGCCGCACGTCCGGTGTGGCACTCAGGCCGAGCTCGGCCGCGACCGCTGCTGCCCAGTCGTCCAGGGTGCTCATGCGCTGCCTCTCGCGGCGGCCAGGTCCTCGTCGGTGTCGCAGTCGAACCAGGGTCCGAGCCGCCCCGCCGGTGCGGGCACGGACACCCGGGCCGCGTGGAGCACCGACAGGACCGCGCCGAGCCGTGCACCCGCGGGCTCCGTGGGCAGGGCGGCGCGCAGCGCCGCCGTCCGCCACATCCCGAGCAGCAGCTGGTCCCGGCCCGTGTCGTCGACGACAAGCGCTCCGTCGTGACCGGGCAGGGCCGCCGAGAGCAGCGCGATCGTGCCTGCGGTCAGGAAGGGCAGGTCGCCGGCCAGCAACGCCACGACCGGCGCGTCGACGAGCTGCAGGCCGGCCGCCAGCGCGGCGACCGGGCCGCCCCCCGCCGGCTCCTCGCGGGTCCAGGTGACGGTCTGAGAGACGGGTCGCTCCGGCCCGACGACGACGACGCGACCCGCGTCGGTCACCGCCCCCAGGACGCGGTCGAGCAGGGTCGACTCCCCCACCACGAGGGCCGGCTTGTCGACGCCCCCGAGCCGCCGCGCGGACCCGCCGGCGAGGACCAGCGCGTCGTACGTCTCAGCCACCGATGGCGGACATCGGACGGGCCGGCTGCAGGAACTCGGGATCGTCGATGCCGTGCCCGGCCTTCTTGGCGCGTACGGCGACCGTCATGCGCACCGCGAGCTCCTCATCGGTCGCGCCGGCCCGAAGAGCGGACCGCAGATCGGACTCCTCGGTGGCGAACAGGCAGGTGCGCAGCTGGCCGTCCGCGGTGAGCCGGATGCGGTCGCAGGTGCCGCAGAACGGCCGCGTCACCGATCCCACGACACCGACCCGGGCCGGGCCGCCGTCGACGAGCCACACCTCGGCCGGCGCGGTGCCGCGCTCGGCGGGGGTGAGCACGTGATGGGCGGACAGCCGCTCGAGGATCTCCTGCGCGGTGACCATCGCATGCCGGTCCCAGGAGTGCTGCGGGTCGAGCGGCATCTGCTCGATGAAGCGCAGCTCGTAGCCGCGCTCGAGGCACCACTCGAGGAGCTCGCCGGCCTCGTCGTCGTTGACGCCGCGCATGAGGACGGTGTTGACCTTGACCGGGTCGAGGCCGGCGGCGGCCGCAGCGGCCAGCCCGTCGATGACGTCGTGCAGCCGGTCGCGGCGGGTCAGCGCGAGGAACCGCTCCGGGCGAAGGGTGTCGAGGCTGACGTTGACGCGGCGCAGCCCTGCATCGACGAGCGGCTGCGCGAGCTTGGTCAGGCCCAGGCCGTTGGTGGTCAGCGAGAGGTCGACCAGCTCTGCAAGACGAGCGACCAGTGCTGGCAGTCCCGGCCGGATGAGGGGCTCGCCGCCGGTGAGGCGGACGGTGCGCACGCCCAGAGAGGCGGCGACGCCGACCAGCCGAACCATCTCGTCGTCGGTCAGGAGCTCCGGCACCGGCAGCCACGGCAGGCCCTCGGCCGGCATGCAGTAGGTGCAGCGCAGGTTGCACTTGTCGGTCAGCGACACCCGCATGTCGGTGGCAGCGCGCCCGAAGGTGTCGAGCAGCTGCGCCGTCATGCGAGTCAGAGTACGGCCCGACTCAGAGAACCACCACGGATCGCAGCACGCCGCCGGTCTCCATCTTGGCGAACGCGCCCTCCACGCCGTCGAGGGCGATCCGCTCGCTCACGAAGGCGTCGAGGTCGAGCCGCCCGGACTGCCACAGGTCCACGAGGAGGGGGAAGTCGCGGGACGGGAGGCAGTCGCCGTACCAAGAGGACTTCAGCTGTCCACCGCGACCGAACACCTCGATGAGCGGCAGCTCCAGCGTCGTCGTCGGGTTGGGCACGCCGACGAGCACGACGGTGCCGGCGAGGTCGCGGGCGTCGAAGGCCTGCCGGTAGGTCTCGATGCGGCCGACTGCGTCGATGACGACGTCCGGGCCGAAGCCGCCGGTGAGCTCGCGCAGCCGCGCCACCACGTCCTCGCCCTTCGCGTCGACCGTGTCGGTCGCGCCGAAACGCCTTGCCCAGTCGAGCTTGCGGGCATCGACGTCGACGGCGATCACCTGGCGGGCGCCGGCATAGACCGCCCCTGCGATCGCTGCGCTGCCGACTCCGCCACAGCCGATGACGGCGACGGTGTCGCCCTTGCCGACCGGCGCTGTGTTGACGGCGGCACCGAAGCCGGCCATGACGCCGCAGCCGATCAACCCGGCTGCCGCGGGGTCACCCTCTGGCACCTTCGTGCACTGCCCCGCGTGCACGAGCGTCTTGTCCGCGAAGGCGCCGATGCCCAGGGCCGGCGACAGCGGGGTGCCGTCTTCGAGGGTCATCTTCTGGGCGGCGTTGTGCGTGTCGAAGCAGTACCAGGGACGGCCGCGACGGCAGGCCCGGCAGTCGCCGCAGACAGCGCGCCAGTTGAGGATGACGAAGTCCCCGGGAGCGAGGCCGGTGACGCCGTCGCCAACGGCCTCGACGCGGCCGGCGGCCTCGTGGCCGAGCAGGAAGGGGAAGTCGTCGCTGATGCCGCCCTCGCGGTAGTGCAGGTCGGTGTGGCAGACCCCGCACGCCTGGACCTGGACGACCGCCTCGCCCGGCCCGGGATCCGGGACGATGATCGTCTCGACCGTGACGGGTGCGCCCTTGCTGCGCGCGACCACCCCTCGCACCTGCTGCGGCATGCGGACTCCTCCCGGCGGCGAGCCCCTACCGCACCACCTCGCGCAGGGACCCGTCCAGTCGACGCGTCCAGCCGCGGGCGTCGAGGTGCTCCAGGAGCGGGATGGCGACCCGACGCGTCGTGCCCAGGGCCTGCCGCGCGGCACTCGCCGTGAAGGGCTGCGGGAGCGACGACAGTGTCCGCATCGCCAGCGCCGCCGCATCCGGCAGCAGGAGGACCTCGTCGGCAAGCCTGACCAGCAGTCCGGCGGCGACCGCCGCAGCGATCTCGCGCCGGCCCAGCCCGAGGGCGTCGAGGTCGGGCTGCTCCGGGGCGGCGAACGGGTCCTCCGTGAGTCGCTGGACCAGGCGCTCGACGTTGTCCCCGAGCTGCGGGACAGCGCCCGGCCGCCGGATCCGGCCGGCAGCCTGCTCCAGGCCGCTGCTCGCGACAACCGGAGCGAGCAACCGCAGGTCCGGGAGACCGAGTGCCTGCCGCGCCTCCTCGGCCGGGATGCCCTGCTCGAGCGGGTGCGCGGCCGCGTGCCGGTCGGTCACGGCGACCACCTCGGTCAGCCAGCGCTCCCACTGGGCTGCGTCGATCAGCCAGTCGCCCTCGGCGCGGATGTCCTCGTGCGGGTGTGCGACGACGCCGAGCGCGGCCAGGTCTGCTCGCCGGACTGCGCCGCGGCGAGCCACCTCGGTCCGCAGGTCGGCAGTCCCGTCGGCTTCGGACAGGACGGCTGCCCTGGCCGCGGCCGCGCCGCGCCGGCGCAGCTCGGGCGGGTCGGCGTCGAGGACCGTCACGCCGGCGGCGACGCGGTGGCCGCCCGGGTCGCGGAGCACCCCGCGATCACCGCTCTGCAGGGGCAGTGGCCGGGACAGGGTCAGGCGGGCCAGGTCCTGGCCGAGCGGCCGGACCCGCACGGGGACACCCGCGGCGCCGATGTGCAGGACGAGCTCGGTGGGCACGCCGGCGTCGGAGAGGCGTACGTCGACCAGCTGCGTCATGTGCCAGGCGCCCGGCGTCAGCAGCGCGTCCCCTCGGGCGACCTCGTCACGGTCGACGCCGCGCAGGTTGACGGCGACCCGCGCCGCCGCGGACACCTCGTCGTACGCCGTTCCGAGGCTCTGCAGCCCTCGTACGCGCACCGTGCGGTCGCGGAGCTGCAGCTCGTCACCGAGCCGCAGTGTCCCGGCGCCGAGGGTGCCGGTCACGACGGTGCCGCTGCCGCGGATGGTGAACGACCGGTCGACCCAGAGCCGGATCCGCGCCGCCGGATCAGGTGGCGGCAGCCGCGTGACGAGGCGGTCGAGGGCGGCGCGCAGGTCGTCGAGGCCGGCTCCGGTGGTCCCGGAGACGGCGACGGCCTCGACGTCGCCGAGGGAGGTCACGGCGATCCGCTTCAGGGCCTCGGCGATCGCCGGCTTCGGATCGGCGAGGTCGGATCGCGTCACGGCGAGCAGGCCGTGCGTCAGGCCCAGGGCGTCGACGGCGGCGAGGTGCTCGGTCGACTGCTGCCGCCAGCCCTCATCGGCGGCGACGACGACGAGGACGGCCGGTGACGGGCCGAGGCCGGCCAGCATGTTGCCGATGAACCGCTGGTGACCCGGCACGTCGACGAAGCCGAGGACAGCGCCGGACGGCAGCGATGTCCAGGCGTAGCCGAGGTCGATGGTCATGCCCCGGCGGCGTTCCTCGGCCCAGCGGTCGGGCTCCATGCCGGTGAGGGCCCGGACGAGCGTCGACTTGCCGTGGTCGACGTGACCTGCCGTCGCTACGACGTGCACGCGAGCACGGCATCGCGCAGTCGGTCGTCGTCCTGCTCGGGCACGCAGCGCAGGTCGAGCAGGCACCGGTCGCGCTCCAGCCGGCCCACGACGGACGGCGTGCCACGCCGAAGGGCTTCGGCGTACGACGGAGGGAGTGCGACCGCCCAGCCGGGCAGAACGAGGCCCGGCGCACCGCCGCCGCCCACTGCGCCGTCGCTCGCGACCACCTCGCCGCCAACGGCGGCCGCGAGCCGCTCGCAGCGACGGCGAAGGACAGCTGGATCAGCCCGGATCGCCTGCCAGGTAAGGGTTTCCGGCCCACGGAGCGTCGCTTCGAGGGCGGCCAGCGTGGTCTTGTCGACGCGCACGGCGCGGGCGAGAGGATGCCGTCGTACCGTCTCCACTGCCTGGACTTCTCCCAGGATGAGCCCGGCCTGCGGCCCGCCGAGGAGCTTGTCGCCCGAGCAGGTGACGACCGTCGCCCCGGCGCTCAGCGCGGTCGTCACGTCGGGCTCGTCGGGCAACAGGGGCTCGGGATGCAGCAGCCCGCTGCCGACGTCCGCGACGACGGGGACACCGAGCCCGGCCAGCTCTGCGACACCGACCGAGGACGTGAAGCCCTCGACGCGGAAGTTGCTCGGGTGCACCTTGAGGATGCAGCCGGTGTCGGGGCCGACCGCGTCGGCGTAGTCGGCCAGTGAGGTGCGGTTGGTCGTGCCGACCTCTCGGAGCCGGGCGCCGGTCGAGGCGATGAGATCGGGCAGCCGGAACCCGTCGCCGATCTCGACCAGCTCGCCGCGGCTGACGACCACGTCACGGCCGGCGGCCAGGGCTGTCGTGGTCAGGACCAGCGCGGCTGCGCCGTTGTTGACGACGAGGGCCGCGCCGGCTGCCGGGACCGCGGTCCGCAGTGCATCCAGAGTGCCCCGGCCGCGCACGGCTCTGGCGCCGGTTGCGACGTCGTACTCGACGTCGACGTAACCCGACGCCAGCGCGACGGCCTCCAGGGCGGCTGCGGACAGCGGCGCCCTGCCGAGGTTGGTGTGCAGCACGACGCCGGTGGCGTTGAGGACGGGGCGCAGGCTCGTTGCCCGGTCGGGCAGCAACGCCACGGCCGCGTCGGGGACGGCGTCGGGTGCCAGCTCACCGGCACGGGCCCGCTTCTGGGCCTCGACGACGGCCGCCTTGACGGCTGCTCGCCCCAACCGGTTCGCCGCTGCTACGAGGCGCGGGTCGGCGAGCACCGCGTCCGTCCGCGGCACCTGCCGCCGTACGTCCGTCACCGCCCGTCCCGCCCGTCCCGTCGCGCGCCGTTGCCCACGGCCGGACCCTACGTCGGCCCCCCGGACGCGACCCGCAGCAGCAGGTGTCAGAAGACCGGGTACGGGGGCGGCGCTCAAGGCATCTGACACCCACAAGTGGCGGCCAGCTGCCGAGGCCGGGTGTCAGAAGACGGGGTACGGGGGCGACGCTCAAGGCTTCTGACCCCCGCAGGTGGCGGCCTGCTGCCGAGGCCGGGTGTCAGAAGACGGGGTACGGGGCCGACGCTCAAGGCTTCTGACACCCGCAAGCGGCGGGTGGGATGCGGGCCCGGGACGTGGATGGGGCGGGAATCAGAGGCTGGGAGGGTATGTTGGAGCAGGTGCTTGCACTTTCAACTACTTAGGAGATGCCATGCCTGCCGTGACCGCGGACACCCTGACCCTGCCCCGCGTCGCCGCCGCCGGTCTCGGTGACGTCGAGCGCCCGGTGAAGTCCGTTACCACCGCGCCGACGGGGCTCGAGGGGGAGGGCTTCCCGGTCCGCCGCGCGTTCGCCGGTGTCGACTACCGCGAGCTCGACCCGTTCATCATGATGGACCAGATGGGCGAGGTGGAGTACGCGCCGTACGAGCCGGTCGGCACCTCCTGGCACCCGCACCGCGGCTTCGAGAC
>JAVXVI010000297.1:0-2547 GCA_032230005.1 Actinomycetota bacterium | reverse complement strand
CTGTCGGCCGGGTCCGCGGGCTGTTCGACCCGCTGATGGAGGCCCTGCCGGTTCTGGGGGTGCTCGTCGTCCTGCTCGTCGGCACGTCGCGGGTCGGCAGCGGTCACATCGACAGCGGCCAGCTGGTGCGCATCGCCTACCTGTTCACCCTGCTCGCCTTTCCCGTTCGCGCGCTGGGCTGGGTGCTCAACGAGCTGCCCCGCAGCGTCGTCGGGTGGGACCGGGTGCAGCGGGTTCTGACAGCAACAGGCGCGCAGACCTACGGCGACCGGCGCGTCCTCGACGGCGGTCCGACCGGGCTGTCGGTCGAGGCCGTCTGCTTCGCGTACGGCGATGCCGGGGTGCTGCACGACGTCGCCTTCGACGTCACCCCGGGACGCACCGTCGCGCTGGTGGGGCCGACGGGCGCCGGCAAGTCCACCCTGGCCTCGCTGCTGGTCCGGCTCGTCGATCCCAGCACCGGAAGGGTGCAGTACGACGACATCGACGTGCGCGAGCTCGCCCCCGGTGCGCTCGCCGACGTCGCCTCCCTCGTCCCGCAGCAGACCTTCCTGTTCGACGACACCGTGCGCGGCAACGTGACGCTGGGCGCGGACGTCTCCGACGACGAGGTATGGGCCGCGCTGCGGATCTCTCAAGCCGAGCGGTTCGTCGCCGCATTGCCCGACGGGCTGGACACACTCGTCGGCGAGAGAGGCACGACGCTCTCCGGCGGTCAGCGGCAGCGACTCGCGCTGGCCCGCGCCGTCGTACGCCGGCCGCGGCTGCTCGTCCTCGACGACGCGACCAGCAGCGTCGACCCGAGCGTCGAGCAGCGCATCCTGGCCGGCCTGCGCGACAGCGACATGGCCAGCACGGTCGTGGTGGTGGCCTACCGCCGAGCCACCATCGCCCTCGCGGACGAGGTCGTCTTCCTGGACGAGGGCCGGGTCACCGACCGGGGCAGCCACGCCGAGCTGCTGCAGTCGTCCGCCGGCTATCGCGACCTGGTGACCGCCTACGAGCGGGCCGAAGCCGAGCGGGTAGCCGAGCTGGCCGGCGACGACATCGATGAAGAGGTTGTGGCATGAGCAGCGGCACGATCGACGCGCGGACGATCGAGGGCGGGGCGATCGCCACGCTCGTGCGCGGCGTGCGGATGACCCCCGAGTTCCGGGAGGGGCTCGGGGTCACCCTGCTGCTCGCCCTCGTCGCGACCGGTGGCCGGATCGTCGTGCCCGTCGCCGTCCAGCAGACGATCGACCACGGCCTGAACCGGCCCGGGTCGCCCGACCTCGGCCTGGTCCGGCTGGCCTGCGGCCTCGCGGCCCTCGCCGTGGTGCTCACCGCCGGCGCCAACTACCTGATGAACGTTCGGCTCTACCGCACCAGTGAGAGCGGGCTCGCGGCGCTGCGGGTGCGCGCGTTCCGGCGCGTCCACGACCTGTCCGTCCTGCACCAGGCGGCCGAGCGCCGTGGCTCGCTGGTGTCCCGGGTCACGAGTGACGTCGACACCATGAGCACGTTCATGCAGTGGGGCGGGCTGCTCGTTCTCATCTCGGTCGCGCAGGTGCTGCTGACGACCGTGGTCATGCTCTGGTGGTCGTGGCAGCTGACGCTGCTCGTCTACCTCTGCTTCCTGCCCCTCGTCCTCGCGATCCGGGTCTTCCAGCGAGCCCTGCAGTCGGCGTACAAGATCGTGAGAGAGCGCATCGGCGAGCTGCTCGGCGCGGTCGCCGAGTCGGTGGTCGGCGCTCCCGTCATCCGGGCGTACGGCGTTCAGGCCCGCACCGCCGAACGGATCGACGGGGCGGTCGCCCGAACGATGAAGGCGCAAGTGCACGCGCAGACGATCGCGGCGACCACGTTCTCGTTCGGGGAGCTCACGGCCGCCGTCGCAAACGGTGCCGTCATCGTTGCCGGCGTGCTGCTCGGAGTCGACGGGCACATCACGACCGGCCGGCTGGTCGGGTTCCTGTTCCTCGTGACCCTGTTCGTGCAACCGGTCCAGGTCGCCACCGAGGTGCTCAACGAGGCACAGAACGCCGTCGCCGGCATGCGACGCGTCCTCGGCGTCCTGGACACGCCGACCGACGTCGCCGACCCCGGCGATGAGGGCACCGTGCTTCCGGACGGACCTGTGCACGTGCGGTTCGAGCACGTCTCGTACGCCTATCCCGGCGGGCCGGAGGTGTTGCATGACGTCGACCTTGAGCTGCGCGCACAGAGCCGGGTGGCCATCGTCGGCGAGACCGGCAGCGGCAAGACGACGTTCGCCAAGCTGCTGACGCGACTCATGGACCCGACTCGCGGGAGCGTCCTGCTGTCCGGCGTGCCGCTCGACGAGATCCGTTTCTCCTCGCTGCGCAGCCGCGTCGTGATGGTGCCCCAGGACGGCTTCCTGTTCGACCGGACCATCGCCGACAACGTCCGCTACGGCCGCCCGGACAGCACGGACGAGGAGATCGCGCTCGCTTTCGCCGAGCTCGGTCTTGCCGACTGGGTGGCACAGCTGCCAGACGGGCTGCGGACCGCAGTCGGGGAGCGCGGCGAGTCGATGTCGGTCGG
>JAVXVI010000296.1:0-3106 GCA_032230005.1 Actinomycetota bacterium | reverse complement strand
CTCCGGACGCCCTCGGCTCACTACCTCTCGAACGCCTCACAGAGCTTTCCGGCACCGGCGAGACGGATCCCGAGCGACTGCACCTCCTGGCCAGCACAGCAACCTGCCTGGGTGCCCTCGGACTGTCCAACGTGCTTCATGCCGAAGCGGTCGCCGGCCTACGACGCCAAGGTCGGCTCGGCACCCTCACACGGGCGCTGGCCGGTCAAGCATGGGCGGCCGTTCTCATCGGGAACGCGCAGCTGGCTGTCACGGCAGCCACCGAGGCGCGTGCGCTAGGCGAAGAAACGGGGTACGTCAGCTACGCCCTGGTGGCTGATGTATCTCGCGCTGCCGCCCTCGCACTTCGCGGAGAGACCGCAGCAGCAGACACCGTCGTCGCGGCCGTCGAGGCGCAGCTGGGGCCATCCGGCCGCCAGGCGCTCCTGCCGATGCTTCAACTCGCCCGAGGCCTGTCCGCACTAGCTTCCGGACACCCTGACGACGCCTACGACCAGCTGGCCCGGTCGTTCGCCGCCGACGTACAGTCCCATCCGTCACAGCAGTTCGCGACTCTGGCGCACCTCGCGGAGGCCGCCGCCAAGAGCGACCGACTCGACCGACTCGGTCCGATCCTGGCCGAGTTGAGACCAATGGCCGTAGCCACCAGGTCCCCATCCCTGATCATGTCGCTGACGTATGCAGACGCTGCTCGCGAGCACGCCGTGGACACGGGGGAGTCCTTCCGCCTCGCGCTGCAGACAGACCTGTCCGCGTGGCCATTCGAGCGCGCTCGGCTGCAGCTCGCCTACGGAACCACCCTTCGTCATAACCGCCGACGCCGAGAGTCGCGCTCGTATCTGCGAGCGGCCGGGGAAACCTTCGAAGGACTCGGAGCGCGCTGCTGGGCACAGTGGGCCTGGCAGGAACTTCGGGCTTCCGGCGAGACCACCCGACGTGGGGAGGACCGGTCGAACAGCCTGAGCCCGCAAGAGCTTCAGATCGCGACGATGGCCGCGCAGGGACTGACCAACCGCCAGATCGGCTCGCAGCTGTTTCTCTCACCCCGGACCGTCAGCTCACACCTGTACCGCATCTATCCCAAGGTCGGAGTCACTAGCCGCAACGAGCTGCACCGCGTCCTTGGTGCGCAGCTGGCGCAGGAGAACGGCGCGGAGTAAAACGTCGCGGCAATACGGTCAGTTGACTCACGCGACGTCCGACCGTTGTCCCTACGGTCCTCCTGTCAACCGACGAGCCCGTCATCGGCAAAGGAGACCGGAGATGACCAGCCAGAAGACCCCCGTCCTCGAGCCCGAAGCGCAAGCCTTCGCTGAGGCCACCGCAGGGCCGCCGTTCACCTTCGAACTTCCTCCCGACGTCTCGCGCAAGGGACTGGAGGATCTGCAGTCCAGCGCTGCGCTGAAGCCAGCCGCCGCGATCAGTGACGTCGTCGTGGACACACGCCCCACCGGGAGCGTGCCAGTCCGCATCGTCCGGCCACCGGAAGCACGCGGCCCGCTGCCGGTGGTGCTCTACACGCACGGCGCCGGGTGGGTGCTCGGAAGCCCAGACACCCACGAGCGGCTCGCCCGAGACCTGGCCGTGGGTGCGGGCGTCGCTGTCGTCCTGCCCCACTACGACCGTTCCCCGGAGGCCAAGTACCCGACGGCCCTGGACCAGTGCTGGGCCGTCGCCAAGTGGATCGTGGCCGAGGGCGCCCAACACGACCTCGACCCAGCATCGATCGTCATCGCCGGTGACTCATGCGGCGGGAACCTTGCTGCCGCGCTCACCCTGCTCGCCAAGCAGCGGGGCGGCGTCCACTTCGCCGCCCAGGTGCTCTTCTACCCGGTCACGAATGCGAACTTCGACACGGGTTCGTACCTGCAGTTCGCGGAGGGCTACTTCCTGCGCCGGGACGCCATGATGTGGTTCTGGGATCAGTACACCTCCGATCCGGTCCAGCGCGCGGAGATCACCGCATCGCCGCTGACCGCGTCGCTGCAGGACCTCGAAGGCCTTCCACCGGCCCTCATCATCAACGGCGAAGCCGACGTGCTGCGTGACGAGGGGGAGGCGTACGCCGACAAGCTCCGCGAAGCAGGTGTGCCCGTCACCGCTGTCCGCTACGCCGGCATGATCCACGACTTCGTCATGCTCGACACGCTGCGGCCGACCCATGCGGCCGAGGCCGCCATCGCTCAAGCGTCGGCGTTCATCTCATCCGCCGTGACGGTGGGCTCGGCACGATGACGACCCTCACGGAGCGAGAGGAACATCAAGTCAGCGCAGCCAACGCATCCGGGCTGACACCCGTCGTCTTCGTCCACGGCCTCTGGCTACTCCCCAGCAGTTGGAACCGCTGGGCAGCGTTGTTCGAGCAGGGCGGCTACACCGCTGTCACGCCAGGCTGGCCGGACGACCCTGACACTGTCGCGGAAGCCAACGCTCACCCAGGGGTGTTCGCGAAGAAGACCATCAAACACGTGGCCGACCAGTTCGCTGGTGTGATCTCCAGGCTGGACAAGCAGCCGGCCGTCATTGGCCATTCCTTCGGCGGCTTGATCGCCCAGATCCTTGCCGGCCGAGGGCTGTCGGTGGCAACGGTCGCCATCGACGCAGCTCCGTCGCGTGGGGTGCTGCCGCTGCCCATCTCGTCCCTGCGAGCCGCGCGACCGGTGCTGGGCAACCCCTTCAACCGCCATCGCGCCGTACCGCTGACCTATGGGCAGTTCCGGTATGCCTTTGCCAACGCCGTCAGCGACGACGAGGCCAAGGAGCTGTTCGCGACGTTCGCAGTACCCGCTCCCGGTGCTCCGCTGTTCCAGGCAGCAGCCGCGAACCTTAACCCGTGGACCGAAGCGAAAGTCGACAACAGGAATCCCGCCCGCGGGCCGATGCTCATCATCTCCGGCGAGAGGGACCACATCGTCCCGCGGGCGCTGTCCGATGCGACCTTCAAGAGGCAGAAGCGCAACCCGGGTGTGACGGAGTTCGTCGAGATGAAGAACCGGGGTCACTCCCTGACCATCGACCACGGTTGGCGCGATGTAGCCGACACGGCTCTGGCGTTTCTGCAGCGCTCCATCTCCCGAAGTCCCTCCGGAGCCGGCGCGGCGTAACG
>JAVXVI010000295.1:0-2594 GCA_032230005.1 Actinomycetota bacterium | reverse complement strand
GATCTTGGGCTTGAGGAGCTCCAGCTGCAGGATCTCGTGGCGCTTCTTCTCGCCGCCGGAGAAGCCCTCGTTGACGTTGCGGCTGGCGAACGCCGGGTCCATCTCGAGCTGGGCCATGGCCTCCTTCTGCTCCTTGACCCAGAGCCGCAACTTGGGCGCCTCACCGCGAACGGCGGTGGCGGCCGAGCGCATGAAGTTGGAGACCGAGACGCCGGGAACCTCGACGGGATACTGCATCGCGAGGAACAGCCCGGCCCGTGCCCGCTCGTCGACCGACATCGACAGGACGTCCTCGCCGTCGAGGGTGACGGTGCCCGCGGTCACGGTGTACTTCGGGTGGCCGGCGACGGAGTAGGCGAGGGTCGACTTGCCCGATCCGTTGGGACCCATGATCGCGTGGGTCTCCCCAGAGCGGACCGTCAGGTCGACGCCCTTGAGGATCTCGCGCGGCTCGCCGTCGGCCTCCACGCTCACGTGGAGATCGCGGATGTCCAGGACGCTCACTTAAGACTCCAGCTTCACGAGGACGTCGTCGCCCTCGACGGTGACGGGGTAGGTGGCAACGGGCTTGGTCGCAGGCAGGCCGGTCGGCCGGCCGGTGCGCAGGTCGAAGCGCGAGCCGTGCAGCCAGCACTCGATGGTGCCGTCCTCGACGTCGCCCTCGGACAGCGCGACGTCGGCGTGCGAGCAGACGTCGTGGATCGCGAAGACCTCGCCCTGGCTGCGGGCGATGCAGATCGGCGTGCCGTCGAGCTCCACGCGCAGCGAGCCCTCCTCGGGGATCTCGTCAAGCGACGCGACCCTCTTGCCCTCAGACACTGGTTGCTGTCCTCTCCAGCTCTGCCTCGACGGCGGCGAGCAGCCGCTCCTCGAGGGTGTCGACACCGATGCGCTGCAGCACGTCGGCGAAGAAGCCGCGGACGACCATCCGCCGCGCCTCGTCCGCCGGGATGCCGCGGGCCTGCAGGTAGAACAGCTGCTCGTCGTCGAACCGGCCGGTCGCGCTGGCGTGGCCGGCGCCGAGGATCTCGCCGGTCTCGATCTCCAGGTTGGGGACCGAGTCGGCTCGGGCCTCTGGCGTCAGCAGCAGGTTGCGGTTGAGCTCGTAGGTGTCGGTGCCCGTGGCGCCCGCGCGGATCAGCACGTCACCGACCCAGACGGTGTGGGCGGAGTCGCCCTGCAGCGCTCCCTTGTAGGTGACGCGGCTGCGGCAGCTCGGCGCGCAGTGGTCGATGAACAGCCGGTGCTCGAGGTGCTGGCCGGCGTCGGCGAAGTACAGGCCGAGCAGCTCGGCATCCCCGCCCGGTCCGTCGTACTCCACGGTCTTGACCAGGCGTACGACGTCACCGCCCAACGTCACGTCCATGGCTCTCACGCGGGCGTCGCGGCCGATCCGGATGCCGGTGTGGGCGGAGTGCAGCGTCGTGCGGTCCCACTCCTGGACGCTGACGACGTCGGCCTGCGCGCCGTCACCGGCGAGGACGCTGACGCAGGCGGCGTAGCGCGCGTCGCCGGAGTGCTCGAGGATCACGGTCGCCTTGGAGTGCCGCCCGATGTCCAGGACGACGTGGCCCCAGACGACGTCCGCGTCACCGGTGCCGGACAGGTGCAGCACGACCGGCTCGTCGACCTCGGCGTCGGCAGGCACAGTGACCACGACAGCGCCGTTGCTGCGCGACATCGCCAGCGCCGACAAGCGGTCCACCGGGCTGGGGACCCTGCTCAGCAACGGGTCGTCGGCGGCGACCTCGCGCAGGGTCACACCGGTCGGCAGCTCGGTCTTCCACTGCAGCGAGGCGTCGGACGGCGCGCCCTCGAGCAGCGGGCGCAGCCGGTCGACGGGAGTGAACCGCCACTCCTCCTCGCGGCCGGTGATGGCCGGGTAGGCGTCGGGGTCGCGGGAGACGATCCGCTCCGGGCGGACGTCCGCGGGCGAGCGCGGCGTCGACGGCTTGACGTTGGCCGCGATCGACCCGTCCGTGACCCCGCCCTGCTCGCGCAGGGCGATCCGCTCTGTGGCGAGCGCGTCACCGATCGAGCTAGCCAACGGAGCCCTCCATCTGCAGCTCGATCAGCCGGTTGAGCTCGAGCGCGTACTCCATCGGGAGCTCCTTCGCGATCGGCTCCACGAACCCGCGCACGACCATCGCCATCGCCTCGTCGGCGGACAGCCCGCGGCTCATCAGGTAGAAGAGCTGGTCCTCGCCGACCTTGGACACGGTGGCCTCGTGTCCCAGGGACACGTCGTCCTCGCGGACGTCGACGTAGGGGTAGGTGTCGCTGCGGCTGATGGTGTCGACGAGCAGCGCGTCGCACACGACGTTGCTCTTGCTGCCGTGCGCGCCTTCCTGGACCTGGACCAGGCCGCGGTACGACGTGCGACCGCCGCCACGGGCGACGGACTTGGAGACGATGTTGCTCGTGGTGTTGGGGGCGGCGTGCACCATCTTGGCGCCGGCGTCCTGGTGCTGGCCGGGGCCGGCGAAGGCGACCGACAGGGTCTCGCCGGACGCCCGCTCGCCGAGCAGGTAGCAGGCGGGGTACTTCATCGTGACCTTGGAGCCGATGTTGCCGTCGATCCACTCCATCCGGCC
>JAVXVI010000294.1:0-11801 GCA_032230005.1 Actinomycetota bacterium | reverse complement strand
GAGCGCGCCGAGCGACTCGGGCTCGTCGGTCTCACCGTCACCCAGGAAGGCCCAGACGCGGCTCCCCGACGTGTCCGCGATGCGGCGGTTGTGGAGGTAGCGGTTGAAGCGGGCCTGATAGATCGCGCTGATCGGGCCGAGTCCCATCGAGACGGTCGGGAACTCCCAGAACTCCGGCATCAACCGGGGGTGCGGGTACGACGGGAGCTTGCGGTCGCGGCTCTCCTGCCGGAAGCCGTCCAGGTCGTCCTCGGTCAGCCGGCCCTCGAGGAACGCCCGGGCGTAGATGCCGGGGGAGGCGTGCCCCTGGAAGAACACCTGGTCGCCGGACGAGTTGTCGCCGTCCTTGCCGCGGAAGAAGTGGTTGAACCCGACCTCGTAGAGGCTGGCCGCGCTGGCGTAGGTCGCGATGTGGCCGCCGACCCCCACCTCGGGACGGTTCGCCCGGCTGACCATGATCGCGGCGTTCCACCGCACATAGGCCCGGATGCGCCGCTCGATGTGCTCGTCGCCGGGGAACCACGGCTCGCGCTCCGGCGGGATCGTGTTGATGTAGTCGGTGCTGCGCAGCGCGGGAACGCCGACGTTCTTCTGCCGGGCCCGCTCGAGCATGCGGAGCATCAGGTAGCGGGCCCGCTGCCGCCCGGCGGCGTCGATCACGGCGTCGAGGGACGCCAGCCACTCGCTCGTCTCGTCCGGGTCGACGTCGGGGAGCTGGCTCGGCAGGCCGTCGCTGATGACGCTGAAGCGTTCCTCGTTGCTGGTGGTCACCCCACCATCCTTACTCCTACCTACGAGTAACCGTCAGCCTTCAACCCGCTGCCCGCCTCTCCGTCCAAACGATCACTGCCGACCTGCACGCTCAGACCGGACCCCCAGCCGGCGGTGATCGTTTGCAGGAGGTGGTACGACGGGGGCGTGGACACGACGGTGCTTACGGTCGACACGGGCAGCTCGGAGGTCGTGAGCGACCTGACGGCGAGCTGCAGGGAGTTCGTCCGGGGCAGGGGTGACGGGCTTCTGCACGTGTTCGTCCCGCACGCGACCGCCGGCATCGCGATCCTCGAGCTCGGGGCGGGCAGCGACGTCGACCTGCTGACGGCTCTGCAGGACCTGCTGCCGTCCGATCATCGCTGGCATCACCGGCACGGGTCGCCGGGGCACGGCCGGTCACACGTGATGCCCGCGCTCATCCCGCCGTACGCGACGCTCCCGGTCGTCGAAGGCGAGCTCGCCCTGGGCACCTGGCAGAGCGTCACCCTCGTCGACCTCAACGTCGACAACGCCGTCCGCCAGGTCCGGCTGTCCTTCCTCCGTTGATCACCGAGGTCTCAATGCGGCTTTCACGTCGGGAATCCCCATCCGGGTCTCGGTGATCAACGCGGGGAGCTGGCGAGCGGGCGCGAGATCAGCGGGCGCGGCGCTGGTCTCGAGCTGTCCGCGCGATGCGGCGGTCGGCCATCAGGACCGACACCAGCAGCGCCGCCCCACCACCGGCGGCCAGCGCGAAGCAGACCATCGCGATCGACGGGTAGCCGAAGATCCGCGACTTCGTCGGGATCTGCATCATCAGCGCCGCCCCGATCACGAGCGACGCCAGCACCAGACCCGTGGCCAGTCGGTTGGCCAGTCGCTGCAGGACGGCGAGCAGCTGCGGCTCGTCGATCGCGTCGACCTTGAGCTCGAACTTCCCGTCGGCCACGGCGTCCATGACCTTGTTGATGCGGCCGGGCAGCTGGACCGTGAAGTCGCGCGCCTCCATCGCCGCGCCCAGCAGGCCCCCCGTCGACGTCGTCATCCGTGACTGCAGGATCGAGGCCGTGTGCCGGCGGACGGCATCGGCCGGAGCGAACGTCGGGTCGAGCGTCTGCGCCACCTGGTCCAGGTTGAGCAGCGCCTTGCCGACCAGCGCCAGCTCCGGGGCCGGCCGCAGCCCGCGCCGGCCGGCGATCCGGGTCATCTCCAGGACGACAGCACCGGCCTGCAGCTGGCTGCCCAGCTCGACGCTGCGCTGCACCAGGTCGCCCACGTCGCCGCGGAACCGGTCGCGGTCGAAGTCGTCCCGCTGCGTCCCGAGTGAGGCCAGCGCGTCGGCGGCGCCTTCGCCGTTGCCGTCGCTGACCGCGAGCAGCAGCTTCACGATGCAGTCGCGGGACGAGGCAGAGAGCCGGGCGACCATGCCGAGGTCGATGAGCGCGAGCCGGTCGTCGGCGGTGAGCAGGACGTTGCCGGGGTGCGGGTCGGCGTGGAAGAAGCCCTCGGCCAGGATCTGCTGGAGGTAGGCGCGGAACAGGTCATCGACCAGCGGGCCCCCGTCGAGGTCCGTCCGCGCGAGCGGCCCGAGGTCGGTCACCTTGCGGCCGGGCAGGTAGTCCATGGTCAGCACGCGTCCGGTGCTGTAGTCCGCAACCGGCCGCGGTACGACGAGCCGTGGCCACGGCTGCACGATCCGGGCCAGCGTCGTCAGGTTGCTCGCCTCGCGGGTGTAGTCGAGCTCAGCGACCAGAGCGCGCCGGAACTGCTCGAGCAGCTCGGCGAACCCGAACCGCCGGCCGATCTCCGTGTGCGCGTCGGCAAACCCGGCCAGCTCACCGAGGGCTGCCATGTCATCGGCGATCTGCGCGCGGATCCCGGGCCGCTGCACCTTCACGACGACCTCGCGGCCGCTGTGCAAGGTGGCGCGGTGCACCTGCGCGAGCGACGCGGCGGCGAGCGGCTCCGCGTCGAACGACGCGAACGCATGACGAAGGTCGACGCCGAGCTCCTCGACCACGATGCGCTCGACCTCGTCGTACGGAAAAGGCGCCACGTCATCTTGCAGCCGTGAGAGGGCTTCGGTGTACGGCGCGGGCAGCAGGTCCACGCGGGTGGACATCAGCTGGCCCAGCTTGATGAACGTCGGCCCCAGCTTCTCCAGGTCATCAGCGAGCTGCGCGGCGTCCTCGCACAGCGGCGTGTCCTTGTCCTCCGGCTCCAGGCCGTCGATGTCGAGGTCGCGGACCAGGTCTGAGCGGCCGTAGCGGATCAGCAGCTTTGCGATGTCGCGGTAGCGCGCGAGGTGCTTGGGTGAGAGGGACAGCGCCATCGGGAAAGGCCCCTAGCCCTGCACTGCGCGCACGGGCGGCCGCTCCGGACCCGTCACCGGCTCCGAGCCGAGTGCGGACAGCATCCGCTCGGTCGCCGCTGCCACGTCCGCGATCGCCTTGTCGAACACGTCCCGGTTGGCCTGCGACGGCGTGCGGTAGCCCGAGAGCTTGCGGACGTACTGCCGCGCAGCGGCTTCGACGTCGCCGGTCGTGGGTTCGGCGGCGCGCAGCGTGCGGATGCTTCGGCACATGCTTCATCGACTCCTGGTCAGGTGGTGCGCGGTGATGGGATGGTCCTGCTCGCCGTCGGGATCAGCATGGATGAACGCCGCCGTCAGCCGACGTACATCGTGCAGGAGCCGGTGCTCGGCCTCGACCGCGATGGCGTGGCCGGCCGACAGCGACAGCTGCGCGTCGACGATGACGGCGCACTCCGCCCGCAGGCAGTGCCCGATCCAGCGCAGGCGTACCTCCCCGACATCGAGAACGCCGGGTGTCTCGCGCAGCACCCGCTCGACGTCGTCGACCAGGTCCTCGTCGACCGCGTCCATCAGGCGCCGGTAGACCTGCTTCGCGGCGTCGCGCAGCACCAGCAGGATCGCCGCCGTGATGACCAGGCCGACGACCGGATCCGCCTGGCGCCACCCGAGGGCCATGCCGATCGCCCCCGCCACGACCGCGAGGGAGGTGAACCCGTCCGTCCTGGCGTGCAGGCCGTCCGCGACCAGGGCCGCCGACCCGATCTCGCGGCCCACGGTGATGCGATAGCGGGCAACCAGCTCGTTGCCGACGAAGCCGACGACGCCGGCGATGGCGACCGCCAGCAGGTGGTGGACGTCGCGCGGGTGGAGGAGGCGATTCACCGCTTCGTACGCCGCCAGGACCGACGACAGCAGCACGACGAGGACGACGGCCACGCCGGCGAGGTCCTCCGCCCGTCCATAGCCGTAGGTGTAGCGGCGGGTGGGCGGCCGGCGGGCGAGGCTGAAGGCGATGGCCAGAGGTACGGCGGTGAGTGCGTCGGCCACGTTGTGGAGCGTGTCGCCGAGCAGCGCCACGGAGCCCGTGAAGACCACCACGACGGTCTGCACCAGCGCTGTCAGTGCCAGGACTCCGAGGGAGATCATGATCACCCTGGTGCCCTTGGCCGAGGTCTCGAGGGCCTCGTCGACCGCATCCGCCGCATCGTGGCTGTGCGGCGCGACCAGCGCCTTCAGCCGCCCGGACAGCCCGCTCTGGTGCTCGTGAGCGTGGTCGTGAGTGTGGCTGTGGTGCTCCTCATGGGCATGCGGCGAGTTCGCCGGAGGGGGCATGGAGGGGTCGACCACGGGGAAAGTCTGCTCCGAGAATGCCCCCGGTACACGCTGGGGGCACTTGCGCCGAAGGGTCCGGTCCGGTGGACTACCGGAATCCACCCTTCCGAGGTGGCAGAGGAAGGGGCTTGTCGTGAGCGCGTCCGCGGACCACGCGGCACAGCGTGGCCTGGCCGAGCGACTCGGCATCGAGCCCGGCATGGTCGTGCAGGTCGTCGGCCACGACGACAGCGACATCGAGCCGGACGCCGCCCTGATGGCTGATGTGGCCGCCCGAACCGGCACCGAGCTCATCACGACGGACGACTCCGACGAGGTCGTCGACGTCGTCCTGCTCTGGTGGCGTGAGGGCGACGGCGACCTCGTCGACGCGCTCGTCGACGCCCTGACCAACCTCGGTGACAGCGGCGTCGTCTGGCTGCTGACGCCGAAGGCGGGCCGTGACGGTCACGTCGAGCCGAGCGACATCGACGAGGCCGCGCCGACGGCCGGCCTGTCGAGCACCCGCAGCACCAGCGCCTGCCCGGAGTGGTCGGGCACGCGGCTCGTCTCGCCGAAGGCGAGCCGGGCCAAGCAGCGCCGCTGACCCCCGAGCAGGCCCGCCGCCTGCTCTCCCCGGCCGGGCGGGCTGCGGTCGCTTTCGCCGCCACACTCGACCTCGCTCCTGCCGCCCGGATCCGGGCCGCCGAGGCGCTGCGTTCCGAGGCCGGTCCGGAGCTCGGGCCGCTGGCCCTCGATCAGGCCGTGCTGAAGGACCGGGCCCGGACGAAGCACCCGCAGGGGGACCGGCTGTGGTGGACGGCTGAAGCTCTCGAGCAGGCCTCGTCGTACGACGTCGCTGTCCATCGCGCAAAGCGCTACGCCGGTGCCGAGCGGGTCCTCGATCTCTGCTGCTCGGTGGGTGGCGACCTGCTCGCCTTGGCCGCCGTCGCCCCTGCGGTGGGAGTCGACCTGGACGAAGCGCGGCTGCTGCTCGCCAGGCAGAACGCCGTGGAGCTGGGGCTGTCCGTGGGCCTGGTTCGGGCGGATGTCACGCGATGGGAGCCGACCGGGCAGGTGTTCGCCGACCCGGCCCGACGCGCCGGTGGTCGGCGGGTCTTCGACCCACGGGCCTACACGCCGAGCCTCGACCGCATCCTCGGCTGGCTGCCGCGGCTGACAGCTCTCGGCGTGAAGGTCGCACCCGGGATCGACTACGACGTCCTCCCCGGGGATGTCGAGGTCGAGGTCGTCTCGCTGCGCGGCGACGTCAAGGAGGCGGTGCTCTGGGCGGGAACGGCACGACGAGGCAGCCGTACGACGGCAACGCTCCTGCCTGCGGGTGCCACGCTGACCGACGACCCGGTCGCGCCGCCGGTGGTCAGGCCCCCCGGACGGTTCCTGCTGGAGCCGGACGGCGCCGTCGTACGCGCGCATCTCGTCGCGCAGCTCGCCGCGCGGGTCGACGGTTGGCTGCTCGACGCGACCATCGCCTACATCGCTGCCGATGCCGCCCCGCCCACGCCGTTCGGTCGGTGGTACGAGGTGCTCGAGACCCTGCCGTTCGGGTTGAAGGCGCTGCGCGAGCGGCTGCGCGCCCATGACGCCGGCCCGCTGGTGGTGAAGAAGCGCGGCACCGCTGTCGAACCGGAGACGCTGCGGCGGCAGCTGAGGCTGACCGGCTCGCGTGAGGTCACCGTCGTCCTCACCAGGTCGGCCGGCCGCCAGATCGCGATGGTCGTCGCGCCCCTGGTCAGCCCCGACGCAGCCGGCCCAGCACCTTCGTGACCCCGCCGAGTCCGGCCAGGGCAGCGCGCAGTGCGGCGCCGCCCGGCAGGCCTGGCACCTCGTGCAGCAGCGGAGCGAGCCGCATCAAGGAGGGCAGCTGCTGCACGTGCAGCCGGCGGGTGACGAGCAGCTGCCCGAGATGGACCCGGCCGGCTGAGGTGTCGAGCAGGTCGGCCGTTGTCCCACGGACGCCAGGGCCGTCGAACCTGCCGGCCGCAACCGGGGTGGTCTGCCAGCCTGCGGCGTCGCTCACGAACCGCCAGCCGCCCTCGGGCGTCTGCGCCGTCAGTGCGATGTCGACGCCCGACCGCGAGGCGAGTGCTCCGGTGACGTCGATGAGTGCGGCCAGGCCGCGATCGAGCATTCGCGCGCTCGGTGCCGGTGCGCGACAGGGTGCCAGGTCGAGGGCGTGGACCGCCAGCTCGTAGCCGGCCGCGTGCAGGACGGTGAGGACCGGCAGGGGACCGAGGGGTGACGTGCACGATGCCCGACCGAGCCGGGCGGCGTCGGCGGAGCCGAAGAAGTCGGCGACCTCGGTGCGGGCGGCGATGAGCGCCGCGACGACCTCCTTCGTCGTGGCGTCGCGGTGCGCCTCCACCAGCCGCGCATTGCTCGCGTCCGCATCGTGATGGCCGGTCTCAGCACCCTCCGCGGCCGAAGCCAGGAGCGACTCGATGACCCGGTGGTCGGGCCACGAGCCGAGGTGGATGCAGACGTCGCGGCCGGTCCAGCCGGGCAGGCGCGACGGTTGGGTCAGGTCCGTGGCAGGAGCGCGTACGACGTCGAGGAAGTCGTCCCATGCGGCGAGGACGTGCCGGGCCAGCTCATCGAGGTCGCCACCCGCGAGGCCGATGGGTGGGGCGGGCATGCCGCCATCCTCGCTCAGGCCGGGGCGACGAGAGCGACCGGCAACCGGTCGGCCGGCATCGGCCGAGCCAGCAGGTAGCCCTGCACGAGCCGGCAACCGAGCTCCCGGACCAGCTCGAGCTGTCGGCCGCGTTCCACGCCCTCCGCGACCACGTCCAGACCGAGGTCTGCGCCGAGGCGCAGCAGGCTGCCCAGGAAGCGGACCTGCCGGGGATCGGTGTCCAGCCGGTCGATGAACGACCTGTCGATCTTGACGATGTCGAGCTCGATCGCGTGCAACTGGGACAGCGAGGAGAAGCCGACCCCGAAGTCGTCGAGGGAGATGCGCACGCCGGTCGCGCGTAGCGCAGCAGTGACCCGTCGGGCGACCTCGACGTCTGCGAGCAGGCTGCTCTCGGTGATCTCGAGGACGAGTCGGCCGGGGGAGACGTCGTGCTTCGCGAGCACGTCCGCCACCCGTCGTACGAAGTCGTCGTCGGTCACCTGCGGCGGTGCGATGTTGACCGTGATCTGCAGCTCCGCACGGCTCGGTGTCCGCGACCAGACCGCGAGCTGGCGGCAGGCCTCGTCGAGAGCCCAGTCGGTCAGATCGGCGATCACGCCGGTGCGCTCTGCCACCGCGATGAACTCCGAGGGCGGCACCTCGCGGCCCTCGTAGCTCCAGCGGGCGAGGGCCTCGACCGCGGCGATGGCGCCGGTGTCCAGGTTCACGATCGGCTGGTACTCAAGGCGAAGCTCGCCGGCGGCGACCGCAGCGGCGAGCGCCTCGGACATCCGGTTGTCGGCGAGCTCGGTCAGCGACATGCCCTCGCGGAAGACGCGGAGCTGGCCCTTGCCGCCGCGCTTCGCGGCGTACATCGCGGTGTCGGCCTTAGCGAGCAACGCGTCCGCCGTCGTCGCGGCATCGGCCGGCTGCAGTGCGACGACACCGATGCTCGTGCCGACCGTCACCGGCCGGCCCTTGACGACGAACGGTGCCTGCAGCGCAGCCTCGATCGAGCCGGCGACGACAACCGGGTCGCCGTCGTCCTCGAGCAGGATCGCGAACTCGTCACCGCCGAGTCGGGCGACGGTGTCGCCGGTCCGCAGTGACGTTCCGAGTCGCTCGGCGATTCGCAGCAGCAGCTCGTCGCCCGCGCCGTGCCCCATGCTGTCGTTGATCAGCTTGAAGTCGTCGATGTCGAGGAAGAGCACCGAGACCGGACGCAGGTCGCGGGCATGCAGGTCCAGCGCGTGACCGAGCCGGTCCTGGAACAGCGCTCGGTTCGCGAGCCCGGTGAGGGCGTCGTGGAACGCCTGGTGACGCAGCTGCGCCTCGCGGGTCGCCAGCTCATCGGCGAGGCCGGTGTTCTCGCGAAGGGTGAGGTACTGCCGGACCAGGACGAGCGCGACGATCACCCCGACGAGACCGGTCTGCCCTGTCGTCGCGCGATGGCCGGTCAACGCCTTGCCGACCGTGAGCGCGCCGGCGATCACGACGGGGATGTAAGGCAGGAAGCTGGACCGGCGCAGTGCCGGTGCGTCCTCGTCCTCAACTGCTCTGCGGACAGAGACGAGCGGGGCAAGGGCGAGCAGGACGAAGCCGAAGACCCAGCCCAGGTCGATCGCGCCGCCGTCGTACGAGCCCTCGGTGGTCAGGTAGGCGAAGCCGCTGTCGGAGACGCTGAGCGCCGCCATGCCCGCTGCGAGCAGCACCAGCTGGGCCCGTGAAGCGACGGCACGGGTGAGGGTCAGCACGAGGAGGGCCAACAGCAGGAAGTCGCTCAGGGGATAGGCGAGGGAGACGGCGAACGCGAGCGGGTTGTCGCCGCCCGCGGCCGCCACCGCACCCAGAGCGGTCTCCCACGAGACGAGGGCGAGTCCGGTGGTGGCCAGCGTCGCGTCGAGCACGCGCCGGCCGCGGTCCAGGTCGCTGCCCCGGGACGGGAGGACGAGCAGCGCGACGCAGGCGGCGACGGGGAACATGAGGAAGCCGACATCGGCCAGCGAGGGGAAGGGGGTGTCGATCCCGCGGGCCAGCTCGTACCAGGACCAGACCGCTTCGCCCGCGGCCCAGGAACCGCTCGCGATCCCGGCGAACAGCCACATCAGGCGGGTGCGGCCGGTGCTGTGAACGGCGGCCCAGCCGGCCGTCGCTGCTGCGGCCGCTGCGACGAAGAGCTCGATGAGGTCGCCGTAGGCCCGCTGGAACCACGGGGTCCCGACACCGCCGCCCAGGATGAGCACGGACGTGATGAGCACGATCCCGGCCAGCGCGACAGCGATGGCGGGCACCCTGCGGCCGGTGCTGCTCACGCCTGCTCCTGGCTTCGGGATCGGTCTGACGAGCGACCTGCGGTCGACATCGACACGACATCGGGAATCTGGATCACCCGTTCGCGTGATCCCCTGGGCCCGTCTGTACCGGTCTGTCCCGCCTAGAGTCAGCGGGACGGTCCTATAGCTCAGTTGGCTAGAGCGCCGCCCTTACAAGGCGGATGTCGCAGGTTCGAGTCCTGCTGGGACCACAGCGCTGACCTGCGCCTTTGTGTCCTTTTGGCCTCGTCCAGACTCAAAATGTTGTCGCCGTAGTTCACACGAGGCCAGACCAGGCCACGCAGTGCGGAACCGGCAGTGGCGAGCCGTCGAGACTCTCTTCTGTGCTGCGTGTCACTACTTGGACGGTCGATTCAGGTGGCCCAGTGTTGGAACAGATAGCTGTGTGGACTGCCTACGCCGGTGGTGTCCGGATCGGCGTGGCGTACGAGTACCAGCACACCATCGCCGTCGGGCACTGCGCCGACGACGCGCTCGCCGAGGTCCGCGTGTGGACCGTCACCGATGCCGCGGGTCGTGCCGGTCCACGTCGTCTGACCGGTCGTGTCGTCGATACGCCAGACGATCGCTGACCCCGAGGGCGACGTCGGCTGGACAAGTGCGCGGTCGTCTTGCTCGCCGTACGCGAACAAGCGCCCGCCACTGTTGGTCAGCCCGGTGGCCGTCGCGCTACCCGCAGGCGCCGGCGGGGAGCTACGCCACAGCAGGCCCCCTTGGGGGCCGAATGCCGCGACAACGGGCCGCGTTTCGCGATCCTGGACCGGCAGCAAGGGCGCGTCGGCGGCAACCGTGTAGCCAGCGACGACGACGCGGTTGCCGAGGAAAGTCACGTCGTTGACGAGGGTCCAGGCGCTTGGGGTCGTCAGGTCGGTGGTCCAGACGACGCGGCCGGTGGCGAGCCGGCGGACCGAGGACTCGATGCGGCCGGGCTCGGCGTTGTCCTGCCGATTGGCAACGATCGCGACCAACCCGCGCGTCGAGTCGACCGCCAGCGCTGAATAGGTGCTGTGCGGACGGGAGCGGTATGTCCAGCGCGGGGTGCCGCGCCCGGTGTCCAGAGCGGTGACCTGCCAATGGTCCTGCTCGGTGTAAACGTAGCCGGTCACCAGCAGCGTGGTTCCGTCTGCTGACAGGGCGGCGTCGTTCACGAGGGCCTGGACGACGCCCCCCAGCGTCCACGACCAGCGGATCTGCCCGGTCGCCGCATCGTGGGCCGTGACGCGCCAGGCGTAGTGCTGTCCGCCATCCGAGCTCGGGATCGAACGCTCGCCAAGTGCGTAGACGATCTTGCCATCGGGTGAGGGCTGCACCCGGGTCACGTTGTCGATGAAGTTGACACCGACCGGCTCCGCAGCGGTCCAAAGCAGCCGGCCGGTCGCGGTGTCCACCGCGTGCACGGTGGCTACCGTCCGTTGGTTGTCAACGAAGCCGTAGCCGCCGAAGAAAGTGCGACCAGTGCGCTCGTGGACGGCGACGTCGAGAAGAACCGTGTCGCTCGTCGCGCCAGGAACGGGAAGCTGCTGGACCCAACGCTGGCGGGAGGTCTTGGCGTCGAAGGCCACAGCGGTGGCGCGACGCTGGTCCTGCCCTGCCGCGACGGCGATCTGCCGGGTGTGGTCCACGGCTGCGGCCGACGGAATGGCCGTCTCGGTTTCGTAGTCGAACTGTCTAGTGGGGCATCGATCGCCTGTGCTGCTCGGATTACAGGCTGGCGGTGTTGACCACGCCGGACTCCCGACGCCGACAGCCGCCAGCGCCGCGGCAGCGAGCAGCAGGCGCGCGCGGGTCACTACTGACCAACGACCAAAGCGCCTCGCGGATACGCGGACGGCGGCGATGTATCCGACTCCCCGCCCTGGACAGCTGCCTCTGCGTGGTACGGGCGGTTCAGGGCTTTGACAGGTCGGGGATCGACTCCGCCCTCGATTCGCGATAGCTCGCTCGGTTGTTCTTCCCTTGTCTGGCCCCACTCGCTTTCTGGCTGTTACACCGAATGGCCCGTCGGGCGATCGCCGATGGTAGGTGCCGCTGTGTGAGCGCGTCGGTGTGGTGACTTGTTGAGCGCATCCCTGTGTCCCAGCATCGGGTCATGCGATGGGCAAACCACGACGAGCATGCCGCGTTATTGGACCTGGCCGAAGTCGCAGTCGACCGTCTGACGCGAGCCCCTGACGACTCGCAGACGAGCGAGGTGCACCACTGGCAGCACACCGTGATGGCGCATCGTGTGGCCGCGCTGGGACGACACCTAGACAGCGTTCTGACGTTGACGCTGCGGGACTACTACGGACCCGCACTCGCCCTGACACGGACTTCGCTGGAACACGTAGCCGTCGACCAACTCGTCTTCCTTGCAGACAAGTACGTCGTGGAGGTGCCAGGTGTCACTGACGACGTGTGGGACCAGTGGCAGAAGGCGCGGGCTGACGGGGAGGAGTGGACCCAGGGCATC
>JAVXVI010000293.1:0-8694 GCA_032230005.1 Actinomycetota bacterium | reverse complement strand
CTGCGGGCGCCGTTCATCGTCGGCGGGGCCGCCGCCGCGCAGCGCTTCAGCTTCACGTTCTTCGTGTTCGGCGGGCTGCTGCTCTACACCGCCGTCAGCCTGCTGCGCGCCAAGGACGAGGAGGAGGCCGACCCCAGTGACACCCTCGCGGTCAGGCTCGTCCGTCGCGTCTTCCCGGTGAGTGACGAGTACGACGGCAACAAGCTGACGGTGAAGCAGGACGGCCATCGTGCTCTGACCCCGCTGCTGCTCGCGATGTTCTCGGTCTCCGTCGTCGGGCTCGTGTTCGCCCTGGACTCGATCCCGGCCATCTTCGGCGTCACCAAGGACCCGTACCTCATCGTCGCGGCCAACGCGTTCGCGCTGATGGGGCTGCGCCAGCTGTTCTTCCTCGTCGGTGGCCTGCTCGAGAAGCTCGTCTACCTGTCGGTCGGACTCGCGGTCATCCTCGCGTTCATCGGCGTGAAGCTGATCCTCGAGGCGTTGCACCTCAACGGCGTCCACTGGGCGCCGGAGCTGTCGATCCCGCTGTCGCTCGGCTTCATCGTCGCCGTGCTCGCCGTGACGACGGTGGCCAGCCTGACCAAGGTCAAGCGGGATCCCTCTGCCACGCGGTCGGTCGGCTGACGAGTCAGGCCCGCCCAGCAGGTCCTAGCATCAGCGCGCATGACTCTGGTCGCGGGTGTCGACTCCTCCACCCAGGCCACCAAGGTCGTCGTCTGTGACGCAGCCACCGGGGCAGTCGTGCGCAGCGGCAGCGCGCCGCATCCCGACGCGACGGAGGTGGACCCCTCGGCCTGGGAACGGGCCTTGCAGGCGGCGACGCGTGACGGCCTGCTCGATGGCATCTCCGCGATCTCCGTCGCCGGCCAGCAGCACGGCATGGTGGTAATGGACGGAGAGCGACGCGTCGTACGTCCCGCACTGCTCTGGAACGACGTGCGGTCCGCCTCGGCTGCTGCTGATCTCATCGACGAGCTCGGCGGTCGTGCGGCATGGGCCGCGGCCGTCGGCGTCGTCCCGGTCGCGAGCTTCACGGTCACCAAGCTGCGCTGGCTGGCCGAGCGCGAGCCCAGCGTGGCGAAGCGCGTCGAGTCCGTGGTCCTCCCACACGACTGGCTCACCTCGCGGATCCTCCGTCCTTCGACCGAGCTGGTGTCCGATCGCGGCGACGCGTCGGGCACGGGTTACTGGTCGGCGGGCGCCGGCACCTACCGGCACGACCTGCTGGCCAAGGCGTTCGGACGCGAGCTGCAGGTGCCTCGAGTCCTGGGCGCCGGGGCTCCCGCCGGCACGACGGTCGATGGGGTTGTCGTGGCGGCCGGCACCGGCGACAACATGGGCGCTGCCCTCGGCCTCGGTCTCGAGCCGGGCGACGTCGCGGTGTCCCTCGGAACGAGCGGCACGGCCTTCGCGGTGCACGAGCAGCCCACCCGGGACGAGACCGGTGCGGTCGCCGGTTTTGCTGACGCCACCGGCAGGTTCCTCCCGCTGGTGGCGACCCTCAACGCCGCGAGGGTCCTCGTTGCGACGGCCGAGCTGCTCGGCACCGACGTGGAGGGCCTGGATGCCCTCGCGATGGAGGCGCCGGCCGGGGCCCGTGGGCTGGTCCTGCTTCCATACCTCGACGGCGAGCGCACCCCGGATCTGCCGCACGCGACGGGAACGCTGGCCGGTCTGACCAGGGCCTCGATGACGCCTGCGCATTTCGCACGGGCGGCCGTCGAGGGAGTGCTGTGCGGCCTGGCCGATGCCATCGACGCGCTGGCGCGGCAAGGCATCATGGCGCGCCGCGTGCTGCTGATCGGTGGTGCCTCGCGGTCGACCGCCGTGTGCACGATCGCGGCGTCGCTGTTCGGTCTCCCGGTCGTGGTCCCGCAGCCGGACGAGTACGTCGCCCGCGGCGCAGCCCGGCAGGCCGCCTGGGCACTGGCCGGCGGCTCGGCCCCGCCGCCGTGGGACGTCGCGGTGATGGCCGTGCACGAGCCGACCGACCTGGCGTCGGGCCGTGCAGTGCGGGAGGCCTACGCGGCGGTCCGTGACGCCGCCGCGGGTCAGTCGCCCGCGTCGACGTCGCGGTAGCGCGCTTCGAGCATGCTGTAGGCCGCGAAGACCACGAACCCGGCGGCGATCAGGCCGAGCACTCCGCGCCCCCACGGATGATGCGCGACCGTGCTCAGGGTCGCATCGAGGCCCTTCGCCCTCGCCGGGTCGTAGTGGACGGCGGCCACGACGAGGAAGACGCCGATCGGGAGGAACACGACTGCGCGCATCACGATGCCGAGACGGCCGGTGACGCGGACGAGGACCTGGACCCCATGAGGCGCATCGCCGGTGCGCATGCTGTCCGTGAAGCCGGTTCGTGCGGCGGTCACGGCCTGCCAGAGGCAGACCACGATCACGACGACGCCGAGCGCGACCACGATGGCGCGGCCGGCCGGCAGTGCCATGAGGCGCTCGGTGGTCGTCCGCTGCTGCTGCTCCGAGCCGGTCGAGCTGCTGCCGAGCGCGAAGGACGCCGGTACCTCGGTGAGGGCGATGTAGAACAGCCCCTGCAGCCCCGTTGTCAGTCGAGAGGTCATGGTTGCGTCGCGGTCGCGCACCGCGCCCAGCAGCCGGGAGATGCCGAAGCCGAGGAAGCCCACGGCGGCCAGGGCGATGGGCAGCCGACCCAGGGGCGTCGATGCCACGGTCCGCAGCGCGCCGGAGGCGTTGGCCTGCGGGCCCGGGTCGGCGAGCATGACGCGTACGACGAGGTACGCGAGCAGCAGGTAGAACGCGGCCCGCGCGACAAGTCCGAACCGCGCGACTGCGGTGGCCGTCGTGCTGTCGCGGACGGCATGCGTCGTCCGCTCGAGCAAGCCGCTGGTCACGCCGCGCCTCCTGCCCAGGATCAGGCGGGTGTACCCCGTGGGTGCCGAGACGGTGACGGGGTACGGACATGTCGTGGCTGCCCAGACGGCGAAGGACCTCGACCCGCTGGGGACCGCCGCCCAGCATGACGGCTGCGTCCGGGTCCGCGGTGCTCGCGAGCACAACCTCGACAACGTGGACGTCGACTTGCCGAGGGATGCCCTCGTTGCGTTCACCGGGGTCTCGGGGTCCGGGAAGTCCTCGCTGGCGTTCGGCACCCTCTACGCCGAGGCGCAGCGGCGCTACTTCGAGTCGGTCGCGCCGTACGCCCGCCGCCTCATCGCCCAGGTCGCCGCGCCGCACGTGGACTCGATCACGGGCCTGCCGCCGGCCGTCGCGCTGCAGCAGCGACGCGGCACTCCGAGTGCCCGCTCGACGGTCGGGACGCTGACGACGCTGTCCAACCTGCTACGGATGCTGTACTCACGGGCCGGCACCTACCCGCGGGGCGTCACGGATCGGCTCGAGGCAGAGGCGTTCTCGCCCAACACCGCTGCCGGCGCCTGCCCGCAGTGCCACGGCCTCGGCGTCGTCCACGACGTGGCCGAGGACCTGCTCGTCCCGGACACCTCCCTGAGCATCCGGGAGGGCGCGATCGCGTCGTGGCCGGGCGCGTGGCAGGGCGCGAACCTGCGCAGTGTCGTCAGCGGGCTGGGCATCGACATCGACAAGCCGTGGCGCCGACTTCGCGAGAAGGACCGTGACTGGCTGCTCTACACGGACGAGCAACCCCAGGTCCTCGTCAAGCCGGAACGAGACCGGGTCGACTACGGCTACTACGGCACCTTCTGGAGCGCCCGCAAGCACGTGATGCATGTGCTCGCCGACAGCAAGAGCCAGCAGATGCGCGACCGCGCCATGCGGTTCGTGCGCAGCGTGCCCTGCCCGACCTGCGGCGGCAGCGGGCTACGACCGGAAGCCCTGCGCGTGACGTTCGCCGGTCGCACGATCGCCGAGGTCAACCGGCTGGCGCTCCGCGACGTGGCCGACCTGCTGCGACCGACGGCAGACCTCACCGACGCCGCAGCTGCCTGGGAGTCGACGACGTCGGGGGAGCGGACAGAGGTCGCCGTACGCATCTGCCGTGATCTCGTCGACCGCATCGACGTCCTCCTCGACCTCGGTCTCGGCTACCTCAGCCTGTCCCGGGCGACGACCACGCTGTCGCCGGGGGAGATGCAGCGGCTGCGCATCGCCACGCAGCTGCGGTCCGGCCTGTTCGGTGTCGTCTACGTGCTCGACGAGCCCTCTGCAGGTCTGCATCCCGCCGACGCCGCGCCGCTGCTCGCCGTTCTCGACCGCCTCAAGGCCTCCGGCAACTCGCTGTTCGTCGTCGAGCACGACCTGGATGTCGTGCGGCGGGCCGACTGGGTGATCGACATCGGGCCAGGTGCGGGCGAGCGCGGTGGCAAGGTCCTCTACAGCGGTCCGGTGGAGGGGCTCGAAGCGGTAACCGAGTCTGAGACGGCACGGCACCTGTTCGGCCGGGCCGGGCGGGTGCAGCGCGATCCCCGGGAACCGAGTGGCTCCCTGAAGCTGCGCGGCGTCAGCCGCCACAACCTCGACGGCGTGGACGTGGACATCCCGCTCGGCGTGTTCACCGCCGTGACCGGCGTCTCCGGCTCCGGCAAGTCGACGCTGGTGACGCAGGTACTCGCCGATGTCGTTGCGGAGTACCTCGGCATGGACGCCGAGGATCCGGAGGACAGTGACGTCGACGACGCCATCGAGGCGTGGGGCGTCTCGGAGGCTCGCGGTCTCGAGGCAGTCGACCGGCTGGTCCGCGTCGACCAGCGGCCCATCGGAAGGACGCCTCGCTCCAACCTGGCGACGTACACGGGCATGTTCGATGCCGTACGACGGCTCTTCGCGTCCACCGAGAAGGCGCAGGCCCGGGGCTACGCCGCGGGCCGCTTCTCCTTCAACGTCGCAGAGGGCCGTTGCGAGACGTGCCAGGGCGAGGGCTTCGTCTCGGTCGAGCTGCTGTTCCTCCCAGGGACCTACGCGCCCTGCCCGACCTGCGGCGGCGCGCGCTACAACCCGGAGACACTCGAGATCACCTACCGCGGACGCACGATCGCCGACGTCCTCGCGATGACGGTCGAGCAGGCCGCCGGTTTCCTGTCCGACGTGCCCGCAGCATCGCGCAGCCTCGAGACGTTGCGCGACGTCGGACTCGACTACCTCCGGCTGGGTCAGCCCGCGACCGAGCTCTCGGGCGGTGAGGCGCAGCGCATCAAGCTGGCGACCGAGCTGCAGCGCGCCCGCCGCGGTCACACGCTCTACCTGCTGGACGAGCCGACGTCGGGGCTGCACCCTGCAGACATCGCCGTACTGCTTCGCCAGCTGCACCGACTCGTCGACGCAGGCAACACCCTCGTCGTGGTCGAGCACGACATGGACGTCGTGGCCACGGCGGACTGGGTGATCGACCTCGGGCCCGGTGGCGGTGAGGCCGGCGGGCGGGTCGTGGCGGCCGGCCGGCCCGAGAAGGTGGCCCGCTCGAAGCGGAGCGCGACAGCTCCCTTCCTCGCTGCTCGGCTGGCAGCCACGGGCTGAGCGGTGTCAACCGGCCTCCGGCTCCAGTCCCTCGTCCAGGTCCACCGCCGGCTTGCCCTGCTCGACGCGCCAGATCGAGAACGCAGCTGTCGACGCGGCGAGCCAGGCCATCCCGAGGACGAAGCCGCCGATGACGTCGGAGAGGTAGTGGACGCCGAGCCCGAGCCGGGCGAACGCCACGGCAGCGATCATGACGAAGTAGGCGGCGATCGGCAGCGGCCGCCATCGCGGGGGGACCAGCGGCAGCATCGTGAGCAGGACTGCGCCGTACCCGTAGGTCGTCGTCATGGTGTGCCCGCTCGGGAAGCTCTTCCCGTGTGCGCTCGCGATCGGGTGTGCGAGGACCGGCCGGCCACGGTGCACGGCCAGCTTGGCCACCGTGTCGACGACTCCGCCCAGCAGGGTCGTCGCCACGACGTAGAGAGCCAGCCGAGGCCGGTGCCGAATCAACCAGAACACGGCGACCGCCGGGATGAGCACGTAGAACCAGATCGGGCCGCCGAAGAACGAGATCGTCTTGAGAGCGGTGATGACGTGCGGGTGTCCGAGCACGTGTGGGTGCAGCGCGCGAGCCGCTGAGGCGTCCACGCGCACGAGCGAGCCGTGCGACGCGATCTGCTGCACGAGGTAGCCGAAGGGCAGCGCGACCAGGCTCAGGGCGAGGGTGAACAAGGTCAGGCGCAGTCCGTAGCGCGTCGCCGGATCGGTCCGGCGGCGCACCCAGCCCGGCAGGGTCCGACGGGCGGCCTTGGTGTCGCTCGGCACCCGTCAGCCTCCGTGCTCCCGCGGCTACCAGCCGCGCTGCCGCCACTCCGGGAGCGACGGCCGCTCCGCACCGAGAGTCGTGTCCTTGCCGTGCCCGGGGTAGACCCAGGTGGCATCCGGTAGCGGCTCGAAGACCTTGGTCTCCAGGTCGCCCATCAGCCGCCCGAAGCGGTCCGCGTCCTTGTTGGTGTTACCCGCTCCACCCGGGAACAGGCTGTCTCCCGACCACAGATGTGGCGCCGCCGGGTCCGCGTCGTGGAGCAGGGCGATGCTGCCGGGCGTGTGCCCGTCGAGATGGATGACCTTGAGGATCACCTGACCGACGGTGACGGTGTCACCGTCGGACACCAGTCGGTCCGCCGGCGCCGGGAGGTCACCGGCGTCAGCCGGGTGGGCGATGACCTTCGCGTCGGTCGCCGCCACGACCTCTTCGAGGGCCTGCACGTGGTCCCAGTGCCCGTGGGTCTCCACCACCGTCGTCAGCGTGCCGTCGCCCACCAGCTCGAGGAGCCGCGGCGCGTCACCGGCCGCGTCGATCAGCAGCGTCTCGCCGGTCGCCGTGCAGCGAAGCAGGTAGCAGTTGTTCTCGAACGGGGGCGTCGCGACCTTGGTGATCGTCAGCCCGGGGATCTCGCGTACGTCGGGCGGCCCGCCGACCACGACCTCGCCGGTGTAGGTCACGACTTGTCCTCCTCGGGGTTCAGCGCCATGGCGGCAGCGGCGGCAGGTCGCCCTGCAGACCGTCGCCGGGGGAGCGGCCGGACAGCCAGGCTGCCATGGCATGGTCCGGGCCGCTGATCCCGTCCAGCGGTGGCAGGTCCTGACGCGTCCTCAGCTCGGCCAGCAGGCGGTCCAGGAACGGTTGCGGCCAGTCCTCCGCCTGGTAGTCGCCGGCCAGGTCGACGGCGTGGATCTCCACCTCGCGCCAGCGGCTCCACAGCAGACCGGCCACCGGGACCGGCTCGCTGTCCAGCGGGCGGGCCAGCGCGCTCCAGTCGGACGTGCCGCGCCAGGCATGGGCGAGGTCCTCGGCGCTGCGGTGCAGCTCCTCGACCGCTGCGGCCGGGTCCTGCGCCAGTTCCTTGATCGCGGAAGCGCGCGCCTCGGCCCCGCCGGGGTACTGATCAAGCACCTCCTCCTCCTGGGCGCCGCGCAGCATCCGGATGTGGCTGCGCGCGTTGCCGGCGATATGGGCGACCACGTGCGCGCGGGTCCAACCGGGCAGCAGACTGGGCGCGAGCAGGTCGGGCGTCCGGTCGACGAGGGCTCGCAGGCGGGTCGTTGCCTCCCGCACGGCCGAGAGCTCCTCGGCGGGCACAGGCAAGCTCAACCTCCGGAAGGTTTCTGTCGGACCCCGACGTTAGCCTGGGAGGGGCGAGGAATCTGCCCGAGATGACCCGAAGATCTCCGACGAAATGGACCCGATGGCCGACCGCCTGGTCGTGCGCGGTGCGCGCGAGCACAACCTCAAGGACATCTCCCTCGACCTGCCGCGCAACGCGCTGGTCGTGTTCACCGGTCTGTCCGGGTCCGGCAAGTCCAGCCTCGCCTTCGACACGATCTTCGCGGAGGGGCAGCGTCGCTACGTCGAGTCCCTGTCGGCCTATGCCCGCCAGTTCCTCGGTCAGATGGACAAGCCGGACGTCGACTTCATCGAGGGCCTGTCGCCGGCGGTCTCCATCGACCAGAAGTCGACCAGCAAGAACCCCCGCTCGACGGTCGGGACGATCACCGAGGTCTACGACTACCTGCGACTGCTCTACGCCCGCGCGGGCATCCCGCACTGCCCGAAGTGCGGTCGCGTCATCGCACGACAGCAGCCCAGCCAGATCGTCGACCGCGTCCTCGAGCTCGAGGAGGGCAGCCGCTTCCAGGTCCTTGCACCGGTGATCCGTGGTCGCAAGGGGGAGTACGTCGACCTGTTCGCCGAGCTCCAGACGAAGGGCTTCAGCCGCGCCCGGGTCGATGGCGTCGTGCACGCGCTCACCGAGGTGCCGAAGCTCAAGAAGCAGGAGAAGCACACGATTGAGGTGGTCGTCGACCGCCTGACGGTGAAGGAGTCCTCCAAGCGGCGGCTCACCGACTCGGTGGAGACCGCGTTGCAGCTGGGCGGTGGTCTCGTCGTCCTCGACTTCATCGACCTGCCCGACGACGACCCGCACCGTGAGCGCACCTTCTCCGAGCACCTCGCCTGCCTCTACGACGACCTCTCCTTCGAGGAGCTCGAGCCGCGGTCGTTCTCCTTCAACTCGCCGTACGGCGCCTGCGTGGAGTGCCACGGCCTCGGCACCCGCAAGGAGGTCGACCCCGAGCTGGTCGTCCCCGACCCGGAGAAGACGTTCCTCGAGGGATCCATCCAGCCCTGGTCGAGCGGGCACAACATCGAGTACTTCGGCCGGCTCATCTCGGCGCTCGGTGACGCCCTCGGCTTCACCTTGAAGACGCCGTGGCACAAGC
>JAVXVI010000292.1:0-10346 GCA_032230005.1 Actinomycetota bacterium | reverse complement strand
AGAAGGCGGTGTCGCAGTCGGTTCGCAGCGCCTCGCCCGAGGAGCGGCCGGCGATCCTTGAGCAGGCGAAGGCGCTGGCCGCAGAGGTCAAGGAGGCCGAGGCAGCTCAGGGCGACGCCGACGCCGTGTTGCGCGATGCCCATCTCGCCGTCCCCAACGTCGTTGCCGGCGCGCCGCCCGGTGGCGAGGACGACTACGTCGTACTCGAGCAGGTCGGTGAGGTCCCGGCCTACGACTTCCCGGTGCGCGATCACCTCGACGTCGGGAGCCTGCTCGGCGCGATCGACACCGAGCGAGGCGCGAAGGTCAGTGGTGCGCGGTTCGCCTTCCTCACCGGCCCAGGTGCGCTGCTCGAACTGGCGCTGGTCAACCTCGCGATGGGGCAGGCGGTCGAGGCCGGGTTCATCCCCGTCATCGCGCCGGCCCTCGTGCGACCGGAGGCGATGGAGGGCACCGGGTTCCTTGGTGCGCACGCCGCCGAGGTCTACAAGCTGGAGAACGACGACCTCTACCTCGTCGGCACCTCCGAGGTGCCGCTCGCGGCCTACCACTCCGGAGAGGTCCTCGACAGCGTGCCGCGTCGCTACGCCGGGTTCTCGTCGTGCTTCCGGCGCGAGGCGGGCAGCCACGGCAAGGACACCCGCGGCATCATCCGGGTGCATCAGTTCGACAAGGTCGAGATGTTCTCGTACGTCGACCTCGGCTCCGCCGAGGAAGAGCACCAGCGGCTGCTCACGTGGGAGAAGGAGTTCCTCACCAAGCTTGAGCTGCCGTTCCGCGTCATCGACGTGGCAGCCGGTGACCTCGGCTCGAGCGCCGCGCGCAAGTTCGACTGCGAGGCGTGGCTGCCCTCGCAGGAGCGCTGGCTTGAGCTGACGTCGACGAGCAACTGCACCGACTTCCAGGCACGCCGGCTCAACATCCGCATCCGCGGCGAGAAGGGTCCGGCGCCGGCCGCGACTCTCAACGGCACGTTGTGCGCGGTCGGCCGCACGATCGCGGTGCTGCTCGAGGTGCACCAGCGGACCGATGGGTCCGTGCACGTGCCGGAGGCCCTGCGCCCCTATCTCGGCGGCCGCGCGGAGCTCACCCCTGTCTGACCGCCCGCTGCTGGTGGCGACCGACCTGGACGGGACGGTCGTCCGCAGCGACGGCACGATCAACGACCGCACGCGTGAGGCGCTGGCCCGGGTCGAGGAGGCAGGGGCGCTGCTCGTTCTCGTGACCGGGCGACCGCCGCGCTGGATGGCGCCGATCGTCGAGGCGACCGGGCACCGGGGCGTGGCGATCTGCGCCAACGGCGCCCTCGTCTACGACCTGCACACCTCGACTGTCGTCCGGCACTCGCTGATGTCGGCGGACGCGATCCGTCAGGTGGTCGAGGCGCTGCGCCGCGACGTGCCGGGCATCGCGTTCGCCGTGGAGCGGCACGACACCGGCTTCGCGCATGAGCCGTCGTACCGCCCTCGATGGGACAGCAGCGACCCGAAGTCGGTCCGGCCGCTGGAGGAGCTGCTGACCGATGGCGCCGTCAAGCTGCTCGGTCGGCACGACGGCATGGACGCCGACGAGCTGCTCGCCGTTGCGCACCGCTCGGTTGGCGAGCTCGGGACGCTGACGCACTCCTCCAGCGACGGCCTGCTGGAGATCAGCGCGGTGGGGGTGAGCAAGGCGAGTGCGCTCGCCACGCTCGCTGAGGAGCACGGCATCGCTGCGGCCGACGCCGTGGCTTTCGGTGACATGCCCAACGACCTGCCGATGCTCGCGTGGGCCGGGCTCGGTATCGCCGTGGCCAACGCGCATCCCGAGGTGCTCGCCGCCGCCGACGAGGTCGTCGCGAGCAACGACGACGACGGAGTGGCCCAGACCCTCGCCCGCTGGTTCTAGAGGTACTGGCCGGTGCCGCCGGTCGGGCCTTGCGGGCCGGGCTGCATCCCCGGCGGCAGCTGGCCGGGCGGCAGGGCGGGCTGCCCGCCGCGCATCTGCTCGAGCTGCACCCGCGCGGCCATCTGCTGCGCGAACAGCGCCGTCTGGATGCCGTGGAACAGCCCCTCGAGCCACCCGACCAGCTGGGCCTGCGCGATCCGCAGCTCCGCGTCCGACGGGACGCTGTCGTCGCTGAAGGGGAGCGTCACCCGGTCAAGCTCCTCGCGCAGCTCGGGCGCGAGCCCCTCGCCGAGCTCCTTGATCGAGCTCTCGTAGATCTCCCGCAGCCGGGTGCGGGCCCCGTCGTCGAGCGGCGCGGCCCGGACCTCCTCAAGCAGCTGCTTGACCATCGAGCCGATGCGCATGACCTTCGCCGGCTGCTCGACCATCTCCGCCGGGTTGCGCTCCTCTGTGCCGTCCGCGGGGGGCACCTCCATCTGCCCGACGGGCTGGCCGTCCGGGCCGACGATCGTGACGGTGTGCGGGGCCTCCTGCTGCTCTGTCATGCCGTTGATCCTGCCCCACCCGGCAAGACCTGCACCCGGTGAGGGAGGGTGACTCCGTGACCTACGACGTGGCAGCTGTCCGGGCCCAGTTCCCAGCGCTGGCAGAGGGCCTGGCCCACTTCGACGGCCCAGGTGGCACCCAGGTCCCGGCTGCCGTCACCGATGCGGTGGCGACGGCCATGCGCAACGCGATCTCCAACCGCCACGGCGACTTCCCGAGCAGCGCCCGCGCCGACGGCATCGTGGACGCCGCCCGGGCCGCGGTGGCCGACCTGCTCGGGGTCGATCCCCGTGGTGGCTTCTTCGGCCCGTCGATGACGGCCAACACCTACCTGCTGTCGCGCGCGCTTGCGAAGACCTGGAGCCCTGGCGACGAGGTGGTCGTCAGCCGGCTGGACCACGACGCGAACATCCGCCCCTGGGTGCACGCCGCCGGCGCTGCCGGGGCGACCGTGCGGTGGGCCGACATCGACGAGAAGACCTGCGAGCTCGAGACGGACGACGACCTCATCAACGACCGGACGCGACTCGTCGCCGTGACGGCGGCGAGCAACGCCGTGGGCACGCGTCCGGACGTTCGGGCCATTGCCGACACGGCGCACGCAGTCGGTGCGCTGCTGCACGTCGACGGGGTGCACGCGACACCGCATGGCGCCATCGACGTAGCCGCGCTCGGCGCCGACTTCTACGCCTGCTCGTCCTACAAGTGGTACGGCCCGCACGCCGCCGTGACCGTCGCCGACCCAGGACTGCTGGAGACGCTGCAGCCCGACAAGCTGGTGCCCAGCAGCGACGACGTGCCGGACCGCTTCGAGCTCGGCACCCCCGGCTTCGCGCAGCTTGCCGGCATCACCGCAGCCGTCGACTGGATCGCGTCCCTCGGCAGCGGTTCGACGCGGCGGGAGCAGGTCGTCGATGCGATGGCTTCGATCGAGGCGCACGAGACCGAGGTCTTCACCCATCTGTACGACGGCCTCCACTCCCATCCGGGTGTCACCCTGCTGGGGTCGCCTACCCGCCGTACTCCGACTGTGGGGTTCACGGTCGATGGCACGACCCCGCAGCAGGTCGCAAAGGCGTTGGGGGACAAGGGGATCTGCGTCTGGGCCGGCAACTACTACGCCGTCGAGCTGATGCGCAGGGTCGGGCTGGAGGACTCCGGCGGGGCGGTCCGCGCCGGCGTGGTCTGCTACACGACGACCGACGAGGTCGACCGGCTTCTGGAGGCGCTGTAGATGGACAGCTCGACCAGCAGGGCGATGCACCGGACCCTCGAGCCGATCCACGCGATGATCTACTTCGCGCCCGAGGCTGCCGAGGAGTACGAAGCGCTGGGACTGTCGGGTCCCGCGGAGCTGTACTTCCCCTCGCGCGCGGCGCCGCTCGGGATCGTGCCGTGGCAGGTCGTGCAGGCGATGTTCTTCAACTTCTCGCCGCTCGCGGTGCAGTTCGGCATCGCGGAGGCGTGGAGCAAGACGACGCCCGCTGAGGTGCTGGCGGCGCGGCTGCGCGGGGTCGACCGCGCGTTGCAGCGGATGGCGGGAGAGCAGCTGAGCGACGTCAGCGAGGCGCTCGACCTGATCCGCGTCGCTTGCGAGGGCTGCGTGATCCCGGGCCGGCCGCTGTACGCCGCACACGCCGCGTTGCCCGAGCCGCCCCAGCCGCACCTCGCGCTGTGGCACGGGATCGCCCTGCTGCGGGAGTACCGCGGCGACGGCCACATCGCCGCGCTGGTCGCAGCCGGCATCTCTGCTGCGCAGTCGCTCGTCCTCAACGGCGCGTTCACCGGCGGCGGGATGACCGACTTCCTCAAGCAGAGCCGGGCGTGGAGCAAGGAGGAGTGGCACGAGGCCGTCACGGAGCTGGCCGCACGCGGCTGGGTCGACACCGATGGCAACCTCACCGACACCGGCAAGGTCCAGCGCGAGGCGATCGAGGAGCACACGGACGTGCTCGCCCTGCCGCCGTGGCAGCACCTCGGCGAGGAGCGCACGGAGCGGCTGCGGACCCTGCTCACCCCGCTGAAGGACGCGGTCGTCGCTGGTGGCGGGCTGCCCGTGAAGCGCCCCTAGGTCGTCGGCTCGCACGGGCTGCCGTCCGGAAATGCACCAGGTCTGAGCCAACGGGGCCGTGAGCTGGGGTTGGGTGCACATCTGGTGCATCCCTGGTCGGCCCGAGGCTAGGTCGTCAGCAGGATCTTGCCGATGTGGGCGCTCTCCTCGATCGCCCGGTGCGCGTCGGCCACCTGATCGAGCGGCAGGACGCGGTCGATGACCGGCACCACCTCACCGGCCTCGATGGCGGGCCACACCCCTGCCAGCACCGACTCGACGATCGCCGCCTTCTCGGCAGCGGGACGAGCGCGCAGCGAGGTCGCATGCACGGCGGCGCGCTTGGCCATCATGGCTCCGAGGTCGAGCTCGGCCCGGGTCCCGCCCTGCATCCCGATGACGACGAGCCGGCCACCGATAGCGAGTGCCTCGACGTTGCGCGGGAGGTACTTCGCCCCCATGTTGTCCAGGATCACGTCGGCCCCGCCGCCCTTGGTCATCGAGCGCACCACCTCGACGAAGTCCTCGTCGCGGTAGCGGATGGCGCGCTCCGCGCCGAGCTCCTCGGCCCGCTTCGCCTTGTCCGGTGAGCCGACCGTGCAGAGCACCCGCGCGCCGTGTCGTGACGCCAGCTGGATCGCCATGGTGCCGATCCCCGACGTGCCGCCGTGCACCAGGAACACCTCGCCGGGCTGCAGCGCCGCGAGCTGGAAGACGTTGGACCACACGGTGCAGACGACCTCGGGCAGCGCCGCAGCGTCGACGAGGGCGACCCCGCTCGGCACCGGCAGCACCTGACCGGCCGGAACGGCGACCTTCTCGGCGTAGCCCCCGCCGGAGAGCAGCGCGCAGACCTCGTCGCCGACCTGCCAGCCGGCGACGTCCGCGCCGAGAGCCGCGATGCGGCCCGAGCACTCGAGGCCGGGGTACGGCGAGGCTCCGGGCGGCGGGTTGTAGAAGCCCATCCGCTGCAGCAGGTCGGCTCGGTTGACGGCCGTCGCGACGACGTCGATGAGCACCTCGCCTGCGGCGGGCTCGGGGTCGGGGACGTCGGCCAGGGTGAGCACCTCGGGGCCACCGAAGGACGGCAGGGTCACAGCGCGCATGTCGCCGAGCCTGCCAGCCGGGCGGCGCAGGCCTGCACTCGCGTCCAGCCTTGTGACGCGTCACAATGCGGACATGGCGCTGTCGCTCTACACCCGGGTCCAGCGCCGGCTGCCCCTTCTCGCCCGCCGGATGATCGACACCTTCCGCGACGAGGTGCCGTTCTACCGGCGGCTGCCGACCGAGCAGCTGGAGGGCGAGATTCTCGAGATCTGCGAGGACAACCTGCGGGTCTTCTTCGCGACCCTGCAGGAGCGGCGACTGCCGACGGACGAGGAGCTGGCGGAGCCGCGCTCGTCGGCGGCGCGTCGTGCGCAGGAACGGGTGCCGCTCGATGCGGTGCTGACCGCCTACCACGTAGGTGGTCGGATCGGCTGGGCCGAGCTGGTGGCTGAGGCCAAGCCGAGTGAGACCGCCGAGCTGGTGGCTGCCGCCGACCGGGTGCAGCTGTACCTGCAGTGCGTCACGGGTGCTGTGGCGACGGCCTATCTCGAGGAGCAGCAGGCGATCCACGGTGAGGAGCGTGACGCCCGCCGGGCGCTGGCGGCCGCTCTCATGGCGGGGCAGCCGGCTGATGCGCTGGCCGCCCGGCTCGGCGTCGACCTGGCCCAGCGCTGGTCGGTGATCGCTCTGGAGCTGGGTGAGCACGTCGACGAGAAGGCCGAGGGCGTCGCAGGTGCGGTCGCGTCGCGCCGCAAGGTCCGCCGGGTGCAGGAAGTGCTCGACGCCTACGCCGGCGGGCCGGTGCTCGGTCTCCTGGACGCGACCGGCGGGACGGTGTTCGTCCCCGACGTCGACGCGCCGGCCGATGGCCTCGACGGGCTGGTCGAGCAGCTGCAGTCCGCGGCGGGTACGCCGGTGCGGGCCGCCGCCGCGCACGCTGACACGAGCAGCGGGTTGGCCGGAGCGAGCGCCCAGGCCCGCGACGTGCTCCGGCTGGTCGTGCGGCTCGCCCGGCCGAGCGGGCTGTACCGGCTGGCGGACGTGCTGCTGCAGTACCAGCTCACGCGGGCGAGCGACGCGCTGCCCGAGCTCGCCGCGCTGCTGGACCCGCTGGAGCGCAACCCCGACCTGCTGCTGACCCTGGACACGTACCTCGCGGAGAACCTCGACCGTCGGCGTACGGCGGCGGCGCTGCACGTCCACCCCAACACCCTCGACTACCGGCTGAAGCGGATCGTGGAGCTGACCCGCCTGGAGCCAACGACGACCGCCGGCCTGCAGCTGCTCGCCGCCGCTGCGACGGCGCGCCGGCTGGGGGGCCTCTAGGCCGGTCGGGTGCTGCGCAGGACGCTGGTGATGTCGGTGGTGAACGCGACGCCGCCGAAGGTGCCGCTGCCCCTCGTGTGGTCCTTGACCGACAGCCGGTGCGCTGCGTCGTACCAGTTCTGCATCTGGGCGGTGTAGGTCACGTCGCCGGTCAGCTTGAGCGTGCTGGTCACGAGCGAGGTGGGGGTGGCGGCACCGCCGATGGTCAACGTCTCCCGCCGGGTGATCCGGGCGGTGACGGCGACGGTGGTCTTGCCGTCTGTCGAGGTCGCGGTCCACGACCAGGTCCGGCCGGGGGCGGCCGGATTGGGCACGAGCAACACGGGCGACGAAGGACGGAACTCCTTGTCGAAGGCCGGGTTGGCGATGTGCAGTCGGGCGAGGTAGGCACCCGTCGTCCGGCTGACGATGTCCTGCTCGGTGCGGCCCTGGTCGTTGGCGAGCGCCGAGTGCTGCGATGTCCCGGCTGGTGCGTCGACGGTCAGGGTGGCGGTGCCCGATGCGTCCCTCGGCGTGCCGGCCGTGACGGTGCCCGAGGTGTCGTAGGTGTAGGTGCCGGGTGCGGTGCTTCCCGCTGTGGTGCTACTGGTCGTCGAGCTGCTGGTCGTGGAGCTGCCCGTGGTCGCGGTCGGTGCTGCCGCGCCGGCCGCACCGGGAGATGCGGGGGACGCGCGACCAGCGGCAGCAGCGCCGGGGCTGGCACCCGCGCCGGTGCCCCCGGAAACTGCGGCCGTCGGAGCAGGGGACGAGGCCGCGCTGGACGACCCCGCTGCCTGGTCGGCGGCTGACGGCGCAGATGACCCACCGCACCCGGCGAGCAGGATCGCCGCAGCGACGAAGGTAAGCAGGCGGCGAAGGTTCACCCGGACATTTTGCCCTGCGGCGGGTAGTCCCTTCGCCTGTGTATCGAACTGCTGCCAGATGTTGCACCAGCAGCCTCTGCTGCACGATGTGGCAGCAGTTCGATACGCGCGGGGAGGTGCCCGAGCCGCCGCGCGTCGATGCGCCCTACGTTGCCCTCATGGACGACGCGTTCTTCCTGCCGCTGGGCGATGACCGGTGGCAGGCCACCGTGCACACCACCGGGCCGTGGGACGAGCGGTTCCAGCACGCCGGCCCCCCGAGTGCGCTGCTGGGCCGCGCGATCGAGCGGACCGAGCCGCGCGATGACGTGCTCGTCGCCCGCGTGACCGTCGAGATCCTCGGCCCCATCCCGGTGGCCGAGGTCGCGATCAGCTCGCGCGTCGTACGTCCCGGTCGCAGTGTCGAGCTGGTCGAGGCGGTGCTCTCGGCGGAGGGCAGGGACGTCGCCAGGGCGACGGCCTGGCGGGTGCGGCGTACGACGTCGTCACCGGTCGCCCCGCAGCAACCCGGACCGCCGCCGCTGCCTGACACCGGTGACGACCTCGGCAAGGGCGACTGGATCGACGGCTATCTGTCCGCGATCGAGTGGCGCTTCGTCCGCGGGCACTTCACCCGTCCCGGGCCCGCCGCCGCCTGGACCCGAATGCTCCATCCGCTCGTCCCCGACGAGGAGCCGAGTCCGCTGCAGCGGGTGCTCGCGGTCGCCGACAGCGGCAATGGCATCTCCAGCGAGCTCGACCTGCGCCACTGGCACTTCATCAACCCGGAGCTGACCGTCCACCTGCATCGCGAAGCGGTGGGCGAGTGGATCTGCCTCGATGCCAGCACGGCCATCTCGACGGGCGGTGCCGGTCTGGCGACATCGGTGCTGTCCGACCTGCAAGGGCCCGTCGCCGTCGGCGCCCAGACCCTGCTGGTCGCTCCGCGCTAACCCGTCAGCTGCAGCAGGTGCCGCCGGCTGCGCACCGACACGACGAGGGTGAGCGCACCCGCGACAGCGGTGACGGCAAGGGCGGCGGTGGGGCCCGCGGCGTCGGCGAGCGCACCCGCCACAGCTGTGCCGATCGCCGCCCCGGCAAAGATCATGCTGCTGTTCCAGGCGAACGCCTCGGTGGTCGTGCCGCGCGGCGCGGCGGCTCCCAGCAGCACGGCGTTGCACGCCATGAACGGTGCGATCGTCGTGCCGTAGAGGAGCAGCGCGATCCCCATCGTCACCGGCCCGGGCGCCAGCATGGGCAGCAGCGATCCGATGGCCAGCGCGACGACGAGGTAGCCCATCTGCTGCGCATGCGGCAGGGATGAGTGGACAGCGCCGTAGACCAGCCCGCCCAGGATCGAGCCGAACGCCCACACGGCGAGCAGCACCCCGGCCGCCGCCGGCCGGCTCCCGCTCTTCTCGGCGAACGCCGGCATCGCCACCTCCACCGCGCCGAAGCTGGTTCCGATCCAGACGACGGTCAGCAGCAGCGCGCGCACCGCCGGCGACGTCAGTGGCCCGGCCCGGTCGCGGGTGACGTCGGCCTCCGGCTGGACCGCCCGCACCCCGCGCGCGGCGGCCATGCCGGCGGCCCCGGCCATGCTCACGACTCCGCTGGTGATGAGTGCCGCCGCCGGTCCGATCGCGGCCGACAGGCCGGCGACCAGTGCCGGCCCGAGCACGAAGCAGAGCTCCACGCAGACGGACTCGAGCGAGTACGCCGACGGCAGCGACGCAGCGGGGACGCTGCGCGCCCACAGCGCGCGCATCACCGCGCCGTGCGGCGGCAGGTAGAGGCCCGCGACAGCGGCCGGCAGCGCCAGCACGACGATCGGCGCACCCGCCTTGGCCAGCACCGCGAGCGCGACCAGTGCCAGCGGCTGCAGCACCGCGCACTGCACCAGGACTCCCACCGGGCCACGCCGGTCGGCGCCGCGCGCCCGAGCCGGGGCGCCGAAGGCGAACGACAGCGCGTAGACCGCGGACACGACCCCGGCGGCCGCGTAGGACCCGTTGGTCTGGCGGATCAGGAGCAGGATCGCCAGCCCGGTCATGCCGAGCGACAGCCGCCCGACCAGGCTCGCGAGGAACGCCGGCGTCACGCCCCCGATGCGGAGGACGGAGGCGTAGCGATGGAGCCAGGTCACCGGCTCCAGCCTAGTCCGGGGTTTCGGCCGGACAAGATCGCGGGAGAGTCTGCAGCGCCCCTGCTGCCGCCCCGGACGGGACTCCCGTGCGCCTGCCTGTGCTGCTCCGACGGACGCCCTCGCTGCAGGACGTCGAGGCCGCCCTCAAGGTCGAGCTGGGCCGTTACGCCGACGCGACCCGCCAGGCCCCCAACGCCTGGTCGGTGCAGCTGTCGCCACGGGACTCCCGCAAGCTGACCGCCGACCTGGCGCACTGGAGCAGCGTGCTCGGTGCGGCGCTCGTCGAGGAGCACCGGCGCCTCGGGCTGACAGCATCCGGGCTGGTCACGGTGTCCTTCCCGACTGCCGACGACCTGCCGGCCGGGACGTTCCGGATCGCGGGTGCGGTGGTGGTCGGCGAACCGGCCGTCGTACGACGGGAGGCTCTCGTCCCGGGACGTCCACGCCTGACGATCGCCGCCGGCGGCACGGTCGCCGTCGGCACCCCGAGCGCTGCCGGGAT
>JAVXVI010000291.1:0-7925 GCA_032230005.1 Actinomycetota bacterium | reverse complement strand
GCGACGGAGTTCTGGGACATCGCGACGTTCGGGCTGATCGAGCGCAAGTCGCAGCACCTGTCGTTCGGTGAGTTCTCCTCGAAGTTCGCGGCGGCCGCGAAGTCGGCGCCGTTCCTGGATGACCCGTCGGTCATCGCAAGCGACCCAGGCACCCACCCGGAGGCGGTCGCCGAGGAAGGCATCGACCTCTACGCGCTGACCCACAACGAGACCTCGACCGGCGTCATGATGCCGATCCGCCGGGTGCCTGGTGCTGATGCCGGCTCTCTCGTCGCGGTCGACGCGACGTCAGGCGCGGCCGGCCTGCCCGTGCAGGCGAGCGAGTTCGACGTCTACTACTTCTCGCCGCAGAAGGGCTTCGCCTCCGACGGCGGCCTGTGGCTGGCGCTGTTCTCGCCGGCAGCGATCGAGCGGGTCGGGCAGATCGCGGCCAGTGGTCGTTGGGTGCCGGCGTCGTACGACCTGACCATCGCGCTCGACAACTCGCGGCTGGACCAGACCTACAACACCCCGGCGCTGGCGACGCTGCACCTGATGACGACGCAGGTCGAGTGGATGAACTCCCAGGGCGGGCTCGACTGGTGCGTCGAGCGCACGGCCGACTCGTCATCGCGGCTCTACACCTGGGCCGAGAAGACGTCGTACACCACACCGTTCGTCACTGACCCGGACAAGCGCTCCCAGGTCGTCGGCACGATCGACTTCGACGACGCGATCGACGCGTCGCAGATCTGCAAGGCGCTGCGTGCCAACGGCGTCGTCGACGTCGAGCCCTACCGCAAGCTCGGGCGCAACCAGCTGCGGGTCGCGATGTTCCCTGCCGTCGAGCCGTCGGATGTCGAGGCGCTCACCGGCTGCATCGACTACGTCGTGGACGCGCTCTCCTGAGCCAGGCGCCGCTGCCGCAGGCGTGGGTGCCGCGGGTCGTCTTCACGGCCGTGGCGCTCGTCCTGTCCGCGTGCCTGTCGCCGGTCGTGTACCGGCTCGGCGGCAAGCCGGCGTGGGTGCAGGTCCTCGTCGTACTCGTCTGCCTGCCCGTGGTCCTGGTCGTCGTCGCGTGCCTCGCCGCGGCGGCCCGACCGGGGTCGCTGGGCCGGCTGGCCAAGCGAATTCGACGCAGATAACTCAGTTGGTCCTGCTCGTAGGCTCGAACGAGTGCGGACCCATCCACTCGTCGACCCGGGGACACCTGATCTCCGGTCGCCGTGGCGCTTCCTGCTGCGGGTGATCGCGCTCCAGCGAGGGTCGATCCTCGGTGGCGCGGTCTTCGGGATCCTCTGGATGAGCGCACAGGCGATGTTCCCCTTCATCGTCGGCCGCGCGATCGACCAGGGCGTCGCCGCGCACAACCTCGGAGCCCTGCGGGGTTGGTGCCTGCTGCTGCTCGGCGTCGGCATCCTGCAGGCGCTCGCCGGGCTCATGCGCCACCGGTTCGCGGTCAGCAACTACCTCACCGCCAGCTACCGCACTCAGCAGTGGCTGGTCCGGCACACGGTGCACCTCGGGGCGTCGCTGCGCACGCAGCTGTCGACGGGCGACGTCGTGAGCGTTGGTACGACGGACACGACCGCGGTTGCCAGGGCACTCGACATCACGGCCCGCCTCTCGGGTGCAGTCGTCACGTTCGTGCTCGTCGCCGTGCTGCTGCTGACTGCATCGCCGACGCTCGGCCTGGTCATCGTGATCGGAGTGCCTGCGTTCAGCCTTGTCCTCGGGCCACTCCTGCGGCCGCTGCACGCGCGGCAGGCCGGTCAGCGGGCCGAGGTCGGTGAGCTCACCTCACTCGGGGCGGACACCGTGGCCGGGCTGCGGGTGCTGCGCGGCATCGGCGGCGAGGAGGCCTTCGTCGCCCGCTACCGCGCGCAGTCGCAGCGGGTCCGCGCGACAGGCATCGAGGTGGCGCGCAGCCAGTCGCTGCTCGACGCGACTCAGATCCTCGTGCCGGGGACCTTCGTGGTGCTGGTGACGTGGCTGGGCGCCCGGTTCGCGGTCGAGGGGCGGATCACGCCAGGGCAGCTGGTCTCCTTCTACGGCTACTCCGCCTTCCTGCTCACGCCGCTGCGCACCCTCACCGAGGCCGCGGACAAGGTGACGCGGGCCGTCGTCGGTGCGCGCCGGATGATCACTGTGCTGTCGGTGCAGCGCACCCTCGACGAGCCGGCGACGCCGGCGACCGAGCCCCCTGCTGGTGTCCCTCTGGTCGACCCGTCGTCCGGGCTCGTGGTCGAGCCCGGGCTGCTCACGGCAGTCGCGTGCGGTGATCCTGAGGACGCCAGCGCACTGGCCGACCGGCTCGGCCGCTACGTCGACTCCGACGTGCTGCTGGGAGGAGTGCGGCTCGCCGACCTCGCGACAGCGGCGGTACGGCGGCGGGTGCTCGTCGCCGACAAGACACCCGTCCTGTTCAGCGGCCGCCTCGGCGACGAGCTCGGCAGGTCCGATGCGACCGTCGCCGCTGCAGTCACGACGGCGTCGGCGGACGACATCGTCGACGCCCTGCCCGAAGGACTGAGCACCGACGTCGACGAAGGGGCACGGGCCTTCTCCGGTGGAGAACGACAGCGGCTGCTGCTCGCCCGCGCGCTGGCCGCTGACCCCGAGGTGCTCGTCCTCGACGAGCCGACGAGCGCAGTCGACGCGCACACCGAGGCCCGGATCGGCGCGCAGCTACGTGCAGCGCGGCGGGGACGGACCACTGTCGTGCTGACGACCAGCCCGTTGCTGCTCGGGCAGGCCGACCGGGTCGCGATGCTCGTCGGCGGGCGGATCGTCACCGAGGGACGGCACGCGGACCTGCTGCGGGCAGTGCCGTCGTACGCGGCACTGGTCCTGCGCGGCGAGACCGACAGCAGATCGGCATGAGCACCGCGCTCCCCGTCGCGGACGTCGCGGACGTTCGCGCCTACGCCCGGCGGCTGCTGCACCGGCACCCGCGCCGGATCGCGTTCGCCGTGAGCCTCTACATCGCGGCGGCGGTGAGCGGGCTGGTCGCGCCCCGGCTGCTCGGCAACCTCGTCGACGACGTGCAGCGCGGCACGACGACGGCGACCGTCGACAGGATCGCGCTTCTCCTCGCGGTCTTCGTGCTGCTGCAGACCGTCCTCACCCGATGGTCGCACTGGGTCGCCTTGGTGCTGGCCGAGCAGATGTTCGCCGAGCTGCGCGAGGAGTTCCTCGAGCGGGTCGTCGACCTCCCGCTGTCGACGGTGGAGAGCGCCGGCTCGGGTGACCTGCTCACTCGCATGACCGCGGACATCGACTCGTTGGCCCGCACGGTCCGCTACGCCGTGCCCGAGGTCACGGTGGCCATCTTGACGACGGCGTTGACGGTCGTGGCCGCGCTCCTGGCCGGCCCGCAGATCGCCGTCGCAGCGCTCGTCGTCGTACCTCCGCTCTGGCTCAGCACCAGGTGGTATCTCCGCCGAGCCCCGGCCGGTTACCTGCGCGAGCGCGCGACGTACTCGCAGATGACCGGGTCCCTGACGGAGACCGCGACCGGTGCGCGCACTGTCGAGGCGCTCAACCTGCAGGAGCGCCGGGTCGCCCGTGGTGACGCGGACATCGCGGCGTCGTACGCCGCGGAGCGCTACACGCTCTACCTGCGCTGCCGGTGGTTCCCGACGGTGGACGCGTCCTTCGTGCTCCCGGTGGTCGCGGTCCTGGCCATGGGCGGCTGGCTGGCGATCAACGGTCACGCAACCCTCGGCCAGGTCACTGCCGTGACGCTCTACGTCCAGCAGCTGCTCGACCCGCTGGACCGGCTGCTCGGCTGGCTGGACGAGCTCCAGATCGGCGCCTCGTCGATGGCCCGACTGGTGGGAGTGACCGAGGTGCCCGACGACCGGGCGCCGACGGATCGGCAGCCGGTGGACGAGCAGCTGCAGGCTGAGGACGTGCGGTTCGCGTACCTGCCGGGCAGGGACGTGCTGCACGGTCTCGACCTCGAGGTGCGCCCCGGCGAGCGACTGGCGGTCGTCGGTCCGAGCGGTGCCGGCAAGTCGACGATCAGCCGGCTCCTCGCCGGTATCCACGGACCACGGACCGGCCGGGTCGAGCTCGGCGGTGTGCCGCTGCTGGAGCTCCCGTTGCAGCGGCTCCGCCGCGAGGTCGCCTTGGTCACGCAGGAGCACCACATCTTCGTGGGGACGATCGCCGACAACCTGCGGCTGGGATCGTCCGCGGCGGACGTGGAGCAGCTGGAGAACGCGCTCACAGCCGTCGATGCGCTCGACTGGGTGCGCGCGCTGCCGGCCGGGCTGGACACCCGGGTGGGCTCCGGTGGTCACGGCCTGACGCCGGCGCAAGCGCAGCAGGTCGCGCTCGCACGGCTCGTCCTCGCCGATCCGCACACCCTGGTGCTCGATGAGGCGACGGCGCTGCTCGACCCGCGGGCGGCGCGACACCTCGAGCGGTCGCTCGCCGCAGTGCTCGAGGACCGGACCGTGGTCGCGGTCGCGCACCGGCTGCACACCGCGTACGACGCCGACCGGGTCGCAGTGGTCGAGGCCGGTCGGGTGAGCGAGCTCGGCAGCCACGACGAGCTGCTCGAGGCCGGTGGCAGCTACGCCGCCCTGTGGAAGTCGTGGCAGACCGACGGCTCGTCGGGAACGCCGGACTGACGTACGGTCCAAGGCATGGACTACACGCACCTCGGCCGGACCGGACTGCGGGTCTCGCGCCTCTGCCTCGGCACCATGAACTTCGGGCCGCAGACGAGCGAGCCGGACTCCCACCAGATCCTCGACCAGGCCCTCGCCGCCGGCATCAACTTCATCGACACGGCCAACGTCTACGGCTGGAAGACAGGCGAGGGCGTCACCGAGAAGATCGTCGGGAGGTGGCTCGCCCTCGGTGGCGGCCGCCGGGAGAAGACCGTGCTCGCGACGAAGCTCTACGGCGGGATGGGTGCGTGGCCCAACCAGACCTTCCTGTCAGCGTTGGCGATCCGGCAGCAGTGCGATGCGTCTTTGAAGCGGCTGCAGACCGACTACATCGACCTGTACCAGATGCACCACATCGACCGCGACGCTCCGTGGGAGGAGCTCTGGGAGGCGTTCGACGTCCTGAAGACGCAGGGCAAGATCCTTTACGTCGGGTCGTCCAACTTCCCCGGCTGGGGCATCACGCAGGCCAACGAGCGGGCCCGGCAGCGGCACTCGCTCGGTCTGGTCAGCGAGCAGAGCTACTACAACCTGATGCGCCGCACCATCGAGCTCGAGGTCATCCCGGCGTGTGAGCAGTACGGCGTCGGCCTGATCCCCTGGTCGCCACTCAACCGAGGGCTGCTCGGCGGGATCCTGCGCAAGCAGAAGGAGGGTCGGTCGGCGGACGAGAACACCCAGCGCACCCTCGAGCAGAACCGGCCGGCGATCGAGGCCTACGAGGCCTTCTGCGACGAGCTCGGCAAGAACCCCGCCGACGTCGGGCTGGCCTGGCTGCTCGCACAGCCCGCGGTGACCGCTCCGATCGTCGGCCCTCGGACGTCGGAGCAGCTCAGCAGCGCGCTCGGCGCGCTCGAGGTGACTCTCGGCGACACCGAGCTCAAGCGGCTCGACGAGATCTTCCCCGGCCCCGGCGGACCGGCCCCCGAGGCCTACGCCTGGTAGAGCGCGAAGCGCTCGCGCGTAGGTTTCGGTGCATGGTCGCCGCCGAACCGGATCCGCTCGGCCGCGACGAGACCGAGGCCGAGCGCGCCGACCGCAACTTCAACGACATCCTGCAAGAGCTGCGGGTCACGCAGACCGGCGTCCAGGTGCTGTTCTCGTTGCTGCTGACCGTGCCGTTCTCGCAACGGTTCGACAAGGTGACGTCGTTCCAGCGCGACCTCTACTTCGTCGCGCTGCTGCTCGCCGCCGCGACCGCGTCGACGCTGGTCGCTCCGGTCAGCATCCACCGGCTTCTGTTCCGCACCGGCGAGAAGCCGTGGGTGGTCACCGTGTCGAGCCGATGCGCCGTCGCCGGGACCATCCTGCTGCTGCTGACCTTCACGTCAGTCCTGCTGCTGGTGACAGACGTGCTGTTCGCCCTGCCGGCAGCGGCGTCCGTTGCCGGCTGCTTCCTCGTGCTCAGCGCGCTGCTGTGGTTCCTGCCACCGCTGCTGCGCCGACGGGGCGCGAAGACGTCCTGACCTGCGCTGCCGCGGCGGTGCGCTGCAGGTAGAGCCCGGCTACGACGCAGCCGAGGGCACTGATCAGGCCGCCCATCAGCAGCGTCCATCTCGGCCCCATCGTCTCCGCGAGCGCGCCGATCACCGGCGCCCCGACAGGAGTCCCGCCGAGGAAGACCAGGATGTAGAGGGCGACGACGCGACCGCGCATCTCCGGCGACGAGCCCAGCTGCACGATCGCGTTGGCTGCCGTGCTGAAGGTCAGGACTGCGGCGCCGGTCGGAACGAGCAGGGCGGCCATGAGCCAGTACGTCGGCGCGAGCCCGACCAGCACCTCGAGCGCGCCGAAGGCAACTCCTGCCCCGATGAGCACCCGCTGCCTCGGCGGAGCCGATCGTCGCGCGCTGCCGAGGGCGCCGAGGAGCGAGCCGAGCGCGAGCATCGCCGAGAGCGCGCCATAGGACCCGGCACCGCGGCCGAAGACGCCCTTGGCGACGAGGGCGAGGGTGATCTGGAAGTTCAGCCCGAACGTCCCGACGATGAAGACCAGCACCATCGGCACCATCAGGTCGGGGCGGGCGCGGACGTAGCGCAGGCCCTCGCGCAGCTGGCCCTTGGCGCGGGGCACCCGGCGGGAGGAGTGCAGGTCGCCGGTGCGGATCAGGCAGAGGCCGATGATGACGGCGATGTAGCTCGCGGCGTTGGCGAGGAAGACCGGCGCCGTGCCGACGTGGCTGATGGCGAGGCCGGCGATGGCCGGGCCGATGATGCGCGACGCGTTGAAGGTCGCGGAGTTCAGGCTCACCGCGTTGGGCAGGTCGTCGGGACCCACCATCTCCACGACGAACGACTGCCGGACCGGGGTGTCGATGACGCTGGCCAGGCCGAGCAGGAACGCGAGCGCGTAGACGTGCCAGAGCTGGACGGTCCCGGTGACGTCGAGCAGTCCGAGGACGAGCGCCAGGATGCCCATGACGACCTGTGCGCCCACCAGCAGGTTGCGCTTGTCGTAGCGGTCGGCCAGCACCCCGCCGTACAAACCGAAGAGCAGCATCGGGAGGAACTGCAGGCCGGTCGTGATGCCGAGCGCGAGGCCTGAGTTGTGCGACAGCTCGAGGACCAGCCAGTCCTGCGCGACCCGCTGTGCCCAGGTGCCTGACAGCGACACCATCTGGCCGGACGCGAACAACCGGTAGTTGCGGACCCGCAGTGAGCGGAACGTGACGGTGAGGGCAGGGCTCACGAACCGGCCAGCCGATCGAGAATGCCGACGGCGGAGCGCAGGACGGCGAGCTCCTCCGGGTCGAGGTCCTTCAGGTGCTGGGTCAGCCAGACGTCACGGCGCCGGCGGTTCTCCTTGATCAGGGCCTGGCCCTCGCGGCTGACCGCGAGCAGGACCTGACGGCCGTCGGTCGGGTGCGGCGCGCGGTCGACGAGCCCGCTGCTTTCGAGGGCCGCAACGATCTTGGTCATCGACGGTGGCGAGATCTTCTCGTGCGCGGCGAGCTCCCCGGGCGTGAGCGCACCGTGCACGTCGAGCGTGGCAAGCGCCGCCAGCTGGGACAGCGTCAACGAGGTGTCCGCCCGCTGCGCCCGCAGCCGCCGGGCCAGCCGCATGACCGACAGGCGCAGCGAGCTCGCCAGAGCGGTGTCGGTGGCCGTGGGCATGTCGTTAGTCTAACTCATTACCGTGACTAACGAAAATGACCCAGCCCGCGGGTGTCAGAAGACGGGGTACTGGCGCGCCGCGTAGCGCTTCTGACACCCGCGAGTGGAGGGGCGCTCGAGGGAGCAGCGATCAGTTGACGAGGGCGTCCTG
>JAVXVI010000290.1:0-4035 GCA_032230005.1 Actinomycetota bacterium | reverse complement strand
AGGATGGCCTTGAGGCGGGTCCGCTCGTTCTCGGGGAGCTTGCGGCTGATGCCCGTCATGTTGCCCTCGGGCACGTAGACGAGGTAGCGGCCGGGCAGGCTGATCTGGCTGGTGAGGCGGGCGCCCTTGTGGCCGATCGGGTCCTTGCTGACCTGGACCAGGACCTCCTGGCCGCTCTTCAGCACCGACTCGATCTTGCGGGGGCCTCCCCCGGCGCCCATGAGGTCGTAGTTGACCTCGCCGGCGTAGAGGACGGCGTTGCGGCCCTTGCCGATGTCGACGAAGGCGGCCTCCATGCTCGGGAGCACGTTCTGCACCTTGCCGAGGTAGACGTTGCCCGCGTAGGACTGCGCGCTCGCCTTGGTGACGTAGTGCTCGACGAGGATGCCGTCCTCGAGCACGGCGATCTGGGTGCGGTCGGCCGTCTGCCGGACGACCATGACGCGGTCGACGGCCTCGCGCCGGGCGAGGAACTCCGCCTCGGTCAGGATGGGCGCGCGGCCCCGGCCGCTGTCGCGACCCTCCTGGCGGCGGACCCGCTTGGCGGCCATGCGGGTGGAGCCGCTGATGCCGCGGACACCGTCCTCGCCGGCCGCTCCTGCGCCGCGTACGGCGCGCTGGCGCGGCTCGCGGGGCTCGCGTGCCTCGCGGACGTGGACGACGGTGCCGGGCGGGTCGTTCTCGTCGGGGGTGGTGTCCCCTCCCCCGCCGCCGGAGCGCCGGCGGCGGCGCCGACGACGGCGGGTGCCGTCGGGGGCCGTCTCGAAGACCGCGTCGTCGGAGGTGTCCTCCGCCTCGGCGGTGGTGCTGTTCTCGCTGCTCTCGTCGGTGCTGCCCTCAGGGCGCGGACCGCGGCCGCGGCCGCCACGGCGACGTCGCCGGCGGGGGCGATCGGGGTCGTCGCTGTCGTCGTCGGCGCCGAGCTCGTCGTCCGCGGCGAGCTCGGGGGCGACCAGGGTCGGCAGCAGGTCGGAGGGGGAGACAGCGCCCTCGGTGCCGGCGCGGCGGCGACGGCGCGGCGCAGGGGCGTCGTCCGTCTCCTCGTCGAACGTCGGGGCCTGGAAGAGGGGGGCGGCGGCCGGGGCCCGCTTGCGGGTGCGCTTGGCCGGGGCCAGGTCCTCGGGCGGCAGCGCGACGTCGTCGCTGAGTGCCTCCTCGACGGCCGGGTCGTCCTCGAGGGCGTCGACGACCGGCTCGCCGGCATCGGCCAGCGCCGCGGCGATCGCGTCATCGCTGAGCTTGGGAGCGGCCTTCTTGCGAGGCGCAGCCTTCTTGGCAGCTGCCTTCTTCGCAGGGGCCTTCTTGGCCGGCGTAGCGGCGGTCGTGGCCTGGACGTCGGTCTCGGTGCCGGCGTCGGCTGTCGGGTCGAGGGCCGTGTCGGCTGGGGTCTTGCTGGTGGCCCGCCGTCGTACTGCCTTCTTGGCGGGAGGGGTCTCACTGGGGGCGTCGCCGTTGGTGGGCGTGTCGCCGGTCGGCTCGTCGTCGAGCACCGGGGCTCCGGTCTGGGTCGGTGCGTGACGCTGCCGCCCCGACCCGTTGAGGTCGGTCCGGTGCCGGCCGGGTGGCCGGCGCCGGGGAAAGTCTGGAGTGCGGTCCTTAGTGCGGGCCGCCGGCGGTGGCCTCATCCCGGTCGGCGTCCTGTCGCGTTACCCCGGCACTGCTCGAAGTGAGCCGGTCGGGTGCGAGCGGGTCGCCGACCTCGCCGGTCTCGGTCAGCGGCCCCTGCGCGTACCGGGTTGCCTCGGGAGGCACCGGCGGTACGAGGTCGGCCACAATCCGGAGTCCGGAGAGGACGTCGTCGGGTCGAACAGCAGGCGTCACGTGCCGTACGACCAGGTCAAGTATCGCACAACCGGCGGTTTCGACGCTGATCCTGACCACGGCCGCGCGGGCGTCGAGCGTGCGGAGGCCGTTCTTGGTGAGCCGCTCGACGGGCACGGTCTCGGCCGCGAGGAAGGCTTCGACGGCGTGTACGGCGGCGGCCGGGTCGATTCCGGGCAAGCTGATCTTCCAGTGGCTGGCCTGGATCCGGTCCGGCAGGCTGGTGCCGCTCGGCGCGTCGACGATCTCCAGGATGTCGATCCCGGCCGGCAGGCTCTCGTCCAGGTCGCGCTGCAGCTGATCAAGCTCACGGAGCTCGGCCAGGCCGATCTCGACGTACTCCGCCTCGCTCGCCACCCCGGTCGGAGCCGCACCCACCCAGCTGATCTTGGGGTGCGGGCTGAAGCCGGCGGAGTAGGCCATCGGGACCTGGGCGCGGCGGAGCGCGCGCTCGAACGCACGAGCGATGTCGCGGTGGCTGGTGAAGCGCAGCCGGCCGCGCTTGGTGTAGCGGATCCGCAGCCGCTGGACGGTCGGCGGCGGCGGGGGGCCGTCAGGAGTGCGCTTCGACATGTCCCACGTCGTGGAGGTGGTGCACCGGGTCGTGCAGGCCGTAGCGGGCGAGCGACGCGATCGTGAACACGGCGCCGTCGCTGCGCCGGCCGGGACGGGTCTGCTCCTCCTCGGTGACGACGCCCAACCGCCCGGCCAGCGTGTGGGCGGCAGTCACGAGCTCCGTCACCACCGTGGCCGGGTCCTGCTCGTCGTACCTCTCCTCGATCGCCGTGGTGTCCTGGTCCCAGTTCTGGAACTGCGGGTCGTCCTCGCGGAGCATCCGCTGCAGCCGGCCGTCGAACATGCGGTAGACGTCGCGGACGTGGCAGGAGTACTCCAGCGGGGACCAGACGTCGGGCTTCGGCCGGTCGCGCACGTCGCGGCGGGTCAGCACCTCTCGCCATGCGTCGGCGTTGCCGCGGATGGCCGCGGGGATGTCGGCGAAGGGGATGGTGGAGACGTTGAGTCCGCACTCCTCGCAGGTCGCGTCGAGGACCCAGGTCCAGTCCTTGGTGTCGGGGGTGATCACCTCAGACCACGCTCAGGGGCAGCAGCTTCGCGCCCGTCGGGCCGACCTGGATCTCGGTGCCCATCTGCGGGCAGACGCCGCAGTCGAAGCAGGGGATCCAGCGGCAGTCGTCGAGGTCGCGCTCATCGAGCGCCTCCTGCCAGTCGGCCCAGAGCCACTCCTTGTCGAGGCCGCTGTCGAGGTGATCCCACGGCAGCACCTCGTTCTCCAGGCGCTCACGGGTGGTGTACCAGTCGACGTCGATGCCCCTGGTGGCCGCGGCGTTCATCCAGCGGTCGTAGGAGAAGTGCTCGCGCCAGCCGTCGAAGATGCCGCCGTCGCGCCAGACCTGCTCGATGACAGTGCCGAGCCGGCGGTCGCCTCTGCTGAGCAGTCCTTCGACGATGCCGGGCTTGCCGTCGTGGTAGCGGTAGCCGATGGCCTTCGCCGTGCTCTTGTCGGAGTTGATCGCGTCGCGCAGGAGCTTGAGCCGGCGGTCGGTCGTCTCGGCGTCGAGCTGACTCGCCCACTGGAACGGCGTGTGCGGCTTGGGCACGAACCCGCCGATGCTGACGGTGCAGCGGATGTCGCGCGTGCCAGTGACCTCGCGGCCGACCCGGATGACCTCGCGGGCCATGTCGGCGATCTCGAGGACGTCCTCGTCGGTCTCCGTCGGGAGGCCGCACATGAAGTACAGCTTCACCTGCCGCCAGCCGGCGCCGTACGCCGTTGTGACGGTCTTCACCAGGTCGTCCTTGCTGACCATCTTGTTGATGACCTTGCGCAGCCGCTCTGATCCGCCTTCCGGGGCGAAGGTGAGGCCGCTGCGTCGGCCGTTGCGGCTCAGCTCCTGGGCGAGGTCGATGTTGAAGGCGTCGACTCTCGTGCTCGGCAGGCTGAGGCTCGTCTGCGTGCCTTCGTAGCGGTCGGCGAGGCCCTTGGCGATGTCGCCGATCTCGGAGTGGTCGGCGGAGCTGAGGGAGAGCAGTCCCACCTCTTCGTAGCCGCTGGCCTTGAGACCGGCGTCGACCATCTCGCCGATGCCGGTGATGGAGCGCTCGCGGACCGGCCGGGTGATCATGCCGGCCTGGCAGAAGCGGCAGCCGCGGGTGCAGCCGCGGAAGATCTCGACGCTCATCCGCTCGTGGACT
>JAVXVI010000289.1:0-6174 GCA_032230005.1 Actinomycetota bacterium | reverse complement strand
TCCGAGCGTTCCGTCAACGAGGGCTTCTCCGGCGGTGAGAAGAAGCGGCACGAGATCCTGCAGCTCGAGCTGCTCAAGCCCCGGATCGCGATCCTCGACGAGACCGACTCCGGCCTCGACGTCGACGCGCTGCGGGTCGTCTCCGAGGGCGTCAACCGGGTCCGCGAGGGCGGCGACACCGGCGTCCTGCTCATCACCCACTACACGCGGATCCTGCGCTACATCGTCCCGGACTTCGTGCACGTCTTCGTCGGCGGCCGCATCGTCGAAGAGGGCGGTCGCGAGCTGGCCGACGAGCTCGAGGCCAACGGCTACGCCAAGTACGGCGCGCCAGAACCGGCGGTCACACCGGCATGACGTCGCTGCTGTCCGAGACCACCACGACGCCGTACGACGTCGAGGCGATCCGCCGCGACTTCGCCGTGCTGTCGCGGGAGGTCAACGGGCGGCCGCTCGTCTACCTCGACAACGCCTCGTCGTCGCACAAGCCGCGGCAGGTCCTGGACGCCGAGCGGACGTTCGTCGAGCAGCACTACGCCAACGTCCACCGAGGCGTGCACACGCTGTCGCAAGAGTCCACCGATGCCTACGAGGCGGCGCGCAGCACCGTCGCGGCCTTCATCGGCGCGCGCCACGACGACGTGGTCTTCACGAAGAACGTCACCGAGTCGCTCAACCTCGTCGCCTACTCCCTGGGCAACCCCGGTTCCCCGATCAGGCTTGGCCCGGGCGACGAGATCGTCGTCACCGAGATGGAGCACCACTCCAACCAGGTGCCCTGGCAGCTGCTCGCCGAGCGCACCGGTGCCACCCTCAAGTGGTTCGGTCTCACCGACGACGGCCGCCTGGACCTGGTCGACGGCATCATCACCGAGCGCACCAAGCTGGTGGCCTTCGCGCACCAGTCCAACCTGCTCGGCACCGTCAACCCCGTCCCCGAGCTCGTGCGGCTGGCCCGTGAGGTCGGCGCGCTGACCGTCGTCGACGCGGCTCAGTCGGTGCCGCACCTGCCCGTCGACGTCACAGCGCTCGGCGCCGACCTCGTCGCCTTCACCGGGCACAAGATGCTCGGCCCGTCCGGCGTCGGCGTCCTGTGGGGCCGCGGTGAGCTGCTCGCGTCCCTGCCGCCCTTCATGGGTGGCGGCTCGATGATCGAGACCGTCGAGATGGCGTCCTCCACCTACGCACCGCCGCCGGAGCGCTTCGAGGCAGGCACGCCGGTCATCAGCCAGGCGATCGGTCTGGCCGCCGCCTGCGACTACCTGTCGGCGATCGGCATGGACCAGATCTGGGCCCACGAGCAGGTGCTGACCGCGCGGCTGCTCGAGGGTCTGCGCCGGATCCACGGCGTCCGCGTCATCGGTCCCGACTCGATGGAGTCCCGGGGGAGCGCGGTGTCGTTCGTTGTCGACGGTGTGCACCCGCACGACGTGGGCCAGACCCTCGACGACATCGGCATCGCTGTCCGCGTCGGCCACCACTGCGCGGCCCCGGTCTGCCGCCGCTACGCGGTGCCGGCGACAGCCCGCGCGTCGTCGTACCTCTACAACACCGCCGCCGAGATCGATGCCCTCCTCGACGGCATCGAGCACGTCAAGCGGTTCTGGGGGGTGACCACGTGAGCGACTCCATGTACCAGGAGATCATCCTCGACCACTACCGCCACCCACACCACAAGGGGCTCCGCGAGCCGTTCGACAGCGAGGTGCACCACGTCAACCCCACCTGCGGCGACGAGGTGACGGTGCGGGTTGCGGTTCGCGACGGCGTGATCGAGGACGTGTCGTACGACGGCGTCGGCTGCTCCATCTCGCAGGCCTCGACCTCGGTCATGACCGACCTGGTCATCGGCAAGCCGATCGACGAGGCGCTGGGCAAGGCGGAGGCGTTCCTCACGCTGATGCAGAGCAAGGGGACACTGGAGCCGGACGAGGACGTGCTCGAGGACGGCATCGCCTTCGCGGGCGTCTCGCGCTACCCGGCGCGGGTCAAGTGCGCGCTGCTGGGCTGGATGGCGTGGAAGGACGCGACGGCACAGGCCGTCGCGAAGGCACCGGAGAAGGAGGCGTCGTGAGCGACGTGACCGCAGAAGCCGCGCTCGATGTGACGCCCGTGCTGGAGACCCCGACGGCGGGGGACCAGCCGAAGACGCAGGCCAGCGAGGAGGACGTGCTCGAGGCGATGAAGGACGTCGTCGACCCGGAGCTGGGCATCAACGTCGTCGACCTCGGACTCGTCTACGGCGCGCAGGTCCACCCGGACAACACCGTGACGCTCGACATGACGCTGACGTCGGCCGCCTGCCCGCTGACCGACGTCATCGAGGACCAGACCCATTCGGCGCTCGGCCCGCTGGTCGACGACGTCCGGATCAACTGGGTCTGGATGCCGCCGTGGGGACCGGACAAGATCACCGACGACGGCCGCGACCAGCTGCGGGCGCTCGGCTTCAACGTCTGACCGAGCGCGGACCCACTCGCCGTTCGCCGGGTGGCACGGTGGAGTGCGCCTTGATCCGAGCCGGGCGCCACAGCGCCACCCCGCCGTCGGCCATGCCCTTGCGCCGGTAGAGCGCGTCGTCCGCGTGCAGCAGGGCGATCCGGAGCCCCGCCGTACCCGATGTGGGTGCCAAGCCGACGGACAGGCCGGCGCCGTACGGCGCGAGCAGGGGCCGTGCCCGCCGGTGCAGCTCCTCACAGGCACTGCGTGCTTCGGTCTCGTCGCCGGCCCGCAGCAGCAACGCGAACTCGTCCCCGCCCAGGCGGAGCGCCTCGGCGCACTGGCTCGTGCCACGCATCAGCTCGGCCAGCGCGCGAAGCACCTCGTCGCCGGCGGCGTGCCCGAACGTGTCGTTGACGCCCTTGAAGCGGTCGATGTCCGCCACTGCCAACCAGCCGATGTCGGGCACGACGTCGTTGCCTTCCAGCAGCGCGTCGAGGCGGGTGCGGTTGGCGAGGCCGGTCAACGCGTCGCGGGTGGCGAGGCGCTGCAGCTCGTCGAGTCGGCGCAGCGCGGCCAGCCGGCTGCCGGCGTGCAGGCACAGCAGCTCGGTCGCGTCGACGACCTCCTGGGGGACCCGCGCGCCGTGCCGGCGCGTGAGAAGCAGGAAGCCGCTCAGCCGGCCGGCATCGCGGACCGGCACGATCACGGCGGCCCGGACCCCCTGCTGCCGCAGGACGTCGGTGGGGCCGGTGGCCAGGTCGAGCGCCGGGCCACCGGTGTAGCAGGACGCGGTGTGCCGGACCAGCTCGCGAAGCCCGTCCAGCTCTGAGGTCGACAGCCCCGTCAGCAGCGCGGTGTCGACGCCGCGCCCCGCGAGCAGCTCCGAGGTGCCGGCGTCGACCGACCAGATGCAGGCGGTGTCGAAGCCGCTCAGCGCGATGGCGCTCTCCACGAGTGCGATTCCCAGGTCGGTCGGCGACTCCGCAGCTGCCAGCCGGGGGGCGGTGCGGCCGAGTCGCTGCAGCGGTGAGTCGGTCTCGGCTCCGGTGCCGACCACGCGCAGCCGCTGCTCGAGAAGTCGTCCGGCGCCGGCGACCCGGGCCACGTCGGCGTCCGTGATGGGCCGGAGCGTGTCGACGTTCAGCACCCCGACCACCGCACCGTCGGCCAGCAGCGGGACGGCGATCTCGCTGACGACGTCCGGTACGGCCTGCCGGTAGCGAGGATCGGTCGAGACGTCCCGGACGAGCACCAGCTCGCCGCTCGCGTAGGCGGATCCGGTGAGCCCGATGCCGGACGGGATGCCGTCGATGACGAGCCACTGCCCCGAGCGCGCCACGCAGCGCAGGACGTCGTTGCGGGCGAGGTAGACGCTGGGCAGGAGCTCGGCGTCGCGGGCCAGGTCGTTGGCGACGTGCTGGGCGGCGGTGCGGGCGTCCGGGGCGGTGGCGACCAGTCGGCCGGCGCGGCCAAGGTTGACGACGACCTGCTCAGGCTGGCGACTGGACAGCTCCGGCCAGGCGGCTGCCGGCCGGCACAGCAGGAAGCCCTGCGCGGCGTCGATGCCTATCTCGCGGAGGGCTGCCAGCTCCTGGGGTCGCTCCACCCCCTCGGCGATGGAGCGCGCACCGGACTCGGCCGCCAGGGTGTGGAGCGCGGCGACCAGCGCGCGCCGACGCGGGTCGTGGTCCAGGCCGGCGACGATCGACCGGTCGATCTTCAGGTAGGTCGGGTCCAGGCGGAGGACGTGGGCCATCGTCGCGTAGCCGGCTCCCACGTCATCGACCGCGACGTGCGTGCCCTGCGCCCGCCACGCGGCCAGGCGCGGCAGGAGCTGCGCGTAGTCCTGGACCGGGTCGTGCTCGGTGAGTTCCAGCACGTGCCGCGGCAGTGTCGCCCGGATGGCCTCGAAGTCGGCGTGCAGCAGCGTCGCCGCGCTGGCGTTGACGAACAGCGGGACGTCCCCGGGCGGCGGTCCGAGCGCCACCGCCGCCCGCAGCATCGCCAGCTCGAGCTGGCAGCGCAGGTCGTAGCGGTCGGCGAGGTCCAGCCACTCCTGCGGCCCGAGCTCCAGCTCCTCGTCCTGCGGCCGGGCCAGCGCCTCGTAGCCGACGACGGCGTCATCGGACAGCCGTACGACCGGCTGCACCAGGCAGCGGATCGCTCCGTCGGCGAGGACGCGCTGCACCGCGAGCCGGCTGCGTCGGCGCTCCCCGGCGGGCGCCCGCAGGGGCAGTGCGGCGTCCATGTCCGGATCCTCGGCAGGTCCGGGGCGGCACTGTGTTACCGCGCGGTGAACATCGTGGTTCAGATGCTCCCGGAGAAGGTGTCGCAGGAGGCCGGGTTGCCGGAGCCGTAGCCGGTGGTGAACCACTTCTGCCGCTGCGCTGACGAGCCGTGGGTCCAGGACTCCGGGTTGACCTTGCCCTGGAACTCCTTCTGGATCCGGTCGTCGCCGACGGCAGCCGCGGCGTCCAGTCCGTCGTTGATCTCTGCCTGCGACACCGAGTTCAGGAACCTCGTCGAGACGGCGTTCTTGGCCCAGGTGCCGGCGTAGCAGTCGGCCTGCAGCTCGAGTCGCACCGATGCCGACTGCGGTCCGGTCCGGTCGCCTGAGCGCTCCACCTTGTCGGTCACACCGAGCAGGTCCTGGATGTGGTGGCCGTACTCGTGGGCCACGACGTAGGCCTCGGCGAACGGGCCGCCCTGGGCGCCGAACTTCGTCCGCAGGTCGGCGAAGAAGCCGAGGTCCAGGTAGACCATGTCGTCGTTCGGGCAGTAGAACGGCCCGACGTCCGACGAGGCGGCGCCGCAGCCGGTGTCGGTCTGGCTGGTGAAGAACTCCGTGTTGGCGGGGGAGTAACGGCTGGCCAGCTTCGTCGCCCAGTAGCTCTGCACGCTGTTGACGACCAGGACGATCTGGCAGTCCTCGTCCCGTCGCGCGTCAGCGCCGGTCTGGCAGCGCTGCTTGAGGTCCGACGTCGTCGACGAGCTGGTGTCCTGCGACGAGCCGCCACCGGTGAGATCCGACGGACTGACTCCGAGCACCAGGGCCAGGATGATGCCGACGATCCCGAGCCCGCCGCCGCCCAGCGCGATGCCTGGGCCGCGCCCCCTGCGGTCGGTGATCTGCGAGGTGTCCAGGCGGGCGTCGTCGTTGAAGTCCACGGCCACGGCGTACCCTGAAAGCACCAAATGATCACTGTTCAGGACGTCGAGCTGCGCGCCGGCGCCCGCCTGCTGCTGGACGGCGTCACCTTCCGCGTACAGCCCGGCGACCGGATCGGCCTGGTCGGCCGCAACGGCGCCGGCAAGACGACCCTCACCCGCACGCTGGCCAAGGAGACGCTCCCCGCGGCCGGGACCGTCACGCACACCGGCGAGGTGGGCTACCTGCCGCAGGACCCGCGCACCGGAGACCTCGACACCCTCGGGCGGGACCGGGTCCTGTCCGCTCGTGGGCTCGACGAGGTCCTGCGCAACCTCGAGAAGATGCAGATCCAGCTGGCCGAGCGCCCCGACGACGGGGACCTGCTCCGGCGCTACGGCAACCTCGAGGAGCGGTTCAGCGACCTGGGTGGCTACTCCGCGGAGTCCGACGCGGCTCGCATCTGCTCCAACCTCGGCCTGCCCGAGCGCGCCCTCGGGCAACCGATCGGCACGCTGTCCGGTGGCCAGCGACGGCGGATCGAGCTGGCCCGCATCCTGTTCTCCGACGCCACGACGCTGCTG
>JAVXVI010000288.1:0-11293 GCA_032230005.1 Actinomycetota bacterium | reverse complement strand
CGGAGGCCTTCCAGCCCGAGGGCATCGGCGTTGCCGACGTCCTCTGCTGCGCCCTGGAGCTCCTCGTCATCCCGACCGCCCTGCTGCTGCGCCGCCGGCCGGGGGCCCTCCTGAGGCCACTGGGCCTACGGGTGGCCACCGTCTTCGCGGGCAGCCTGCTGCTGGTCGGAGCCGCGGCCACCTACGCCGTCGCTGCGCCGTCCGCCGAGCACGTCCACGGCCAGGCGTGCCCCACCGCTCCTGCGCTCACCGGCGTCAAGGACGCGCGCGGAGTGGACACCGGCGTCACGGCGTTCTTCGCATGCAAGCTGCTGCACGAGCATGACGGACATACGGGGCACTAGCCCGAATCAGCCAGAGCAGCCCGACCGCACCCTCCGCGACCGCGGACCAGGTCTTGTCGGCGTACCAGATCGGCTCGTACATGTCCGGGATCGGGCCGATCGCACCGACGTCGACGTAGCGGTACAGCACGACCGCGGCCAGGCCCGCGAGCCCGGTCATCCCGGCCGCGGCCCACACGAGCCGCTTGTCGGAGATGAGCACGGCCACTGCCGTCAGCAGGGCGATACCCGCCTCGATGCGGAACAGGCCGCCCTGGGTGATGCCCGTGCCGACGGCGTCGTAGCCGCCTGCCAGGTGCAGGTGCACGTAGGCGTCGTACGAAAGACCGCCCGCGGTGAGCACAGCCAGGGTCAGGGACGCGCGACTGCGCTGTAGGGGGTTCACCCTGGTCGTTCGCCTGGCGAGGGGTGCCGGTTCAGCTGTTGCGGAAGGGTTTCGGGCTCCGGCAGCGAACTGACGAGTAATCGCACACCCCCACGACGCCGGAGCCCACGTTGTCACGTCGCGTTCTGCTCGCCGTCCTGTCCTGCGCTGCCCTCACGGGTTCAGGCCTCTCTGCGCTCGCGCTCACCGCCGGCCACGATTCGGCAGGACCGGCGCAAGCCCCGCGGACCGCAGCGGAGCGGTTCCTCGCGCTCACCGGCGAAGCACCGGGCACACCCACCGCGGCGGACGACGAAGCGGCGGTGGCACCCGCAGCTCCCAGGGCGGCCGCTGCCGCCAGCTGCCTCAAGGACCCCGAGACGGTCGGCACGCTCCCCAACGGCTGGTGCCTGCGCCCCGCCGGTCACAGCGTCGACGTGCTCCGCTTCCCGCTCGGCGTGATCCCGACGTCCAACGGCAAGGTGGTCGTCACCTCCAACAGCGGTGGCGTGCAGGGCCTCACGGTGGTGGACCAGAAGACCCTCGCCACCAGCCAGACGACGGCCGGCAACCTGTTCGTGGGGCTGGCCGAGACCAAGGACGGCCGGGTCTATGCCGCAGGTGGCAACGCCAACCGCGTCTTCCGCTACAACTGGGCGGGTGACGGGCTGCAGAGCCAGGACGTCACCGAGGACGCCACGTTCCCCAACCACAACGCGGCCGACGGCATCATCGGGCGGTTCCCCGCGGGCAGTCAGAACGCCCCGGCCGTCGACGGGATCCGGGTCACGACCTACCCCGGTGCCATGCAGCCGTACGGCGACTACGTGCTCACCGCCGGCACGCTCAGCGAGCCGAGTGACGGCGCCTGCCCCGGCGGCCGCCCCGCCTGCGGGCGGGTCAGTGTGATCGACACCCGCACCGACGCGGTCGTCGGCCGCGCCGCTGTCGGCATGGACCCGTATGCGCTGGCGCTCGACCCCGCGCGCAAGCTGGCCTACGTCGCCAACTGGGCCGATGAGGCCGGGCGCGGCGCCGGCAGCGGCACTGTCTCCGTGGTCGACCTGAGCAACCCCGCCAAGCCGGTCGAGCTGGGCTACACGAAGGTGGGGCACCACCCCTCCGCCGTGCTGCTCTCGGCCGACCGCAAGCGGCTGTTCGTCGCCAACACCAACGACGACTCCATCTCGGTGCTCGACGTCACCGGGCGGCCGCGGGTGATCGCCACCGAGACGGTCCGGCCGGTCGAGGGCGCGCCGGTGGGAGCCCACCCCGACGCACTCGCCCTCGCGCCGGACGGCAAGACCCTCTTCGTCGCCCTGGCCGGCATCAACGCCGTCGAGGTTCGCGACGGACGCACCGGCGCCCGCGTCGCCGGCCACCCCGTCTACATCCCCACCGGCTGGTACCCGTCGGCACTCGCTGTCACCGGCGATGCGAAGCACTACCGGCTCTGGGTGACCAACGCCAAGGGCGTCGGGCCGAGCATGGGCTACAACGGCAGCGTCCTCGCCAACGGGACGGCCACGAACGGCACCCTGACAACGGTCGACCTCCCCGTGACGGCCGCCACCGTCAACCGGTGGACCGACACCGTGGTCAGCAACGACAGCCTCGACGACGCATCGGTCGACCCGTGCCAGCCAGGGCGCGGGGTGCGGATCTCACAGGTCCTGTGCCCGCCGAAGGGTCAGACCAGCCCCATCAAGCACGTCGTCTACGTCGTCACCGAGAACAAGACCTTCGACCAGTACTTCGGCGACCTGCCGACCTCGGACAACGGCTGGCGGGCGGACCCCACCTACGTCCTCTACGGGCAGCAGAACACCCCCAACCACCACAAGCTGGCGACGTCGTACAGCCTCGGCGACAACTTCTTCTCCGACGCCGAGGTCTCCGTCACAGGTCACTCGTGGACGTCGGGGGCGGTGGCGACCGACCACAACGAGAAGACGTGGGAGGCCGACTACGACGAAGGCATCCGCGGCTCCCACGGCAACGGTGACCCGCTCAAGGGCTCGGTCAGCGGCACGCAGGGCAAGGCGATCCAGGACGCAGAGGACGAGCTGAACGACCCCGAGGGCGGCTACATCTTCGAGGCCTTCAAACGGGCCGGAGCCACGCCGCCGAGCGACCGTCCCGGGTCGTTGTCGATGGGGATCTACGGCGAGCACACCGCCCTGCAGTCCGGCAACATGGACGCGTACAAGGCCCCGGGCTGGAAGGACGGGGACATCTCGTACTCCGACACCTGCCGGGTCCTGACCTTCCGCGACGGCCAGGCGCCGGACGGGCCATCGCCCGCCTTCAGCGCCGGCAGCGCGCCGGCCGGCATCGCCTCCGACGACTGCAACGGGCGCAAGCTGGCCTCCCAGTTCACCCTCAAGCACTGGACGGACGTCTACAAGAAGACCGGCCGCGACATCATGCCGAGCTTCATCTACATGTCCCTGCCGCAGAACCACACCCTCGCCACGACCGTCGGCAACCCGACGCCCCAGTCGATGGTCGCCGACAACGACTACGCCCTCGGGCTGCTCGTCGACTCCCTGTCGCGCTCCCCGTTCTGGCGGTCCACAGCGGTGATGCAGACCGAGGACGACACCCAGGTGTCCGGCGACCACGTGTCGGCGCTGCGCGACTACCTCCAGGTGGCGAGCCCCTGGGCCAAGCCGGGACCCAACCACCAGTGGGGTTCCATGCCGGCGCTGCTCCGCACGATCGAGCAGGTCTTCGCGGTGCGCCCCATCAGCCTGTTCGACCGGCTCGCGGCGCCGATGCACGAGGCGTTCCTGCCGTCACTCAGCACGAAGCCCAACCTCGCGCCGTACACCGCTGTGAAGGCTCAGATCCCCTTCGATGTCAACCAACCGGGCGCGGTAGGAGCAGCGCTGTCCGCCCGGATGGACTTCTCGACCTACGACCTGGTCAACGAGCAGCTGCTCAACTCGATCTTGTACGCCGCCATCCGGCACCAGCCGCTGCGGATCCCCCAGAACTGACGGCGTAACGCAGACCTGTCTCGCTCGTTAGGTCCCGCACAGGCGCCACCCAGGGCGCCGACGGCGGGGCGGAGTGGCGACATGGAGCACTTGCGCGTGACGCACGGTCTCGGCGGCAGCAGCGTGACCTGCACGATCTGCGACGCCGTCTGGCAGCTGCCTCAGGACGCCCCGATGGTGGCGACCCTCGACCTGTTCGCCAACGCCCACATGGGCTGCACCGTCACCCGCCGGCCGGCGCCCGTCCGCGACCTGAGCGGCGCGAGCTACTAAGCCCGGCTCCGGCGGCGCCGATCTCCTGAAGGGCCTGCCGCGCATGGACCTGCTGCAGCGTCGTGGTCCGCTCTGAGCGCCCCTTCCCGAGGAAGCTCACGCTCCAGTGCAGGAGCGTCGTCACCCGGCTCTTGAACCCGACGATGTAGAACAGGTGCAGGGCCAGCCACATGAGCCAGGCGATGAAGCCGGCGAACTGGACGTTCTTGATGCTGACCACCGCGTGGAAGCGCGAGACCGTCGCCATGCTCCCCTTGTCGTGATAGCTGAACGGCTTGCCGGGGTCGCGGCCCCTGAGCCGGCGCCGTATCTGACCGGCGGCGTAGCGACCGCTCTGGATCGCGACCTGGGCCACCCCGGGCTGCTCGGCCAGCATGTCGCCCACCACGAAGACCTCCGGGTGCCCCGGCAGCGTGCAGTCGGGCTGGACGTGCACGCGACCGACGCGGTCCGTCTGGGCCCCTGACTGCTCGGCAACCTGCCGGCCCAGGGGCGAGGCGGCCACGCCGGCGGCCCAGATCTTGCAGCGCGACTCGATCCGCCGGGTCTGGCCGTCCCGGTCCTGCACCTCGATCCCGTCCGCGTCGAGACCGACCACGTTGGCGCCGAGCTGGACGTCGACCTTGATGCGCCGGAGCTGCCGGAAGGCCTTGTCCGACAGCTTCTGGCCGAAGTTGCCGAGGACCGCGTCAGCAGCATCGAGCAGGACCACCCGGGCGGTCGCCGGATCGATGTTGCGGAAGTCGCCCGGCAGGGTGCGCCTGGCCAGCTCGGAGATCTGACCGGCCATCTCCACACCGGTGGCACCCGCCCCGACGACGACGAAGGTCAGCCACCGGTCGATCTCATCAGGGTCGGTCGCGAGCTCAGCCATCTCGAAGGCATCGAAGATGCGGCCACGGAGCTCGAGGGCGTCGTCGATCGACTTCATGCCGGGAGCGAAAGCAGCGAACTCGTCGTGGCCGAAGTAGGACTGCCCGGCGCCGGCGGCGAGGATCAGGCTGTCGTACGGCGTGACGTAGTCGCCCGTGGGGGCCGCCGACGTCACGGTGCGGGCGGTGAGGTCTATCTCCGCCACGTCGCCGAGCAGGACCCGCGCGTTGCGCTGACGCCGTAAGACCCGGCGGGTCGTCGGGGCGATCTCGCCCTCGGACAGGATGCCGGTGGCCACCTGGTAGAGCAGCGGCTGGAACAGGTGATGCGTGGTGCGGGCGATGACGGTCACGTCGACGGGCGCGCGGCGCAGGGCCTTGGTGGCGAACAGGCCGCCGAAGCCCGAGCCCACGACGACGACGCGGTGCCGTGCGCTGGGAGCGGTCATGCCCCCATCTTCGCCGGGAGCAGGACACCGGGGTTGAGCAGCCCCCTGGGGTCGAGCGCGTCCTTGACGGCCTGCATGGCAGCGATCTCCTGCACGGACCTGGACAGCCCGAGCCACGGCACCTTCGCGCGCCCCACGCCGTGCTCGGAGCTGATGCTGCCGCCGAGGTCGGCGACGAGCCGCAGCACCGCCTCCGTCACCTCCTCGTCCTGGCCGCCCGCATCGAGGACGTTGACGTGCAGGTTGCCCTCGTTGACGTGGCCGAACACGATCAACCGCGACTTCGGTGCGGCAGCGGGCACGACATCGCCGAGGCGAGCGACCAGCTCGGGCAGGCGACTGACGGGGACCGACACGTCCAGCTTCACCGGCACGCCTGCGGCACTGATCGCCTCGGTGTGCTGTTCGCGGTAGGCCCACAGAGCACGTTGCCCGGCAGCGTCGCTGGCGACGGTCGCGTCCAGCAGCCCAGGCAGCTCGGCGACGGCCTCGACGAGCGCGTCGGTCGGATCGGTCTGGCCGGCGCACTCGAGGATCAGGTAGGCCGGGTGCTCGACGGGGAACGGCGCTGCCAGGGCGCCGTTGGCCCGCACCAGCGCCAGTCCCTCGGCGAAGAACAGCTCAGCGGCCGCGAGGTCAGTGAGCCGCGCGCGCAGCGACGGCAGCAGGTCCACCGCGGCTTGTGTGTCCGGCAGCGCGACCAGTGCGACAGCTCGCGCGGTCAGCCGGGGCACCAGTCGCAGCCGCAGGCGGGTGAGCACGCCGAGGGTGCCTTCGCTGCCGCAGAGCAGGGACACGAGGTCGTAGCCGGTGTTGTCCTTCGAAAGCCCGCCGAGGCGGCTGACGACGCTGCCGTCGGCGAGCACCGCTTCGGCACCGACGACCTGCGTCCGCATGCTGCCGTAGCGCAGCACCCGGATGCCGCCGGCGTTGGTCGCCGCCAGCCCGCCCACCGACGCCGAGTCGCGCGCAGCGAGGTCGACCCCGAAGTCCAGGCCGGCGGCCCGCGCGTGCTGCTGCAGCTTTGCCAGAGTGACACCTGCTCCGGCCGTCACCTGGCCGGCCGCGCCATCGACGTCGCCGAGCTCTGTCAGCCGGGTGAGGCTGAGCAGCACCTCTCCCCCGGCCGGGATCCCGCCGCCGACGAGGCCGGTGTTGCCGCCCTGGATGACCAGCCGCGTGTCCGCAGCGGCGCAGGTGCGAACGACCGCCGCCACCTCGTGGGTCGATGCGGGACGTACGACGGCAAGAGCCGTGCCGGTGAAGCGACCCGTCCAGTCCGTCTCGTACGAGGCCCTGACGTCGTCGTCGACCAGTACGTGGGACGGGCCGACTGCAGTCCGCAGCGCGTCCAGCAGGGTCACGCCAGGACCCAGAGCCGCAACGCCTCGGGCAGGGCTTCGAGCGCCTTGACCACGTCGTCACCGTCGAGCCGGGCGACGTCGGTCACGACGTAGCCGAGGGCACCGGCAGTGCCGAGCACCTGTCCCTCGATGTTCAGGTCGTGCTCGGCGAGCAGGCCGTTGACGGTGGCGAGCACGCCGGGGGTGTTGGTGTGCAGCAGCAGCAGGCGGACCGTGCCAGGAGTGCGCGGCAGGGTCACCTGCGGCAGGTTGACACTCAGCGCGGTGCTGCCCTCGGCGGCGTAGTCGCGCAGCTTGCCGGCCACGAAGTTGCCGATGTCCTGCTGCGCCTCCTCTGTCGACCCGCCGACGTGCGGCGTGAGGATGACGTTGGGCAGCCCGCGAAGCTCGGACACGAACTCCTCGCCGGCCCGCTTCGGCTCCTGTGGGAACACGTCGACAGCTGCGCCCGCGACGTGGCCGCTCTCGATGTGCCGGCGCAGGGCTGCGTGATCGACGACGAACCCGCGCGAGAGGTTGAGGAAGATGCTGCCGCTGCGCATGCGGGCGAACTGGTCTTCACCGAACAGCCCGCTGTTGCCGGCTCGGCCGTCCACGTGCAGGGAGACGACGTCCGACTGCGCGAGGAGCTCCTCGAGGGTGCCGCACCTGCGGGCGTTGCCGAGAGCGAGCTTGTCGGCGGTGTCGTAGAACAGCACGGACATCCCGAGGGCCTCTGCGACGACCGACAGCTGGCTGCCGATGTTGCCGTAGCCGACGATGCCGAGCCGACGGCCCCGGACCTCGTGGCTCCCCGCCGCCGACTTGTCCCAGACGCCAGCGTGCATGTCGGCGTTCTTGTCGGTGAGCCGGCGGGTGAGCGCGATGATCTCCGAAAGCGCCAGCTCGACGACGCTGCGGGTGTTGGAGAACGGCGCGTTGAAGACGGCCACTCCCTTGCCTGTGGCCGCTGCGAGGTCGATCTGGTTGGTCCCGATGCAGAAGGCGCCCACGGCGACGAGCGCATCCGCGACCTCGAGCGCACGCCGGGTCAGGGTGGTGTTGGACCTCAGGCCGAGCAGGGCGACGCCCGGCAGGCGCTCGATCAGCTCGTCCTCGCTCAGCGCGCCGGCGACCCGATCGACGTCGTACCCGGCATCGCGCAGCACGAAGGCGGCGTCGTCGTGGATGCTCTCCAGGAGGATGGCCTTGGGGCGCGTGCTCACCGGGTCAACGGTACGGGGAACTGGCGCCGGGGCCAGCGCACAGGGCGCCGTGATGCTGCTCTCACCCCACTAGCGTGCAGCCGGTGACCGACCGCCTGACCGACCTCGTCGCGGCCCTGCTCCGGGATGAGTACGCCGCCGATCCCCTGATCGCCACCCGAGCCGGTCAGCCTGGCTACGACCACCTGCTGCCCGACCTGGACGCTGCCAGCATCACGGCTCGGGAGGCCCGTGACGACGCCTGGCTGCGCCGCTTCCAGGCCGTCCCCGACGACGAGCTCGCTGACCCGCAGGACCGCGCCGACCGCGACCTGGTCATCGCGTTCCTGCTCGGCCGCCGCGTGACGCGGGAGTGGGCCGACTGGCGACGCAACCCGGACCACTACACGCAGCCGGCGCTGTTCGGCGTCTTCCAGCTCTTCATGCACGGGCTCCGCAGCCCGGCCGAGCTGACCGCCGACGCGGCCGCTCGGCTGCGCGCGGCGCCGGCGCTCCTCGCCCAGGGCCGGGCCAACCTCGACCCCGAGATGGCGTCGCCGCTGCTGGTCCACCGCGCGATCAACACCGCCCGCGGCGGTGTCGCGTTCGGCCGTGAGCTGGTGGCCGACTTCGTCGACGACCCGGCCCTGAAGGATGAGCTCCGGTCAGCAGGTGAGGTCGCGGCCGCGGCGTACGAGGACTTCGTCGCCTTCCTGGAGGACCTGGAGAGCCGCGCGACCGGCAGCTGGGCGCTGGGCGAGGTCGCGTACGACGGCCTGCTCCAGCAGCGGGAGGGGCTCTCCTACGGCGCCCGCGAGCTGCGGCGACGCGGCGAGCAGGAGTACGCAGGGCTCGAGCAGGAGATGCGCGAGCTCACCAAGACCATCGCGGGTCACGACGACTGGCACCGGCTGATCGACGAGCTGGTGGCCGACGCACCGCCGACGCCCGAAGCGATGCGCGACGAGTACGCCGAGTGGACCGCGCGGGCCAGGGACTTCCTCGTCGAGCGGGACCTCGTGACGCTCCCAGCGGGTGAGGAGTGCAAGGTGCTGCCGGCTCCCGGTTTCGCCCGAGCCACGCTGCCGGTCGCCTTCTACATGGAGCCACCGCCGCTCGCCAAGGCACCGCCGATCGGTCACTTCTTCGTGCCGTACCCGCCGGATGGCTCGACCGCGGAGGAGATCCAGGACCGACTCAGGGCCAACTGCCGGTTCGGCATCCCGACGACCTCGGTGCACGAGGCCTACCCGGGTCACCACTGGCACATGGCGCACGTCGCCGCGACCCTTCACCGGCCGGTCCGCTCGGTGTTCGACTCGTCGTACTTCATCGAGGGCTGGGCGCTCTACGTCGAGAAGATGATGCGCGAGCAGGGCTTCTTCACCGACCCGGTGCATGAGCTCGGCCAGGTCGAGGCGCGGCTGTTCAGGGCGGCCCGGATGATCGTCGACACCTCGCTGCACCTCGGTGAGATGTCCGTCGACGAGGCGACGGAGTTCATGACGACGCACACAGCGATGCCACCCGAGACCGCGCGGGCCGAGGTGACGCGCTACTGCTCCTGGCCGACCCAGGCGCCGTCGTACCTCACCGGTGCCCTCGAGATCGAGCGGATGGCCAACGAGTGGGGCGGCGGGCTGAAGGACTTCCACGACCGGCTGGCTGGATCAGGCGGCCTGCCGCTGGGCATCGCGGAGCGCCTCCTCCGGTCCTGACCGTCGGACCTTCCTGGCGAGGTACGCCGGTCTGCCCTGAGCGAGTTGCAGAGCAGTAAGGGCGACGGCGGTGCCTGCGACGGCGTCGAGGAGGTAGTGGTTGCCCGTGATCACGACCACTGTGGTCACGAGCACCGGGTAGGCCCAGCACAGCCAGGTCCACGAGCTGCGCGGCAGCATGCGGATGACGATGACGGTCGACCAGACCGCCCAACCGAGGTGCAGTGACGGCAGGGCGCCGAACTGGTCGGCCGCCACCGGCCCCCCGTGGCTGGTCCCGAACCCGGCAAGCGCAACCGCGTCGACGTATCCGCCACCGGGCAGCAGGCGCGGCGGCGCCACCGGCAGAAGCAGGAAGACCGTCAGCCCGATGAGGTTGATGAAGACCAGTGCGTTGCGCGCGGTGCGGTACAGCTCCGGCCGGCGCAGCCAGCACCAGGCGAGCACCGACAAGGTGACGGTCACGTGGGCGAACTGGTAGACGTCACTGGCGACCAGCGAGAGCAGCCGGTGCCCGGTGACCCAGACGTTGGCCACCTTCTCGACGTCGATCCGCAACCAGGTCTCGAGGTCGAGGATGCTCTGGCCGTGGTGCAACGCCGCCGTCCGGCGCACCTCTGCGTGGGCGCGGGCCATGTCGTAGACCCGAAGCAGGACGAGTACGACGATCAGCTCGCCGACCAGATGTGGTCGCCGCCGCCCGGTCACCGTCGCCGCGGCCCTGACGACGAACGGACGGGTCTGGACCTCTGCCGTCACGAGGCGACCTCGACGGCGTCGGCGGCCACCGGCCGCCCGACGAGAACGGCGGCCTCGCGGTAGGCCTGCTCGGTCAGGGCCATCGTGTTGGACCACGTGACCGGGCTGGTCCGAGCGCCGGCGTGGCCGGCGAGCGATGCGCGCAGCAGCGGTGAGGTGCTGAGCTGGACGACCGCGTCGGACATGGCCTGGTCGTCGGCGACGAGCAGGCCGTCCTTGCCGTGTCGGACGAACTCCGCGATGCCACTGCCGGACTTGGCGATGACGGGGACTCCGGCGCAGCGGGCCTCGAGCGCAGCGATGCCGAACGACTCGAGGTCGGCCGGGGCGACGAACATGTCGGCCCGGCGGTAGAGGTCGCGGATCTGCTCACGCGTCTGCCGCCCCGGCAGCTCGACCCAGCCGGCCATGCCGTGCCGCCGCAGGAACCGCTCCATCGCCGGTCGGTCCGGGCCGTCCCCCACGATGACGGCCCGCAGGTGCACACCTGCTGGCACGCGCGCCCGGGCCCGGCGGAGCATCCGGAGGAGCTGGATCGGCCGCTTGCGGACCGCGAGGCGCATGACCGCCACGACGAGCACCTCGTCCTGGCTCCGAGGAGCGGGCTCCACGTCCCATCGCGACGGGTCGATGCCGTTGGGCAGGACACTGACGGCCCCGCCGGAGCGAATCACCCGGCGCACCGGCTCGGCCGCCACCTCGCTCACCGCGGTCCACCGGATCGGCTGCCGGGAGAAGCCGGCGATGGCGTTGAGGAAGCGGAAGATCGGGTGCGCCCAGGCCCAGAGCGAGTGGACGGTCACGACCGTCGGGATCCCGGCCCGCACGCACCGCAACGCCGCCCAGAAGGCGAGCGGCGTGCCGACGCCCACGTGCGCGTGCACGACGTCGAAGTCGCCGTCCAGCAGGATCCGGACACCCACGAAGGGCGCCTTCGGGTGGATCGGCCGCGGCCGGCGCAGCC
>JAVXVI010000287.1:0-3272 GCA_032230005.1 Actinomycetota bacterium | reverse complement strand
GACAGTCCGAGGGCACCCAGGCAGGTTGCTGTGCTGGCCAGGAGGTGCAGTCGCTCGGGATCCGTCTCGCCGGTGCCGGAAAGCTCTGTGAGGCGTTCGAGAGGTAGTGAGCCGAGGGCGTCCGGAGCAACGACGGCGAGTACGTACACCGAGCGCAGGTCCGTGAGGGACTCGTCGAGCTTCTTCGCCATGGCGACGATGAGCTCGCGAGCGTTTGCGTCTGCGCTCACCCACCAGGCTCGCAAGCTCATGACGACGAGGGAGTCAAGCGCCAGGCCGACGTCACCGGATAGCCGCATCCGGTCGACCACCTCGAGGAGGGTGCGAAGTGCGATGGAGCCTTCCCACGGTGCTGCCAGGTAGGTCTGCTGGAGCCATGCGAGCCGCGCCGGAGCAGAACCAGTCAGCCGCGCTCCAGCCACGCCGCGCACCAGCCGTTCCACCGTTTCGATGTCGCCCATCTCGGCGGCGGACAGCGCCGCCCACAACAGCCGGCTGGCCGCGGAGGACTCATCGACCGTGAGCTGGGCCGAGCGCTCCAGCGCCGAGACGGTCGCGGACACAGCACCCCTCAGGCGCGCCTTGCGGGCGACTGATGCCAGCTCGCGAGCGAGTTCGTCGTCTTTACCGGCCGTAGCTGCGGCCCGATGAACGATGCTGCGCTCCGGTTGAACGCGCAGGACGTCCGCGAACGCCTGGTGTGCTTGGCGGCGGCCTGAGACGGTCGCGATCTGGCGTACCGCCGAACACACCAGCGGGTGGCGGAAGCGCAGCTCGAATCCGTTCTCGACGGACACCAGGCGGGCTGCGATCGCGGGTTGCAGCTCCTCGAGCGTTACCGGTCGGCGCAAAACGAGCGCAGTGGCGTCAAGGGTCTCCTGGAGACTGTGGCCGTCGTTGAACGAGGCCACCATCAACAGCGACTGGGTTGCGTCGGGCAGCTCCGAGACGACGCTCGCGTAAGTCTGTTCGAGCCGGGCCGGCAGCGACACAGAAGCATCGGACATCACCGCGTCGCCGCGCCTTTTCACCTCGTCCGACAGCTCCAGCAGGCCGAGGGGGTTGCCACCCGCCTCTATCAGAATCCGGGAGCGAGGGTGTGGATGCAGGCCCGGCGCGACATGGTCGAGCAGTGCTGTTGCGGCTTCGTCGGGCAGCGGCTCGACACGAAGTGTGGGCAGAAGGCCGTCGCGAAGGCGGCGATCGGTTTCCAGACCGTCACGCATTGCCATGATCAACGAGATGTCGTCGAACTCGATCCGTCGCCCGACAAAGCCCAGAACGCGCCAGCTCTCTTCATCGATCCAGCCGGCGTCGTCCACCATGACGAGCAGGCGCCCGCTGGTCGAGTAGGCGGAAAGCAGCTCGAGAACTGCATAGGCCACGCTGAACGGCTTGTCGCTCGACGGGATCTCACCTGCGACCGAGCTCCGCACGACCTCGCACGCGACGCCATAACCTGCCGCCAGCTCAGGGTCATTCAGCACTGGGGCCAACAGATGCGATAACGCCGCGAACGGCTGTTGCATCTGGAGCGACATCCCAGCAGTGGCCAACACCCGGATACCGGCCCGCTTACCGGCCCACGCAAGTTCGTTCAGCAGCGCGGACTTGCCGACACCGGCCTCGCCGCGAAGGACGAGCGCGGCTCCAGTGCCGGGCTCCAGCAGCGCGTGCACGGCCGCGAGTTCGTGTTCGCGCGCAAACAGAGCCACGCCGCGCCACCTCCGGTGACCAAGTCACCAGCCCGTTGGTGCTCTGCGGCGCACAGTACTCGGCGATCTTCCCCCCTTCGAACCCCTTTCGTCCCTCAGCCGACCCGCTGACGGGCGACCCGCCCCGGCCAGTGTCTGGCCTCCGCCAAGCCCAAGGCGGGGCGCGAGTTCCAGTCATCTGACTGAAGCAAGCCGGCATGGCCCCGCATCACCATTCGCCGAGTTCGCACGGCTGAGCCCGAAGGGACGAGCTATGAAGCGACTGATACCGCTGCTTCTAGTTCTGGCGGTCACCGTCGCCGGCGGGTCCCTGCTCGCGCGTTCAGCGGCGACGACGGTGACGAAGACCCCGCAGGGGACATTCGTCGGAGGCCTGCCAGCAGCGGACCTCAACCGCGCAGAGCTCGTGGCCCTGGTGGAACGCGCTGCTCATGCCGCCGACACCATCACCGTCGCCATGGGCGGGCAGCTGCAGAGGCTTCCTGCAGCAGAGATCGGACTGTCCATCGACGTCGACGCGACAGCGTCTGACGCCCTGCGCATTCCGCTCCCGCAGCGCCTCTGGGGTAGCCGCAGCACACACAACGTCGTTCCAGTGCTCATCCGTGAGCCCGCGGCGGTCGGGCGGACGATCTCGCTGCTGCGCGCGCGAGGAACCGTGCCCGCTACCGCTGGCGACCTTCAATACGTCAATGGCATGTTGCGACCGGTCGCACCCGCATCGGGGCAGACGGTCGACGGTGCAGTAATCGAGGCAGTCCTCACGGGGCTCCTGCGTCGCCTGCCAGTTGCATCCCGGGTTGACATCCCGGTGGTCATACGACCAGCCCTCGCGACCAACCACGACGTTGCGCACCTGACGCAACAGGGACAGGGGCTCCTCTCCCGACCGGTGACCGTGCGCGCTGGCGAGCGGTCAGCGCCGTTGCCCTGGTCGGCCCTGGGCCCCCATCTCACGGTCGCGCGCACTTCCAATGTGCTTTCGCTGGACCTGCGACCGACGGCCGATCGGTTGTTCGCTTCAGTGGCCCACCAGCTCGCCGTGCCCGTGCTTGAGCCACGACTCAACGTGCCAAGGCCTACGGCGCAGCTGTCGGAGAAGGGCAGTGCGCGATGGCGACCGGTGCCCGTTGAGATGCACTTGACCGCGGCTGGCCACACCGGCCAGCCCGTGTCCAGCCGTCAGGTCGCGGACGCGATCAGGGCATGGCTGCGCCGCGGGGCTACTGGCGACGCGACCGTGGTTCCTGCGATCAGCCAGCCCGCGATGTCCGATGCAGACGCGCAAGCCGTGAACTCCCTGCTCGGCACCTTCACCACCTACTTTCCCTGCTGCCCGGCACGAGTGACGAACATCAGGGTGATCGCACGGACGATCGACGGCATTGTCGTGCCGCGAGGCCAAGCCTTCAGCCTGAACGGGATCGTCGGACGGCGGACCCTCGCCAAGGGCTACGTCCGCGCTCCCTTCATCCTTGACGGAAAGCTGTCGTTGGACGTCGGCGGCGGCGTGAGCCAATTCGCCACCACGATGTTCAACGCTGCCTACTTCGCTGG
>JAVXVI010000286.1:0-15445 GCA_032230005.1 Actinomycetota bacterium | reverse complement strand
CGACGGCATCCCCGTGGCGTTGTGGGTCGGTTTGGGTGTGCTGGTGCTCGCCGCCGCCGGTGGATTCGCGGTGCGATCAGCCCGCCGCTGAGCTCGACAGGCCTTCTTCTGGCACCGGGTCGCCCACCGCGACGTAGCGCGAGGCGTGGAACACGAGCGGGCGCACCAGCTCCGAGGCGGCGGTCGCCAGGACCCGGCCGACGACGAGGGCATGGTCGCCGGCGCCGTGCACCGCATCGAGAACGCAGTCGAACTGGGCTGCCGCGTCCTCGAGCAACGCGCATCCAGTCTGCGCGCTGGCGTGCGCGCTCCAGCCGTTCAGCGGGTCATGCGTCAGGTGTCGGGCCGAGGAGGCTCCCCAGCGGGACAGTGGCGCGTGGTGCTCGGCCAGCACGTTCACTGCGAACGCGCCGTGGTCCGCGACGGCACTCAGCCAACGCGACGGAGCCTTCACGCTCACGACGAGAAGCAGTGGGTCGAGGGAGACCGACATCACCGCGTTCGCGGTCATGACCTCGGGCTGGTCGGCCGCGACGGTCGTCACCAGCGTCACGCCGGTGGGCAGTCGCGACATGGCGCGGCGGTAGGCGCTCGGGTCGACACCGGCCTGCTCAGACACAGGGTTAGTTCACAACATGGACAAACCTCGTGTCAAGACTCATCGCGACGGCAGGGCTGCTGGTGTTACCGTGAGTAACATGACGGAACCTGCTGCCCCCGGCTTCTCGCTCGAGCTCAACGACGACCAGCGCGAGCTGCAGCGCTGGCTCCACACCTTCGCCGCCGACGTGATCCGGCCCGCCGCCCACGAGTGGGACGAGCGGGAGGAGACGCCCTGGCCGATCATCCAGGAGGCCGCGAAGGTCGGCATCTACTCACTGGAGTTCTTCGGCCAGCAGTGGTTCGACCCCACCGGGCTCGGCGTCCCGATCACGATGGAGGAGCTCTTCTGGGGTGACGCGGGCATCGGCCTGTCGATCGTCGGCACGACCCTCGGCGTCGCCGGCATCCTCAGCAACGGCACACCAGAGCAGGTCGGTGAGTGGGTGCCGCAGTGCTTCGGGACTGCTGACGACGTGAAGCTGGCCGCGCTCGCCGTCTCCGAGCCCAACGCCGGCTCGGACGTCAGCAGCATGAAGACGAGGGCGGTGTACGACGAGGCCAAGGACGAGTGGGTCCTCAACGGCGTCAAGACGTGGATCACCAACGGCGGCATCGCCGACGTGCACGTCGTCGTCGCTGCGGTGGAGCCCGAGCTGAAGGCACGCGGTCAGGCGTCGTTCGTCGTCGGCCCGGAGTTCAAGGGCAAGGGGCTTGCCCAGGGCCAGAAGTTCAAGAAGCACGGCATCCGCGCCTCCCACACGTCCGAGGTCATCCTCGACGACCTGCGCATCCCCGGGTCGGCACTGCTCGGCGGCAAGGACAAGCTCGACGCGCGGCTCGCGAAGGCCCGGGAGCGGATGGAGGCGGCCAAGCGCGGCGAGCAGGTGCAGAGCGCCCGCGAGAAGGGCGGCCAGGCCGCCATGGCGACCTTCGAGGCGAGCCGCCCGAGTGTCGGCGCACAGGCGGTGGGTATCGCTCGTGCGGCCTACGAGTACAGCCTCGACTACGCCAAGACCCGCGAGCAGTTCGGCCGGCCGATCGTCGCCAACCAGGGCATCGCTTTCACGCTGGCCGACATGAAGACCCGGCTCGATGCCGCGCGGCTGCTGGTCTGGCGGGCGGCCTGGATGGGACGCAACCAGGTCCCGTTCAGCAGCGGCGAGGGCTCGATGTCGAAGCTGTACGCCGGCGAGACCGCGGTGTGGGTGACCGAGCAGGCCATCCAGATCCTCGGCGGCAACGGCTACACCCGGGAGTACCCCGTGGAGAGGTGGCACCGCGACGCGAAGATCTACACGATCTTCGAGGGCACGAGCGAGATCCAGCGCCTGATCATCAGCCGGGCGATCTCCGGCATCCAGATCCCCTGATGCCGTCTGCCGCCGCGACGGCGCTGGCCGACCGGGGTGCCCGCCGCGAGGCGCTCCTGGACGCCACCGACCGGATCGTGCAGCGGGTCGGTCCGACCGTCTCGATGGCGTCCATCGCCGCGGAGGCCGGCATCACGAAGCCGATCCTGTACCGGCACTTCGGGGACAAGGGCAGCCTGTACGCCGCGTTGGCGGAGCGGCACACCGACCGGCTGCTCGAGGTGCTGCAGCAGGCGCTCGCGGCCGGGGGCACCGCGCGGGAGCGGGTCGAGCGCACGATCGACGCCTACCTCGCGACGATCGAGGCCGAGCCGCAGGTCTACCGCTTCCTCATGCACTCCGCCGAGTTCCCGGCGGCCGCCCAGGCGCACGGCCAGGTCCAGACGTTCCTGCGCCGCTTCTCCGAGCTCCTCGCGCTGGGAGTCGCCGCCGAGCTGGGGCTGCCCGCCGGCTCGGACCGGGCAGAGACCTGGGCCCGGGGGATCGTCGGAATGGTCCAGAGCGCCGGCGACTGGTGGTTGCTCGGCGGCTCCCCGGGGCGCGATGCTGTCGTGCGCGAGCTGACCGACCTGCTCTGGGGCGCCTACCCGGAAGCAGCCGCGCGCCGGTCCCGGCGCGGGGCCGCGACCAAAGGCCCCCGTAAGGGACACTGAGCCGCCGCGACGTGAGGGGAGGATCGATGCGCTGGACCAGGCGACGGGTGATCCTCGCAGCCCTCGGTGGGCTGGTTGCCGTGGCCGGGATCGCGGCGCCGCTCGCCGGGGCGATCGACCCGGTGCGGGAGGGCACCGACACCCGCGTCGTCCTGCCCAGCGGCCGGGCCTACATCCTGCACACCCCGCCGTTGCTGCTGCGGGTGCCGTCGATGGTCGAGGGGCGGCCGGCGATGATCGTGCTGCACGGCATCAAGGACACCCCCGCGCACTTCGAGTCCGTTGCCGGGTTCAAGGCCTACTCCGACCGCGACGGTGACCTCGTCGCCTACCCCGAGGGCGTCCGGGAGTCCTTCAACGCCGGCCTGTGCTGCGGAGCTGCCGCGTCGTACGGCGTCGACGACGTCGGCTTCCTCTCCGATGTCGTCAGCGATCTCAAGACGCGTGGGGCGGGACGGATCGCCGCCGTCGGGTTCTCCAACGGCGGGATGATGGCCTACCGGCTGGCCTGCGCCCGGCCGGAGCTGGTCGACACGATCGGGGTCATGGCCGGGACGCTGGAGATCCCGCACTGCGACGGGCCGATCCACGCTCTAGCCCTCAACGGGCTGCGGGACACCGCGGTGCCGTTCACCGGCGACCGCTACTCGACCCGGCTGCGCTGCTTCCTGCGCGACGTGCGCACCGTCCGGCAGGCGGCCCCCGGCAGCAGCATCATCATCCAGCAGCTGCCCGGTTTCCCGCACCGGTGGACCGTCCCGGGGGACGAGGTCGACGCGACAGCGGAGTTCTGGAAGTTCGCTCGGATGAGCTCCTAGAGGCCGGCCAGTGCTTCCCGCAGCTCGCTGTCCCAGAACCTGAAGAAGCCCTCCTGGTCATGGCCGATCTGCGAGATGTAGACCTCGTCGACACCGGCATCGACGTACTTCTTGATGCTCTCCACGAAGTCCGCGACGTCCGGGCCGCAGGCGACGCTCTTGGTGGCCGTGTCCTCGTCGACCAGCTCGCTGACCTGCTCGAAGTGCGCGGGTGAGGGCAGCACCTGGGCGGCCTCACCCGGGATCGCGGCGTTGGGCCAGAGCCGGTGCACCGTCTTGCGCGCTTCCTCGCGCGTGGCCGCCCAGCACACCTTCACGCCACCCTGGACCGGGCCCTGGCCGCCGTTCTTGCGGTACAGCGAGATGAGCTCGGGGTCGGGTGTCGTCGTGACGTAGCCGTCGCCGATGCGAGCCGCCAGCTCGGTCGCCTTGGGACCGAAGCCGGAGACGAGCACGCGCACTCCCTGCCGGGGAAGCGTGTAGATGCGGGCGGTGTCCACGGTGTAGTGCCGACCGCGATGGCGTACGACATCGCCGCTCCACAGCTCACGCATGACCTCGACCGCCTCCTCGAGCATCTCCAGGCGGACGTCGGCCGTCGGCCACGCGCCGCCGAGGATGTGCTCGTTGAGGGCCTCGCCGCTGCCCACCCCGAGGCTGAACCGCCCGTCGAACATCACCTGCGTCGTCGCGGCCGCCTGGGCGAGGACTGCCGGGTGGATCCGCACGGTCGGGGCGGTGACGGCCGTGCTGCAGCGCACCCTCTCGGTCCTGGCCGCGATCGCACCCAGGACCGACCAGACGAACGGCGACTGCCCCTGCTCGTCGATCCAGGGGTGGTAGTGGTCGGAGATCCACAGGGCGTCGAAGCCGGACCGCTCGGCGAGCACGGCCTGGTCGAGCAGGGCGGGCGGGCCGTGCTCCTCGCTGGAGAGGAAGTATCCGTAGCTGGTCACGGGGGCGAACTACCCCGAACCATCCCAGTAACCCCCCGCGCACCCCTGGCTCAGGCGCCGTACAGGTCGGGCCGCTAGCCTTCGGCGCTTCACAGGAGCCCGGGGTGCGCGGTCTACGTCACACCCAGGGTGGGCACAAGACGGCGCACCTGTGCGTTGTGCACGCGCCGGACACGAACAGAGAGGGCCCAAGACCATGGCCACCGACTACGACCAGCCCCGCCGATCAGAGGCCGACGACCTCGGTGAGGACAGCCTCGAAGAGCTCAAGGCGCGCCGCGCGGAGGCTCAGGCGAGCAGCGTGGACGTCGACGAGGCCGACCTCGCGGAAGCCCTCGAGCTCCCCGGAGCCGACCTGTCGGGGGAGGAGCTGACCGTGCGCGTCCTCCCGAAGCAGAGCGACGAGTTCACCTGCTCCAACTGCTTCCTCGTCCACCACCGCAGCCAGCTCGCCTCGGACAAGGGCGGCCGGTTGATCTGCCGCGAGTGCGCGTAGGCGGCCGCCGGACATGGGTGGCGAGACGGTCCACCAGGACGAGGTCGGCAGCCTCGTAGCGCGGCTGTCCCGCGACGACGTCGACCGCCGGGAGCGGGGCCGGCTGCTCGTAGGCCTGGGCCGCGCCCTGGCTGTCGGCGCGCGCGCCGCCGGCGGACGTGCGGCGGTCAGCGGCAAGTGGCTGGCTGACGCCGTCGCCGACGTCGCCCCGCACATCCCGGTGCGCGACCTGCTCACCCTTCGTCAGCACCACGGTGGCTTGTCCGGCGACGACCTCGCCGAGTCGCTGGTGAGCTCAGCGGCGCGTACGACGGCGGCGATCGGCGCGGCCGGCGGCGCGCTCGCCTCGGTGGAGCTCGCAGCGCCGCCGGCTCTGCTGGCTGCGCCGGTGCAGCTCGCGGCGGAGACGCTTGCCGTCATCGCTGTCGAGCTGAAGCTCGTCGCCGAGCTGCACGTCGTCTACGGCCGCTCGCCGGTCGGCAGCCGCAGCCAGGTGGCCACCGCCTACCTGATGTCGTGGGCGACCAAGCGCGGCATCGACCTGTCGGCGGGGACGCCTTCGCTGGCCAGCGTGCTCGGTACGGCTGCTCGCGCACAGCTGCGCAGCCGGGTTCTGCGCCGCCTCGGGCGCAACGTCACGACGCTCGCACCGTTCCTCGCCGGAGCTGTCGCCGGTGCCGAGCTCAACCGGCGCGAGACACGATCGCTGGGGGACAAGCTCCGCGCCGACTTGCGAAAAGGTCACTGAGAGCGACCGTCCGTAGGGACTAGTTCTGGTCATCACGGATGACCAGTGACTCTGCGTGACAGTCCCCCTAACGTCGGGGCGAACCCGACACCGCAGCCACCACGAGGGGGTCCCGCGTGGCTCTCTCCCGCACCCGAGCGGGCGGACTCAGCGCCCGGCTGGCGGCCGGCCTGCCCGCCGCCCGCACCGAGGCCACCATCGGGCTGCTGCGCGCCGCTGTGGCGATGGCGGGCGCGGCCACCCTGCTGGTCACCGTCGGCGGTGAGAACGCGCCTCGGACGGATCTGCGTGTCGCGGTCTGGGTGCACGTCGCCCTCGCCCTCGTCAGCCTGGCCGCCGTCGTACCGCTGAGCCGGATCACGACCGACGCGGCCGCCCACCAGGCCGCTCGCATCTCCACCGCCCTGGACGTGCTCGTCTACACCGGCTACACGATCGCGTTCGCCTCCCATCCGGGGGCCGGCACGACGTACGGCATCTTCGTCCTGCTCATCGGCCCGGTCCGATGGGGCTGGCGGGGAGCCCTTGTCACGGGGGTACCCGTTGGCCTGGTCGCGAGCCTCTGGCCGCAGCAGGACCAGACCGGCGCGACGTACGGCGCCACGCAGATCTGGCTGCTCATCGTGCTGTTCTCGGCGCCGGCGGCGGCGATCGCCAGCCTCACCCGGCGGGCCGGAGGCCGGCTGCGTCAGGCCCAGGAGCAGTTCCGCGCCGCCTTCGAGCACGCGTCGATCGGCATGGCGCTGCTGGACGAGCGACTGGTGCTGCTCCAGGCCAACCGCTCGCTCGCCCTCCTCCTGGGCAGTACGGAGGACCAGCTCGTCGGGACGGCGCTGGACAGCCACGTCGTGCGCGACGACCAGGAGGTGCTGCGCGGGACGCTGCGCGAGCTGTCCGGTGGCCGCGGCGGCGCCCGCCTGGAGGTGCGGCTGAGCGGGCCCAACGGCGAGCTGCGGTGGGGGCTGATCGCCGCCTCCTGGCTGACCGGGTCTGTCGGGGTGCCGCCTCGGATCGTGCTGCAGATCGAGAACATCACGGACCGCAAGGAGGCCGAGGCGCGACTGTCGCACCTGGCCACGCACGACGGCCTGACCGGGCTGCCCAACCGGGCACTGCTGCACTCGCGGATCGACGGCGCGCTGGAGCGCGGCGACCGGGTCGGCGTGCTGTTCCTCGACCTGGACCGGTTCAAGGTCGTCAACGACGGACTCGGGCACGCCGCCGGCGACGCGTTGCTGGTGACGGCCGCGCGGCGGTTGTCGCAGGTGCTGCGCCCCGGCGACTTCGTCGCGCGCATCGGCGGCGACGAGTTCGTGATGCTCTGCTACGACGCGGGAGCCGAGGACGACCTCATCCGGATCGGCGTGCGGGTCCTGGCCGTGCTGAGGCCGCCCGTGCATCTGGAGTCGGGATCAGACGTCGTGATCGCTGCGAGCATCGGCGCTGCCATCGCCCGGGGCGGCGACACCGGCGACACGCTGTTGCGCGACGCCGACACCGCGATGTACGCCGCGAAGACGGCCGGCGGCGGACGGGTCCAGATGTTCACGCCGTCGCTGCACCATGCCGCGCTCCGCACCCACGAGCTCGAGACCGATCTGCGGCGGGCGGTCCGCGAGGACGGCCTGCGGCTGGTCTACCAGCCGGTCGTCGAGCTCTCCACCGGTCGCGTCTCGGGACTCGAGGCGCTCGTCCGCTGGTACCACCCGGAGCGCGGCAGCATCCGGCCGTCGGAGTTCGTGCCGGTCGCCGAGCAGAGCGACCTGATCGTCGAGCTCGGCACCTGGGTCCTGCGGCGGGCCATGACCGATGCGGCCGGCTGGCCGCGCGGCAGCGGTGCACCGACGACGGTCGCGGTCAACGTTTCTCCCCGGCAGCTGACCATGGCGGGCTTCCCCGACCTGGTGCGCGACCTGCTCATCGAGACAGGGCTGCCCGGGTCACGCTTGTGCCTGGAGCTCACCGAGACCGCGCTGGTCGGCGACGTCGTACCCGTCGTCACTGCCCTGCGGGCCATGCGCGACATGGACGTCCGGCTTGCCATCGACGACTTCGGGACGGGCCACGCGTCGCTGTCGTATCTGACGCAGTTCCCGGTGGACACCGTGAAGGTCGACCAGTCGTTCGTCGCGGGCGTCGCGACGGACGCCGGCAGTGCCGCGATCGTCGGCGGTGTGGTGGCGATGGCGCATGCGTTCGGGCTGCGCGTGGTCGCCGAGGGCGCTGAGACGCCTGAGCAGCTGGCCCAGCTGCGCCGGCTGGGCTGCGAGGCTGCGCAGGGCTACGTGCTGGCCAGCCCGATGGCGTCGGATGCCGCCGCCGGCGTGCTGGGCGCCGCCGCCAGCGTCGAGGGCCTCGTGCCGGCGCCGCGGACCGGTTCCACCGATGCCAAGGGCGGGCTGGACGAGGCTCGGCGGTACCGGCTGCTGCTCGACTGCGCCCGCGACGTCAGCGCGTGCCTCGATCTGGAGTCGGTGCTGGAGCGGTCGTTCGTCGCGCTGCGCAAGGTCGTCGACTTCTCCGGTGGCTCGATCCAGCTCGTCGAGGGCAACGTCGTGCGGCTCGCGGCCACCGACCCACCCGCGCCACCCGAGGCCTTGCGGGCGACGGTGCCGGTCGGCAAGGGGATCGCCGGGACCATCGCCTCGACAGGCGAACCGAGGTACCTGCCGGACATCACCATCGTCTCGTCCGTGCAAGCCAACGCGGCGAGCAACGCGACCTCCGGCGGGGTGCGCAGCTACTACGGCGTGCCGCTGCTGGCCGAGGGCCGCGTCATCGGCGTGCTGCAGGTCGACTCGACCGTGGTTGACGCCTTCGACGAGCAGGATCGGCTGCTGATCCTGTCGTTCGCCTCCGTCGTTGCCTCGGCGGTGCAGACTGCGCGGCTGTTCGCGATGGAGCTCAGCATGATGACCGACGAGCGCCCTCGCTAGCTCCGCACGAGGCGAAGGACAGGGGCGAGCACGGGGCGGGTCCAGGTGCCGAGCCGCCCGGCGCCGTCGACGACCACCAGCCCGACCGCGCCCTTGGTGGGTTCGTCCGGGCGGCGGAAGACCCAGTCCGACGGCGCCTGCTCGGCCCGCATCGCCAGCAGGTCCTCCGGCCCGGGGGACTTGGCCGTCGAGGCCGGCGGCTTCTTGTTGATCGACGCGGCTCTCGGCGGCTTCGTGGGCGCCAAAGACCGCCGAACGGCGCGTGGATCAACAGCGGGAGGCGGTGCGAGTGGGCCCTCCGTCGGCGTGATCCAGAGCGTCCGGCCGGGCGTGCAGAGCCCGGCGAGCAGACCCGCGGTCGTCGCGCCCGCGCCCGGAGGCAGCGTCAGCACGTGGTCGTGGCCGGCGACCACGTCGGCGACCGCCTCCATCTGGCCGGGCAGGGGTGCCGGATAGCCGAGCAGCTGCAGCGCGTCGGCCAACCCGACCGGCTGCGGCCCCCGTCGTACCGGCCAGCGAGGGAAGACCGGCGGCGGCCAGTGGTAGGGCAGGTCGTCGGGCACGCCCGGGAACAGCAGTCCGTAGTACGACGGGTCCTTGCGCAGCAACGACGACTGGTGCGAGCGATGCAGGGCGTCGAGACCGAACCAGGGCGGGAGGTCGTACGACGACGGCGAGCCCCATGCGAGCAGCTGCTCGGCCACGGTGTCGGCGTAGCCACGGTGGGTCCACTCCGCGCAGTTCTCGAGCCCGTAGGCGACGAGCGCGGGCACGAAGCCTCGCCACATCTTCACCGCCGGATGGTTCTTCCAGGCGTACGTCGGCCAGGTCAGCGCCCGCAGGATCTGGAACGTCTCCACCCGCTGCTTGCCCAGCCGTCGGTCGTCGAGGGCGGCCGACGACGCGGTCAGGTCGGCGTAGGGGAGGAAGGCCTGCACGCGATCCCCTACAGGTGCTCCAGGAACCCCCGAACCATCGCCATCGTCTCGACCGGGTGCTCGAACTGCGGTACGTGACCACAGTCCTCCAGGACGACCTGTCCCGCATCCGGAAGCGCCGCCGCGACGTGCCGCGCGAACGACGACGGCACCAGGCGGTCGCGGTCGCCCCAGATGAACAGCGCCGGCGGGGCGAGGCTCGGCAGTCGTTGCCAGAAGCCGTTCTTGCCGTAGGCGTCCTCCAGGTAGATCTGCCGCGCGCTGGAGAAGAACGCCACCCGGTGCGCCGGCTTGCGCAGCACCCGTCGGGCCTCGTCCGCCGCTGCGTCGTACCACGGCCGCGGCAGCCGATCGGGCTGGCTGAACATCGCGCGGATCCCCTCCACGACCATCCAGTGCGTCAGCTGCGGGATCGGCAGCCGGGCCAGCTGGGGCGATGACACACGGACGAGGGGAACCCACTGGCGCAGCCGCACGAAGGCCGGCGACGGGGTGAGCAGCACGAGACCGCGGACCGAGCGCGGATGCGTCAGCCCGGCCTCGAGCGCGATCCGGCCGCCGAGGGAGTTGCCGATCAGCACTGCCCCGCGACTGTGCGTCGCGGCCTGGAACGCCTCGACCCAGGCCGCGAACCACGCCGGGTTGTACGGCGAGGACGGCGCCGCCGAGGACCCGAACCCGGGCAGGTCCGGCGCGATGACCCGGTGGTCGACGGCGAGGTCGGCGAGGACGGGCAGGAGCGAGGCGTTGGTGGCGCCGAGCCCGTGCAGGAGCAGCACCGGCGGGGCGTCCGGCGGACCGGCCTCGAGGTAGGAGGTGCGGATGCCCATCGCATCGATGTTGAACGCCCGGGGGTGGGTGACGTCCCGGGTGGTGTCGCCGGTGAAGAGGCCGTCGAGCTGCAGGGCCAGCGCGAGGTCCCCGCGGACCGTCAGCTCGCCGGACAGGAAGGCGTTCACCCCGGAGGTGCGGGCCTGAACGATGTCGGCCAGGACGTCCGGGCGGGCCGTCACCGTGAGGGTCGGGTGGGGAGCGCTGCCCCGTCGGGCCCGGCCACGGCCGCCCGCGATGTCGATGGTCCACGTGCCGCCGCCGCCGGTCTCGAAGACGACCGTCGCGGTCCGCCGCTCGAGCACCGTCGCCTGCAGGCCCCGCTTGAGATGGCTGGCCAGCAACACGTCCAGGTCGACCGCGCGACCGCGCGCCTCGGGGAGCGTCTCGACCATGATCGTCACGCTACCCAGCACGCGGCGACTTGCCCCACGCCGCGCCGGGTTCTACGCGCCGACCTCCTCCAGGCCGGGCGGCAGCGAACCGGTGGTCTTCTTCCACGCCTGCGCGCTGCCGCGGGCGGCCAGCAGCCGGGCGACGCCGACAGCCACACCGCTCGCCGCCGCCCAGGTGAGGGCCTCTGTCCATGACGTGCCGGGAGCCGCCGGGTTGCGGGGCGGCTCGCCGCCCTTCGTCTTGGCCCACGTCGCGTCCAGGACCTTCTTGCTCGTGCGCGCGGCGACCAGCCCGCTGAGAACGCCGACCACCTTCCAGCCGACCTTGGCCAGCGCCATGACGTCCTCCTGCTCCGCTCCGTTGGCCTTCCCCTGCCCCGCAGCGAGCCGATGGACACCCGCGCCGGCTAGGTCAGTGGGCGCCGACCGCGGCGAGGGCTGCGAGCAGCTGCTCCGGCCGTCGGGTGCCGACGACCCAGTACGGCGTCGGGTCCTCCGGGTCGGCAACCATGAGCCGCACCGCGGTGTGCAGCCATGGCCGGCTGACGACGAACGCGCGCGGGTCGGCCATCGGCCCCGTCTGCTGGCGGAACGCCTGCCGGTCCAGGACGACGCCGTGGTCCAGGTGGACGACCGGGATCCGGGCGCCCGGCACGTGCAGGACCCCGTCGCGCAGCTCGATCCGCCCGCGCGAGCCCAGAGCCAGTAGCAGGACGGTCAGCGGCAGCAGCACGGCATAGGGGAGTACGGCGCGGGTGCCCGGTGCACCGCCGTGCAGCTCGGCCGAGACGAGAACGGCCAGCCCGAGCGCCCACGGCCACCACAACCACGGGACGATCCAGCGTTCGACGTACGTCACTTCAGGAACGGGATCTTTATCGGGAGCTCGCGCAGGCCGGCCGTGACCGCCTTGACGTAGTCGGTGACCGCGGTCGGCACGAGCGTCTCGGCGAGGATGCCGCCGACGGCATCCGCCCCCACGACGTAGCGGGCCATGGGCAGCGGGTTGGACAGCGCGACCCGGATCGTCCTCGCGACCCAGACCGGGTCGGGCAGCTTGCTCGACTGCGAGCTCATCGAGTCGGCCCGGGCGTAGGCCGCGGCGTAGCGGGACGTGGTCGGCGCCGGGAACTCCTGGGCCGACGCGGCTGACCAGATGTCGGTGCCGAACATGCCGGGCTCGATGAGGATGACCCGGATCCCGTCGGGCTCCACCTCCATGCGCAGGCAGTCCGTGACCGCCTCCAGCCCGTGCTTGGACGCGCAGTACCAGCCCATCAGCGGGGTCGACATGCGGCCGGCGACCGAGCTGACGTTGAGGATGCGCCCCTCGCCGCGGGCCCGCATCTTCGGCAGCACCAGCCGCGCCAGCCGGATCGGGGCGATCAGGTTGGTCTCGAGCTGCGCCCGGACGAGCTCGTCGTCGACGTCCTCGACCGAGCCGGCCTGCGCGTAGCCGGCGTTGTTGACCAGGGCCCACGGGCCGCCGTCGGTCATCGCGGCGATCTGCTCGAAGCCGGCCTTGCAGGAGTCGCCGTCGTTGACGTCGAGCTCGACGGTGCGAACGGTGACGCCACGGTCGAGGGCCACCTCCTGCACCAGCTCGGCCTTCGCGGCGCTGCGGACCGTGCCGATGACGTCGTAGCCCGCGCCGGCCAGCTCCAGGACGGTCACGAGGCCGATGCCTGAGTTCGCGCCGGTGACGACGACGGACTTGCTCACGAGGGTGCTCCGATCGGGAGGACGGTTGGGCAGACGGTACGGCGGTAGGGTCCCTGCCCATGCTGGAGGTGTCCGTCACGCGGCTCGACCCGGAAGTCCCGCTGCCGTCGTACGCCCACCCTGGCGACGCCGGTTGCGACCTGGTCACGACCGTCGACGCCGAGGTCGCTCCTGGCGAGCGCGTCGTCCTGCCGACGGGGCTGGCGCTGGCACTGCCGGAGGGCTACGCCGCGTTCGTGCACCCCCGCTCGGGGCTCGCTGCGCACCACGGCGTCGGCATCGTCAACAGCCCTGGCACGATCGATGCGGGCTACCGCGGTGAGGTGAAGGTCATCCTCGTCAACCACGACCCGTCGGAGCCGGTCCGGCTGCGCCGGCTGGACCGGGTCGCGCAGCTGGTGGTCCAGCGGGTCGAGCAGGTCACCTGGCGGGAGACCGGCGAGCTGCCGGACTCGGTGCGGGGCGAGGGCGGACACGGCTCCACGGGCGGCCATTCGGCCGGCGAGACAGAAGGCGGTTGAGACGGTGTTCGGACGCAAGAAGCGCGCTGACGAGGACGACCTCGAGGACTACGCCCTCGACCCTGAGGACCAGGCGCTCGAGGACGCCGAGCTGCTCGCGATCATCGACGCGCAGCTGGCGGTCGAGGCCGAGACGGAGGAGCCGGTCGCACCCGGTCGCCCGGCCGGTCCGTGGGACTCGGAAGACGCCCCCGTGGACGAGGTGCAGCGCATCGACCTCGGGTCGCTGCAGATCCCCGTCCCCGAGGGCACCGAGGTCCGGGTCGACGTGAGCCCGGAGGGCGACGTCGTTGCCGCCACCATGGTGCAGGGCGAGTCGGCGATGCAGGTCAACGTGTTCGCCGCGCCCAAGCGCAGCGGCATCTGGAACGAGGTCCGCACGGAGATCGCCGACGCCCATCTGCAGGGCGGCGGCAGCACAGAGCAGGTGGACGGGCCGTATGGCACCGAGCTGCGCGCCCAGGTCCCGACGGAGGTGCCCGGCCAGGGCACGATGCTCGCCCCGGCCCGCTTCCTCGGCGTGGACGGTCCCCGGTGGTTCCTCCGGGCGCTGCTGACGGGTCCGGCGGCGACCGACACGGCGCAGGCGGCAGGGCTCGAGCGCGCCCTGCGGGACGTCGTCGTGGTGCGGGGCAACGAGGCGATGGCCGTGCGTGACCCGCTGCCGCTGCACCTGCCGCAGGAGATCGCCGAGCAGGCCGCCGAGCAGGCCGCAGAGCAGGAGGAAAGGGGTGGGCTGCCGATGCCCGAGCGCGGACCGGAGATCACCGAGACGCGCTGACCTACGCTGGTCGTGTGACGGCTGTCGACAAGGACCCTGGCAGGTTCCGCCGCGCGCTGTCCCGCCTCACCGCGGATGAGGCCGAGATCGAGAGCCGCGAGCTCAAGGACGAGGCCAAGTCGGCCGGTGCCACCCACGTCTCCGAGTGCTCGGTCGGTGCGCCGGTGTGCGTCGCCGGCTCCCTTCGGGCGGTCGTGCTGCGGCCGCGGGCCGGTGTCCCGACCCTCGAGGCCGAGCTGTACGACGGCACCGGCACGGTCACGCTGATCTGGCTCGGCCGGCGCCGGATCCGGGGGATCGACCCCGGTCGCACCCTCGTGGTCCACGGTCGGCTCACCCACCAGGACGGCCGCCCGACCATCTACAACCCGGCATACGAGCTGCGCGCGGCCGGTGCCTGACACCCCTCCGGCTGAGACGGACGACGAGCGCACGCTGTCGGGGGAGAAGCCGCTCGGCCCGGCGCTCGTCGAGAGCCTCGGTGGCAAGCGCGGTCTCGTCGACAGCGGGCTGCCGGCGGTCGTGTTCGTGGGCGTCAACGCGGTCGTCGACGCCTTCGCTGCCCGCTCGACGGCGCTGCACGTGGCGATCGCTGCCGCCGTCGCCTGCGGTCTCGGCGTCGTCGTCCTGCGCCTCGTGCGCAAGGAGACGGTGCAGCAGGCCGTGTCCGGGTTCCTCGGGCTGGCCATCGCGGTGTTCTTCGCCGCCCGGTCGGGTCAGGCGCGTGACTTCTTCAAGCCCGGCATCTACATCAATGCGGCGTACGGCGCGGTCTTTCTCGGCTCTGTGCTGGTACGGCGGCCGCTCGTCGGCGCGATCTATGCCGCCGTCGACGGCCTCGGATCCGCCTGGCGCACCGACCGCCGCCTGCTGCGCGTCTTCAGCGTCGCGACCGTCGGCTGGGCCTTCGTGTTCGCGCTGCGCGCCGTCGTGCAGACCGTCTTCTACAACGCGGACCGGCCCGACCTGCTCGCGATCAGCAAGCTCCTGCTGGGCTGGCCGCTCACGATCGCCGCCGTCGCCGCCACGATCGCGTTCGTCCGGCGCTCGCACCTTCGCGCCGGCCTGCCGGCTGACCGGTAGGTCAGAAGCCGCGCAGGTCGCGCAAGACGATCCAGGCCTGGCGCTCCTCCGACTGCAGCAGCTCGAGCTCGGTCTGCTCGTCCAACGCCTCGCGCGGGCTGGGCACCGGGTGCAACCGCTGGAACTCGTCGAGCGCCGTGCAGGCGTCCTCCCAAGCGGCCTGTGCCGCCTGCACGTCGTCGATGTAGGTCACCCGATCCACCGTACCGGCGTCAGATGCGATCAGATTCGATGACCGCCCAGCAGATGGTCGAGCTCGCCCTCGACCTCGGTGGTCGCGACGAGCAGCAGCTCGTCGCCCGCTTCCAGCGAGATGTCGGCAGATGGGACGATCACGCGCCCTTCGCGCAGGATCGCGACGAGAGCGCTGTCCGTCGGCCATGGGACCGTGCCGACGAGCTTTCCGACGATGGGCGCGTCCGCGGCGAGGGTGAGCTCGACGAGGTTGGCCTGCCCTTGCCGGAAGGTCAGCAGGCGGACCAGGTCACCGACCGACACGGCCTCCTCGACGACAGCGGCGAGCAGTCGCGGCGACGAGACCGAGACGTCCACGCCCCACGACTCGTTGAACAGCCACTCGTTCTTCGGGTGGTT
>JAVXVI010000285.1:0-26091 GCA_032230005.1 Actinomycetota bacterium | reverse complement strand
CCGTAGCCTTCTTCGCCGGCGCCTTCTTCGCCGGCGCCTTCTTCGCCGGCGCCTTCTTCGCCGGCGCCTTCTTCGCCGGAGCCTTCTTCGCCGGCGCCTTCTTCGCCGGCGCGGGGGTCTTGGCGGGGGCCTTGCTCGCCGCGGCCTTCTTCGCCGGCGCTGCCGGCGAGGCGGCGGCCTTCTTGGCGGGGGTGGGGCTCACGGGACCTGCTTTCGGTTCGGGGGCCGGGCTGAGGGACGGCGGCCGGGGCGGCGTGGCCGGCCCCGCGGCTGGCGTGGCGACCGGCCTGGCTGCTGGCGTGGCGGGTGGCGTGGCGCCGCGCGCCGGCGGCTCGTCCTTCTTGCGGGCCAGCGCACGGCGAAGTCGGCCCCCGATGCCGGCGCGCTCCGCGGCCATACCGCCCCCAGGTCCCTAGGTGTCGATCACTTGATCGCGAGCGTGCGGAGGATACGTCGGCGCGCTCGCGGCGACAAAGCCACCACGCCGCACGCCGACCCCCGCGGTCGCTCCGCCGCCGGCGACCGACCGCCCCATCCCATGATCCACGGCGCCTTATACGCAGAAAACGGACACTGAACCCCCCGTTCTGCGGCGTTCGCGCCGTGGATCACCGGGTGGGGGGCGGAAACCGCGGGGACGGCCACCGTCGGGCGCCGGTAGAGTGCTGGTCGTCGCGGGAACGGGGACGAGTAACGCCGAACGCAGCACGGAGCGACCCGGGGACGGTGCGAGCCCGGGTGCGTGCGCGGCGTGAAGATCACCCCCAGCTCGGTCGCCGCGGCCACGGCAGGGCAAGAGCGGGCGTCGATCCGGCGCCAAGGAGGGTGGTACCGCGGGGCCGCGCCCAGAAGCAGGGGGCGGGCCTCGTCCCTCCGTCGAGCACCACCGACGGAGGACCCTGCATGAAGAAGCTGCCCGCCCAGGTCGACCTGCCGGCGCTCGAGCACGACGTGCTCGGCCGCTGGGAGCGGGACAAGGTGTTCGAGCGGAGCCTGGAGCAGACCGCCGGCGGCGAGCCGTGGGTCTTCTACGAAGGGCCGCCCACGGCCAACGGGCACCCCGGCACGCACCACGTCGAGGCGCGGGTCTTCAAGGACCTGTTCCCCCGCTTCAAGACGATGCAGGGCCGCCACGTGCCCCGCCGTGCCGGCTGGGACTGCCACGGCCTGCCGGTCGAGCTCGCCGTGGAGAAGGAGCTGGGCTTCACCGGCAAGAAGGACATCGAGGCGTACGGCGTCGCGCCGTTCAACGAGAAGTGCCGCGAGAGCGTGCTGCGCCACGTCGACGAGTTCGAGCGGATGACCCGGCGCATGGGCTACTGGTGCGACATGGCCGCGGCCTACCGGACCATGGACCCGTCCTACGTCGAGAGCGTCTGGTGGTCGCTCAAGCAGATCGCCGACAAGGGCCTGCTCGTCGAGGACCACCGGGTCGCGCCGTACTGCCCGCGCTGCGGCACCGCACTGTCCGACCACGAGGTGGCGCAGGGCTACCAGCTCGTGACCGACCCGTCCGTCTATGTGCGGTTCCCCGTCACCAGCGGGCCCCTCCAGGAGCTCGGCGCGGCCCTGCTGGTCTGGACGACGACCCCCTGGACACTGGTAAGCAACACCGCGGTCGCCGTCCACCCGGACGTGACCTATGTCGCAGCGAGACGGGGCGACGAGGTCCTGGTCGTGGCCGAGCCGCTGCTCGGCAAGCTGGGCGAGGGCGTCGAGGTCCTGCAGACCTTCCAAGGCGCCGAGCTCGAGCACACGTCGTACTCGAGGCCGTTTGATCTTCTCGAGATCCCGGATGCGCACTACGTCGGGCTGGCGGACTACGTGACGGTGGAGGACGGCACCGGGCTGGTGCACCAGTCCCCCGCGTTCGGCGCTGAGGACCTCGAGGTCGCGCGCCGCTACGGGCTGCCGGTGGTCAACCCGATCCGGCCCGACGGGACCTTCCAGCAGGACCTGCCGCTGGTCGGCGGGATGTTCTTCAAGACGGCGGACCCCGTTCTCGTCCAGTCGTTGGACGAACGCGGCCTGTTGTTCCAGTCGGTGCCCTACGAGCACAACTACCCGCACTGCTGGCGGTGTGACACCGCGCTGCTCTACTACGCCCTGCCGAGCTGGTACATCCGCACGACGGCGATCAAGGACCGCCTCCTGGAGGAGAACGCCAAGACCGACTGGCACCCCGAGACCATCAAGACGGGGCGCTACGGCGACTGGCTGAACAACAACATCGACTGGGCCCTGTCCCGCAACCGCTACTGGGGCACCCCGCTGCCGGTCTGGCGCTGCACCGCCGACTCCGGCCACTGGCTGGCGGTGGGCTCGCTCAAGGAGCTCTCGGAGCTCAGTGGCAGCGACGTGTCGAACCTCGACCCGCATCGGCCGTACGTCGACGACGTGACCGTTCCGTGCAAGGAGTGCGGCGCAGAGAGCCGCCGCGTCCCGGAGGTCATCGACGGCTGGTACGACTCCGGCTCGATGCCGTTCGCCCAGGTCGGCTACCCGTGGTCCGGTGAGGAGCCGGCGTACCCGGCGCAGTTCATCTGCGAGGCGATCGACCAGACCCGCGGCTGGTTCTACACGCTGATGGCGGTCGGCACCCTGGTGTTCGACCGCTCGTCGTACGAGACCGTGCTCTGCCTCGGCCACATCCTGGACAAGGACGGCCGCAAGATGAGCAAGCACCTCGGCAACGTGCTCGACCCGTTCGAGCTGATGGAGCGGCACGGGGCCGACGCGCTGCGCTGGTTCATGCTCTGCGGCGGCAGCCCGTGGTCGGCGCGACGGGTCTCGCACGAGGCCATCGACGAGGCGGTCCGCAAGGTCCTGCTGACCTTCTGGAACACCGCCGCCTTCCTCACCCTGTACGCCGACGCCAACGGCTGGGAACCCCACACCGTCGACCCCGGCGAGCCGACGCTGCTGGACCGGTGGGCGCTGTCGCAGGTCCACGCGACCGCGCTCGAGGTGACCGCTGCCCTGGAGGAGTTCGACTCGCTGCGCGCGGGGCGGGCGCTGTCGGGCTGCATCGACGACCTGTCCAACTGGTACGTCCGCACGTCCCGGCGGCGGTTCTGGGAGGGCGACCCGTCGGCGCTGGCAACGCTGCACGAGTGCCTGTATGTCGTGACGCTGCTGCTGGCGCCGTTCACGCCGTTCGTCGCCGACGAGGTCTGGGACGCGGTGTTCGCGCCCTCGGACCAGCTGCCCGACTCCGTCCACCTGGCGTCGTGGCCGCGGATCGGCGGCGAGCTCGTCGACGAGCGACTGGCCTCGGACATGGCCTTGGTACGACGGCTCGTCGACCTGGGCCGGGCGGCGCGGGCCGAGTCCAAGACGAAGACCCGCCAGCCGCTGGCCCGCGCGCTGGTGAGCGCCTCGGGGTGGGAGTCCCTGCCGGAGGAGCTGCGCGCGCTCGTCGCGGCCGAGCTGAACGTCGTCACGCTCGAGCGGCTCTCCGGCGACCTGGTCGACGTCACGGTGAAGGCCAGCTTCCGGGTCCTCGGCAAGAGGTTCGGCAAGCGCACCCAGACCGTCGCCGACGCGATCCACGCAGCCGACGGGCCGGCGCTCGCCGCAGCGCTGTCGACGGGCACGGCGGCGGTCGTCGTCGACGGCGAGACCGTTGCCCTGAGCGCCGAGGAGCTGATCGTCACCGAGACCCCGCGCAGCGGATGGGCGGTCGCCAGCGGCCATGGTGAGACCGTGGCGCTCGACCTCGAGCTCACCCCGGAGCTGCGCCGGGCCGGCCTGCTGCGCGACGCCGTACGCCTCATCCAGGACGGCCGCAAGAGCAACGGCCTCGACGTCAGCGATCGCATCGAGCTGTGGTGGAGGGCCGACGGGGATCTGGCCGAGGCGCTTCGGGAGGGGTCGTCCCGGCTCGCGGACGAGGTGCTCGCCGTCGAGGTCAGTGAGGGCCATCCCATCGCAGACCTCGCACCGCACGTCGACGACGACCTGGGGCTTTCGTTCTGGTTGCGGGTGGCTGGTAGCTGAGCCGAACGGAGCAAAGCGGACGGGCTGATCGTGGGCAGCTGGCCGCAGGTTCACCCGTTCGCCGCAAAAGGTTTGGCGACCGGACGGCCGATGGGAAGGGGGACAGCTCCACAAGCACCCCGTTCGCGACCCCGGAGGACACGGTGACCGTCTACACCGTCGAGAGCCCCAAGCCGATGCACAAGTCGTTCCGGCTGACGCGGCCCGGGCAGCTCGCGGTGCAGAGCCAGATCCGCCCTGCCCTCGTGCTCCCCGAGCGCGAGGCTCGGCACCTGCTCGCCGCCGCCGCGCGTGAGGACGTCTCGCGCGGCGGCGTGTTCTCTGCCGGGCCGGCCGGCATCCAGGTGTGGAGCGGCGGCTGGGACGGCCCTGGCGGCAGTCACGGCTCGGCGATCCACTTCGGCTCGGTGGATTGGTCGTACGACACACCCGCCCGGCACTACATCACCGTGTACCGCGTCCTCGTCACCGCGGCCGGCGCCGACGCCGGCCTCACGACCGAGTCGGTGCTCGCGTCGGTGATGGCGCTCGGCGGTCTGTCCTCCGAGGGCTCCACGCTCGCCATGGTTGTTCCACCGCCGCGCGACCCGTTCCGCTCCACCGAGCTGCGGGCCCGCGCGAGCGTCGAGGCGGATCGCCTCTAGCGCGGCTTTCACCGCCGCCTACACGTCAACGGCCGTCGTCCCTACCCGGGGGGCGACGGCCGTTGTCTGTCCGGACCCGTGGGGGTCAGCGGCGGGTGGACTTCTTCGCAGCGGCCTTGCTGGCCTTCGCCGGCGCCTTCGCGGCCGCCTTCTTGGCAGGTGCCTTCGCAGCGGTCGCCTTCTTGGCGGGTGCCTTGGCGGCTGCTGCCTTCTTGGCGGGTGCCTTGGCGGCGGCAGTCTTCGCGGGTGCCGCGGCCTTGCGGGCGGATGAGGCTGCCGACTTCTCGGGCGCCTTCGTTGCCGACCGGGTCGCGGTCTTCGCCGGTGCCTTGGCAGTGGTCTTCCTGGCCGCCTTGACCGGGCCCGGGTCCGGGATGCTGACGCGGGCAGCCGGCTCCGCCGCCGGGGCCTCGTCGGGCTTGCACACGCCGCACGCCGTGAACCCGTCGGCCCGTGCCTTCTCGACCGGGACGGACTCGGCCTCCTTGCCGGTGAGGTAGCGGCAGCCGTCCACGTGGTAGCGGGGACGTCCGGCGACGATGAGCACGGTCGCGCCGCTGCCCGCCTCCGCGTCCGCGTCCGCCGCAGCGACGGGCTCGGCAGCCGGACGCAGCCGCGAGCTCGACGGGATGATCGCTGTCACGCCCTCGACGTCGGTGGCCGCGGCAGCGGGCGTTGGCGCCCCCGCTGCCGACTCGGGGAGCTGCTCGCCGCGGCGCTGCATGATCCCGACGAGCAGGAAGGCGAACGACACCACGCTCACGGCGATGGAGGCGTAGACGAAGCCCAGAGCGGTCGAGACCAGGCCGATGATGAGCAGGACGAGTGCGACGAGGACAAGAGCCCCGCTGATGACGATCACGTGGTGAGTCCTCCGGTGGGTGCGAGCCCGGGAATCCTAGCGGCGGCCCGAACAGGGCCGAGATCGACCGGAGCGTCAGTGCTCGGCGGGGGGCTCCGGCCCGTCGTCGAGCTCCTCGATGAAGGACGACGGCGGGACGATCGTGAAGGGGCCGATGGGCTCGCCGGCCTGCAACGGCGGAACGGCACGCAGGGCCGGCGGTTCGGCCTCGCGCGGTGGACCGTCGGGCGGTGCAGCCGACGAGTCCGGCGCCACCTGCGGGATCGACGGCGGCGGGGCGGGGGTGAAGGCCGGCGGCGCATCGGCCGGGCGGTACGACGGAGCAGGCGGCGGGACAGCGGGCGGCGGGACAGCGGGCGGCGGGGCGGCCGGCGGCGGCGTGGGGGCAGTGGGTGCCGGCGGTGGCGCGGCAGCGGCCGGGGCGGGCGGGGTCGGCGGCGTCGGCGGGGTCGGCGCCGCTCCGCCGGCAGGCCCCAACCCGACCGCCGCGGTGCGCGCGGCCGCCGGGACGCCGGCACCGCCGTCGTCCGGTGCACCACGGGCGGACAGGTCGCGCAGCTGCCCTTCGAGGTAGGCCTTGAGCCGGGTGCGGTACTCCCGCTCGAAAGCCCGCAGGTCCTCGATCTGCACCTCGAGCTCGCGCTTGCGCTGCTCCAGGCCACCCATGGCGGCGCTGATCCTGGCCGCGATCTCGCCGTCGACGTTGTCGGCCCTGAACTGCGCGTCGGCCACGATCTTGGCCGCTTCGGCCCTGGCCTCGGCGACGGCCTCGTCAGCGGTCCGCTGCGCGAGCAGGAGCGTGCGCAGGGCGGCTTCCTGACCCTCGCCCGGAGCCAGCGGCGCGGGCGCGGCAGGCGCGGGGGGAGCCACCGGTTGGAGCGCCGGTGCGGCCGCGGGATGCGGCGCCGCCGGCGGCAGGGCAGGTGCGCCGACCTTAAGGTCGGAGTTCTCGCGCAGCAGGCGCCCGAGCTCGCCCTCGACCTCGTCGAGGAACGCGTCCACCTCGTCGAGCGAGTAGCCGCGGAAGGCGATCTTGAACTGCTTGTTCGCGACGTCAGCGGGGGTCAGCGGCACGGGGTCACTTCCGTCTTCGTCTCGGTCTCGCGCGGATGCGGGGTCATCCGATACCGCTCACAACGCGCATCAGGATCTGCACCACGATGAACAGCACGATGAACGACAGGTCGACGCTGACGCGTCCCACCCGCAGTGGGGGGATGACGCGGCGCAGCGCTTTGAGCGGCGGATCAGTCACGGTGTAGCAGAGCTCCAGCGCCACCGCGACCGCCCCGGCCGGCCGGTACGACCGCGCGAACATGAACACGTACTCCATGATCAGCCGGAAGACCAGCAGGATCAGGAAGACGAGCAGCGCGAAGTACAGGACGGACGCGACGAAGGCCACGGGGTGCGGGTGCTCCTGGATAGGCGGTGGTCCGAACCCTAGCCAACGCGGGACTCAGGACTGGTTGAAGAACCCGCCTTCGACGATCAGCGCCTTGTCCTCGGCGGTGACCTCGACGTGCTCCGGCGACAGCAGGAACACCTTGTTCGTCACGCGCTCGATGCTGCCGCGCAGCCCGAAGATGAGCCCGGCCGCGAAGTCGACGAGCCGCTTGGCGTCGGTGTCGTCCATCTCGGTGAGGTTCATGATGACCGGCGTGCCGTCGCGGTAGTGCTCGCCGATGGTGCGCGCCTCGTTGTACGTCCGCGGCGTCAGCGTGGTGATGCGGTACGGCTCCTCGTGGACCGGTGCGGCGGCCATCATCGGGCGCGGTGCCGTGTCGAGCGCCATCGAGCCCCGGGTGGCCGTGCCGTCGGCGAACGCGGCCCGGCTCGGTCCGCGGCTGCCGACGTCGGTGCGGTAGCCCCGGGTGGGAGCCGGCTCCGGCTCGTCGTAGCCGTAGTGGTCGTCGTCGGCGTACGCGCCGTGGCGCGCATCCTCGTCGTCCTCGACCAGGCCGAGGTAGAGACCCAACTTGCGCATGGCGCCGGGCATGTCGGGCTCCTCCGAGAGACAGTCGACCAGGGTGGCCAGAGCGGGTCGATCGAGTCCGCAGACTAGCGGAGCAGGGGCGGCCGATGGCCGAACAACGCCGTGCCGACACGCAGGGCATTTGCGCCGGCGGAAACGGCCGCCTCGAGGTCTGAGCTCATCCCGGCACTCAGCATCTGGGCATCGGGATGCTGCCGCCGTACGACGCCGGCGACCTCAGCGAGCCTCGAGAACGCAGCCACGGGGTCCTGGTCGAGGGGCGCAACCGCCATGAGCCCGGTCAGCCGCAGCCCGTCGGCCGCGGCTACCTCGTCGGCCAGCCGCGGCACATCGGCGACCGGCGCACCGCCGCGCCCCGGTGCGCCATCGAGGCTGACCTGCACGAGAGCCTGCACGAGCCGCCCGGCCCGCACGGCCCCGTCCGACAGGGCGCGAACGAGACCGGGCCGGTCGACCGAGTGCACGACATCGGCGTACGACGCGACGCTGCGGGCCTTGTTGGTCTGCACGGCTCCGACGAAGTGCCAGTGGACGCCCGGGAGCTCGCGCGCCTTGCCGGCGGCCTCCTGGTCGCGGTTCTCGCCGAAGTCGGTCAGGCCGAGCTCGCGCAGCAGCAGGATGTCGGACACCGGCCAGGTCTTGCTGACGGCGATGACGCTGACGTCGGCGCGCACCCGCCCGGCCGCTTCGCAGGCAGCGGCCACCCGCCGTTCCAGTGCCTCGAGGTTGGCGGCCAGGTCGTCGAGCCGGCTCATGTGAGCCAGACGAGGCCGGCATAGCGCCCGGTCACACCGGCGTCGCGCCGGTAGGAGAAAAGAGCGTCGTCCTCGGCGGAGCAGCCGGGCAACCGGGTCGCAGGCACCCCTTCTGCGCTGAGCTGCGCGAGCACCCCGGCGGCGATGTCGAGCGCCGGCGAGCCGTCCCTCGCGTGCGCTGCGGACGCCGGGACCACCGCAGCGACCTCGTCGCGCAGCGCGGCGGGCACCGGGTAGCAGAGCGCGCAGATGGACGGGCCTATCAGAGCCTCGATCGACGTCGCCCCCGCTCTGCGCATCGCGGCCAGCATGGCAGGCACGACGCCGAGCGCCAGGCCCTTCCGGCCGGCATGCGCGACCCCCACGACTTCCGCCGCCGGGTCGGCCGCGAGCACCGGAGTGCAGTCGGCGGCCATCACGGCGAGTGCCAGACCCCGGGTGCGCGTGACGAGCGCATCCGCCCGCGGCGGCGCCGAGGCCGGCCCGTCGACGAGGATCACCTCGCGGCCGTGGACCTGATCCATCCACGCGACGGACGTCACGCCGGCGGCTTCGGCCAGCCGTCGCCGGTTCGCTGCAACGGCGAGCGGGTCGTCCCCGACGTGCAGCGCGAGGTTCAGGCTGTCGTACGGCGCGCGGCTGACGCCGCCGTGCCGGTCGCTGACGGCGAAGCAGGCGCCCGGCAACCGCTCCTCGTGGGACAGCACCCGCTGAGCCTGAGACCTACTTCAGGAAGTCGGGTACGTCGAGGTCGTCCTCGAAGACGACGGTGCGGCGCGGCGTGGACACCGGAGCGGGAGCCGGCCGACCACGGTCGGCCGCCGGGACGCTCGGCGTGAAGGTGGGCGTCGTCGAGGTGGGCGTCGGCCCTGCCGCCGGGACCGCGGCCGGCTCGGCGGCCGGCCGCCGGGTCTCGACCCGTCGGACCGGGGTCGGGACGCCCGCGTCGAACCCGGCCGCGATGACCGTGACCCGCACCTCGTCGCCGAGCGAGTCGTCGATGACAGCTCCGAAGATGATGTTGGCCTCCTGGTGCGCGGCGTCCGCGACCAGCTGGGCTGCCTCGTTGATCTCGAACAGGCCGAGGTCGGAACCGCCGGAGATCGAGAGCAGGACGCCACGGGCCCCGTCCATGCTCGCCTCGAGGAGCGGGCTGGAGATGGCCATCTCCGCGGCGAGCACTGCGCGGTCCTCACCGCGGGCCGAGCCGATGCCCATCAGGGCGCTGCCGGCGCCGTTCATGACCGACTTGACGTCGGCGAAGTCGAGGTTGATCAGCCCCGGGGTCGTGATGAGGTCGGTGATCCCCGAGACACCGGACAGCAGCACGTGGTCGGCGCTCTTGAAAGCGTCCATGACGCTGACCTGGCGGTCGCTGAGTGCGAGCAGCCGGTCGTTGGGGATGACGATGAGGGTGTCGACCTCGGCCCGCAGGGCGTCGATGCCCTCCTCGGCCTGCTGGGCCCGCCGCTTGCCCTCGAAGGAGAACGGTCGGGTGACGACGCCGATCGTGAGGGCACCGAGCGCCCGGGCGATCTCGGCGACGATGGGCGCACCGCCGGTGCCGGTCCCGCCACCTTCCCCGGCCGTGACGAAGACCATGTCGGCCCCCTTGAGGACCTCCTCGATCTCCTCGCGGTGGTCGTTGGCGGCCTGCCGGCCGACGTCGGGCGCAGCACCGGCACCGAGGCCGCGGGTCAGCTCGCGGCCGATGTCGAGCTTGACGTCGGCGTCGCTCATCAGCAGCGCCTGCGCATCGGTGTTGATGGCGATGAACTCGACGCCCTTCAGCCCCACCTCGATCATCCGGTTGACGGCGTTGACGCCGCCTCCACCGATGCCGACCACCTTGATCACGGCCAGGTAGTTCTGCGGTGCTGCCACGGTGTCGGGGGCCTCTCGTGTGCGATCGACCGGCCGGCGCGGGAGCCGGTCGGGTGGTGGGCGCGGGAGTGGGGCGCGGGGAAGGCACCGGGACAGGTCGGTCGTGCGGGTCGAGCTCCGGCCGGCGGTGGTGCGGAGAAGGCGCCACCGAGCGTCCGGACGGGCACCGGGACGGTGTTCCAGCACCCTCACCCTCAGGTAGACGCTTAGAGTTATGTCAACCTGTGGAGTTGAAGCGGGACGTTACGTGGCCGCGCGCGACGCGGTCAACCGCGCCGCCCGGCGTGTCGGAAGTCCGTGGGCTCCTGGCCGCTGACGGCGCCCCGCTTGTCGTCGTACATGCCCCGATCCGCCTGTGCCAGAAGGGATGTCGGGTCCGCATCGCCGCCGGTGCTCAGGGCGATTCCGATGCTCACCCCCACGTTGAGGTCGAGGTCGCCGAGCAGCATCGGCGCCGTCACGGTCTCGCGCAGCCGACCCGCGAGCAGCGCCACGGCGTCGGCGGACGCACCCTCGACCACCACGACGAACTCGTCGCCACCGAGCCGCGCGACGGTTTCCGACGGGCGTACGGCGGCGACCAGCCGGGTCGCCACGGTGCGCAGCACCCCGTCCCCGACGAGGTGGCCGTGACGGTCGTTGACGGCCTTGAACCCGTCGAGGTCGAGGAACAGCACTCCCGTCGTGTCGCCGGTCCGCGCATCGCGGGCCAGGACCGCGCGCAGCCGCTCCTCGAGCAGCCCTCTGTTGGCCAGCCCCGTGAGCGGGTCGCGGATCGCGCGCTCGGTGAGGACCGCCGTCAGGTCGCGCAGGTCCTGCTCTGCGCTGCGGCGCTCGGTGATGTCCTGGGCGCTCACCGCGAACCAGCCGGGCTCTCCGCCGGCCCCCGGGACGACGGAGACGCCGTGCAGCACCCAGCGCATCCGCCCGTCGGGGGTGAAGTAGCGGCGCTCGGACTGCAGGGTGCTCTCCCGGCCCGACAGGAGCAGGGAGACGCGACTGTCGTCGTCAGGCCGGTCGTCGGGGTGCAGGAGCGAGGCGAAGGGCTCGCCGATGAGGTCCTCGGGGGGCCGGCCGACGAGCTCGGCGTAGGTGGGGTTGACCCGGACATAGCGGGTGGACAGGTCCGCCAGCGCGAGACCGATCTGCGCCTGCTCGAAGAACGTCTCGAAGACGTCGACCGAACCCGCCAGGGCGGTCATGGTGGCCCGGGCGGCCTGGGCGCGGTCAGGGCTGGGAGCCGGTGCTGACGCGCCACTGAGATCGATCACACCCACGGTCCTTCCCCCGCGGGAGTGTCGCGACCCTCGGCACTCGGGTGACAGGCCCCACGCGAGCGCCGGACCTAACGTCGGGTGACGACCTCGGGGCGGCTGACGTCGTAGACCGTGCCCGGCATCTTGAGCAGCACCTCAGCGGCCTCGAGCTTCAACGCGGTCTGGCCGGCCCCGCCCCACAGCACCCGGCGGCCGTCCTGCAGGACGAGCGTGACGCTGGACGGCGAGGCCGCCCGGAGGATGCGGACCCGCCCGCGCATCGGCCCGGTCAGGTCGGCGAGGACGTGGAGCGCGGCCAGGGTCGTCGGGTCCGTGGGCCCCGGGCGGGTCACCTGCAGGCGCACGACCCCGGGCGGCAGCGCGGCGACCGAGGCGAAGGCGACGCCGTCGGCGTCGAGCAGCGTCACCCGATGGCCCTCGACGATCCCGACCATGGGCCGGCGCTCGACCACCCGGATCCGCAGGGTGCCGGGCCAGCCGCGGCTCACCTGGACCGCCTCGACCGGGCGGAGCGCCTCCACGCGGCGCACCACTGCGGCGTCGTCGACGCGGGCCAAGGGAGTGCCGATCACGACGTGGGCGGCCGCGCGGACCTGGGCGGGAGTGAGTCGGGAGGTCCCGCTGACGGCGACCGTGCGTACGGCGAGCAGCGGCGAGGACAGCAGCAGCCAGCCGAGCAGCGCGAGCGGCGCGAGGCCGGCAGCGACCAGGCCGGCCCGCCGGGCGATGCGGCGACGGCGGGCCGATCGCTCCGCCTTCGCCTTCGCGGCCAGCCGGCCGGCTGCCGGCACCACCTTGGCGCGGCGACCGGTCATGCCTGGTCCTCCGGGTGGCCGGACAGGATCCGAAGGACCTCCGGCCCGATCTGCGTGACGTCGCCGGCGCCGAGCGTGAGGACCAGGTCGCCCTCGCGGGCGCGGGCGGCGAGCAGGCCAGGCACCGCAGACCAGGACGGCTCGAAGACCACCCGCCCCTCCGGCAGCGGGACGGCTGCCGCGACCGTGGCCCCGGTCGCCCCCGGGATGGGGTCCTCCCCCGCGGCGTAGACCTCCATCACGACCACCTCGTCGGCCAGCCCGAGCGCCTCGCCGAACTCGCGCGCGAAGGCCAAGGTCCGGCTGTAGCGGTGCGGCTGGAACGCCACGACCAGCCGCCCCTCCCCCGCGACGTCGCGCGCGGCGGTGAGCTGTGCGACCAGCTCGGTCGGGTGGTGCCCGTAGTCGTCGTAGACCCGGACCCCGGCGGCGGTGCCCTTGAGCTCCATCCGGCGCCGCACTCCGGTGAAGCCTGCGAGACCGTCGACGAGCAAAGCCTCCGGCAGTCCGAGGCCGACGCCGGCGAGCAGTGCGCCGGCCGAGTTGAGCGCCATGTGCCGGCCGGGCACGCCGAGGTGGACGGTGGGAAGGCGGCGGCCGCGCAGGACCGGCTCGTAGCGGCTGGTGGAGCCGGCGGTCGTGAGGCCGTCGAGGCGCAGGTCCGCATCCGCTGCCACGCCGTACGTCCGCACGTCCCGGCCCTGGTCCCGCGCCCACGAGGTCAGCCGCGTCGCCCCGTCGTCGTCCGCGCAGATGACGACGAACCCGTCAGGGTCGACCGTCGCCACGAACTCCTCGAAGGCGCGGTCGACGGCTGCCCCGTCGGCGTAGTGGTCGAGGTGGTCGGGCTCGACGTTGGTGACCACCGCCGCGTGGGGGTGGTAGGCGAGGAAGGACCCGTCGCTCTCGTCGGCCTCGACGATGAACAGGTCCCCGCCGCCGTGGTGGGCGTTGCTGCCGGCCTCGTTGAGGTCGCCGCCGATGGCGAAGGAGGGGTCCACCCCGCAGTGGAAGGCGGCGACGGTGAGCATCGAGGTCGTCGAGGTCTTGCCGTGCGTTCCGGCGACAGCGACGCCGCGACGGCCGACCATCAGAGCGGCGAGCGCCTCGGCCCGGGGGACGACGCGCAGCCCGTGCTCGCGAGCAGCCCGCAGCTCCGGGTTGCTCTCGCGGATGGCGCTCGACACGACGACCGTCTGCGCGCCGACGACGTGCTCCGCAGCGTGGCCGATGTGCACGGTGGCACCGAGGGCGCGCAGGGCCGCGACCGAGCGGGAGTCCCGCGCGTCGCTGCCGGTGACCGTGGCGCCGCGGGCCAGCAGCACGCGGGCGATGCCGCTCATCCCGGCACCACCGATGCCGATCAGGTGGATGGTGCCCGGGTCCTCAGCCATGACGAGACTCATGCGTGGCCCGCCGCCTGCAGGACGAGCCGGGCCAGGGCGACGTCGGCGTCGCGGTGCCCGAGGCCGGCGGCCCTCGCGGACATGGCGGCAAGGCGGGCGGGGTCGGACAGGAGAGGTACGACGTGGCGCCGGATCCACGCGGCGTCCAGCACCGCGTCCTCGACGAGCAGCCCGCCGCCTGCATCGACGATCGGTCGGGCGTTGAGGGCTTGCTCGCCGTTGCCGATCGGCAGCGGCACGTAGACCGCCGGAAGGCCTACCGCGGCCAGCTCGGCGCAGGTCATGGCGCCGGCCCGGCACAGCGCGAGGTCGGCGGCGGCGTAGGCCAGCTCCATCGCGTCGACGTAGGCAACGACGTGATGGGTTGCCGGCGCCTCGGGCCCGAGCTCGGCGCGCACCGCCTCGGCCTGCTTGGGCCCGGCGACGTGAAGGACCTCGATGCCGGCACCGGCCAGGTCGGCGGCCGCAGCGGCGACGGCCGAGTTGACCCGCCGTGCCCCCTGCGAGCCGCCCGTCACGAGCAGCACCGGCCCGTTGCCGGTCAGGCCGAGGGTGGCCCTCGCCTCGGAGCGACGGGCCGCGCGATCGAGGCTGGCGACCTGCTGCCGCAGGGGGATGCCGAGAACGTGCGCACCGCGCAGGCCGGACCCGGCGACAGCCGCCGCGACGTACGGCGTCATGCGCGCGCCGACCTTGTTGGCGATGCCGGCCCTGGCGTTGGCCTCGTGCACCACGAACGGCGTGCCCCTGCGGCGGGCGGCGAGGTAGGCGGGCAGGGCGACGTAGCCGCCGAAGCCGACGACGACGTCAGCACCCACCCGGTCGAGGTGCGCGCGGGTCTGGCGGACCGCGGCCAGCAGCCGGCCCGGCACCCGCAGCAGCTCGAGCGACGGCCGTCGCGGCAGCGGCACCCGCGGGATCTCAGCGAGCGGGTAGCCCCGGGCCGGGACGAGCCGCGCCTCCAGCCCGGTCGCGGTGCCCAAGGCGGTCACTTCGGTGCCCGGTTCGAGCCGGCGGACGGCATCGGCGAGGGCGAGGGCCGGCTCGACGTGGCCGGCCGTGCCGCCGCCGGCGACGACGACCTGCACGACCTCACCGCCCCCGGGCGGCCGGCCGCCGGGTCGCGGGGCGGGCAGGTGCCCGGCTGCCGGTGCGCGTCCGAGCGCTCCTGGCCGGCTTCGGGGTCGCCCGCCGGCCAAGCAGCCCCAGCAGGCCGTGCCGTCGTGCCGCCAGGGCCTGCGGGGCGCCGGGCTCGGCGCGGGCGAAGGACAGCAGCAGACCAATGGCGACGAGGTCGGCGATCATGGCCGACCCGCCGAACGAGATCAGCGGCAGCGGGATCCCCGTGATCGGCAGCAGCCCGACCACGGCCCCGACGTTGATGAAGGCCTGGGCCGCCAGCCACGCGGTGACGCCGGTGGCCGCGAGCCGCGCGAACGGGTCCACTGATCGCTTCGCGATGCGGACGCCGGCGTAGGTGAGGGCAGCGAACAGCAGGAGGACGGCGAACGTCCCGAGCAGTCCCAGCTCCTCGCCGATGATCGCGAAGACGAAGTCGGTGTGTGCGTTGGGCAGCCCACCGGCCCACTTCTCCTTGCTCGCACCGAGACCGAGTCCGAACCAGCCGCCCGACGAGAGGGCATAGAGACCCTGCACCGCCTGGTAACCACTCCCTTGAGGGTCCTTGAAGGGGTGCAGGAACGACGTCAGCCGGACCAACCGGTAGGGCTCAGCGACCGCGAGTGCCGCACCGAGGCCGACGAGGGCGCCCAGCAAGGTGGCGAAGTACCTCATCGGCGTGCCGACGACCCAGAGCAGTGCCACCACGATGGCGAGGGTCGCGAGCGTCGTGCCCATGTCGGGCTCGAGCATGATCAGGAAGGCGACGACACCGGTGACGGGCAGCAGGGGCACGAACAGGTGCTTCCACTCGCCGAGCAGCTTCTTCTTGCGGACCAGCAGATCGGCGCCCCAGAGCAGCAGCGCCAGCTTGGCGAGCTCGCTCGGCTGCACGTTGAAGCCGCCGGGGAGCGGGATCCACCGGGTGCCGCCGTCGACGTTGCGGCCGATGCCGGGGACGAGGACCAGCATCAGCCCCGCCACGGCTGCCAGCAGCAGCGGATAGCCCAGCACCCGCCACACGCGGACCGGCAGCCGGGACGCGACCCACATGCACGGGATGCCGATGGCCATGAAGATGGCCTGCTTCATCGCGATGGCGTACGACGAGTTGTAGGTCGCGTAGGACCGGACGCTGGAAGCGGAGAACACCATGACCAGGCCCAGCACCAGCAGCGCGACGGTGCTGGCGAGCACCAGGTAGTACGACGCGAGCGGACGCTGCAGCACCGGCACGCGGTCGGTCGCCCTCGCCCGGCCCATGCTCATCGGGACAGCCGTCACGCCAGCACCTCGGCGGCGAACAGGTCGCCGCGCTCCTTGTAGTCCCGGAAGCAGTCCATGGATGCGGCGGCGGGTGCGAGCAGGACGGTGTCGCCGGGATGCGCCAACCGGCGCGCGGCAGCAACGACCTCGGACATGGCCCCAGTGTCGAGTCGCGGCACCTCCACGACGGGGACATCCGGCGCGTGTCGCGCGAGTGCGTCACGCAGGGCCGCGCGGTCGGTGCCGAGCAGGACGACAGCGGCCAGCCGCGGCGCTGCACCGCGGACGAGGTCGTCGACGTCGGCGCCCTTGAGCAGCCCGCCCGCGATCCACACGATCCGGTCGTAGGCCGCGAGACTGGCGGCCGCGGCGTGCGGGTTGGTGGCCTTGCTGTCGTCCACCCAGGCGACCCCGTCGAGGGTCGCTACGAGGGCGTTGCGGTGGGGGTCGGCGGCGAAGGCGCGCAGGCCTTCTCGGACGGCCTGCGCTGGCACGCCGTAGGCACGGGCCAGTGCCGCCGCGGCGAGAGCGTTGGCGACGTTGTGCCCACCCGGGACGGTCAGGTCCGACAGGGCCGCCAGCTCCGTCGCCTCCCCCGCGACATCCTCGAACGCGCGGTCCACGAGGAGGTCCTCGACGAGGCCGAGCTCGCCGGAGCGGGGGGTGCGCAGCGTGAAGGTGACGCGGCGGCCCGGGGCCCGCTGAAGCAGGGTCCGGGTGACCTCGTCGTCGGCGTTGCCGATGCTGGTCTCGCCCGCCCAGATGCGGGCCTTGGCGGCGGCGTACGCGGCCATCGACCCGTGCCAGTCGAGGTGATCGGGCGCGATGTTGAGAACCGCTCCCGCGAGGGGGCGCAGGGACGACGACCAGTGCAGCTGGAAGCTGGAGAGCTCGACGGCGAGGACGTCGTACGACGGGTCCAGCACCGCGTCCAGCAGAGGCAGTCCCACGTTGCCCGCCGCGACCGTGCGGTGCCCCGCTGCCGACAGGATCGAGGCGAGCATCTTGACGGTCGTCGTCTTGCCGTTGGTGCCGGTCACCGCCAGCCACGGTGCTGCGCCCGCAGGTCGCAGCCGCCAGGCGAGCTCGACCTCACCGAGGACCTCGAGGCCCTTGGCGGCCGCGTCGAGCAGCAGGGGCGCATCCGGGCGCCAGCCCGGACTGGTGACGACCAGCTCGGTTCCCGCCGGCACGACATCGGTGACCAGCACGTCGTCGCCGCCCCGGGCGTCGACGACGGTGACGTCGGCCCCGCGGTCGCGCAGCACCCGCGCCGCGGCCGCGCCACTGATCCCCGCGCCCGCGACGACGACGCGCCTCCCGTCGTACTCCTCCATCAACCGGGGGGGCCGGCCGAGAGGAACTCGGCGTAGAACACGCCCAGGCCGAAGGCGACCGCCAGCCCGGCGATGATCCAGAACCGCACGATGACGGTGTTCTCGACCCAGCCGGCCAGCTCGAAGTGGTGATGGATCGGCGCCATGTTGAACACCCGCTTGCGGGTCATCTTGAACACCCCCACCTGCAGGATCACCGACAGCGTCTCGACGACGAACAGACCACCGAGTACGACGAGGAGGAGCTCGGTGCGCGTGACGATCGCGATGCCGGCGAGCAGCCCGCCCAGGGCGAGCGACCCGGTGTCGCCCATGAAGATCTTCGCCGGTGAGGCGTTCCACCACAGGAAGCCGAAGCAGGCGCCCATCGCGGCCGCGGCGACGAGCGCGACGTCGAGTGGGTCGCGCGCGCTGTAGCAGGCGCCCTGCGCCGTGGCTGTGACGCGGGTGCACGCGTTGCCGAACTCCCAGAAGGCGATGACGACGTAGGCGGCGAAGACCATCACGCTGGTGCCGCTGGCGAGGCCGTCGAGACCGTCGGTCAGGTTGACCGCGTTGGAGGTCGCCGTGACGATCAGGTAGGCGAAGATCACGAAGCCGACCGTGCCGAGGGCGATGCCGTCGTAGTCACGCACGAACGACAGGTGCCGGGACGCGGGGGCCAGCCCGTCGGCGTTGCGGAACTGCAGCGCGGCGATGGCGAAGCCGACGCCCGTCAGCAGCTGACCGAAGAACTTCGCGGCCGCGGTCAGGCCGAGCGAGCGCTGCTTGCGGATCTTGATGAAGTCGTCGAGGAAGCCGACCAGGCCGAGGGCGGTCATCAGGCCGAGCACGAGGAGGGCGCTGACGGTCGGGCCGCGGCCGTGCTGGTTCGAGACGAACAGGTGCGCGACGAAGTAGCCGACCAGCGTCGCGACGATGATGACGACGCCGCCCATGGTGGGCGTGCCGCGCTTCACGGCATGGCTCGACGGGCCGTCCTCGCGGATCTCCTGGCCGTAGCCGCGCCGCCGGAACAGCCGGACGACGGCCGGTGTCCCGAGCAGGCTGAGGACGAGTGCCGTCATCGCCGCGATGAGCACTGACCTCATGTGGTGTCTGCCAGGAGGGCGGCGGCGATCCGCTCGAAGCCCGCGGAGCGCGATGCCTTCACGAGCACGACGTCACCAGGCCGCAGCTGGGCGCGCAGCACGGCCACCGCAGCGTCCAGGTCGTCGACCTGCACAGGGGGCTCGCCGTTCCGGGACTCCAGCACCGCCCCAGCATGGATGCCCGAGGCCGCCGAACCGACGACCACCAGGCGCGACACGTCGAGCCGAGCGGCGAAACGGCCCAGATCCCGGTGCGCGGCCTCGGCTTCGCCGCCGAGCTCGGCCATCTGCCCCAGAACCGCCCAGGTGCGCCGCGCCCCTCCCCTGCCCATGACCGTGAGGGTGCGCAGCGCGGCCTGCATCGATTCGGGGTTGGCGTTGTAGGCGTCGTTGACGACGGTGACCCCGTCGGCCCGCTCGGCGACCTCCATCCGCCAGCGACTGACGGGCCTGGCAGCGGACAGGAGGCCGGCGACGGCTGTCACGTCGTCGGTCACCCCGGCGGCGAGGACGGCTGCTGCCACGGCGAGGGCGTTGGACACCTGGTGCTCGCCCCGTACGTCGAGCCGCACGTCGGCGCTGCCCTGCGGCCCGGCGAGCCGAAAGCGGGCCCGCCCGTCGTCGTCGATCACGATGTCCTCGGCGCGGTGGTCCGCGCCGGGTGAGATCCCGAAGGTGACGACCGGGCGGCTGGTCCGCGCCGACATCTGCCTGACCAGGTGGTCATCGGCGTTCAGGACGGCCAGAGAGGTGGCCGCCTCGACCAGCTCCCCCTTGGCCAGCGCGATGTTCTCGACGGACCCGAACTCCCCCACGTGTGCGGACCCGACGTTGAGGACCACACCGACGTGAGGCCGGACGATGTCGCAGAGGAACGCGATGTGCCCCATGCCTCTGGCGCTGTACTCGAGCGCGGCGTAGGCCGTGTCGGCCCTGCGCTGCGTAGCCGTCAGCGGCAGCCCGATCTCGTTGTTGAACGAGCCGACCGGCGCGAGTGTCGGGCCGAAGCCGGCCAGTACCTGCGCCAGCAGGTCCTTCGTCGAGGTCTTGCCACTGCTGCCCGTCAGGCCGAAGGTGAGTGGCTGGTCGACGGAGAACACGTGCCGCGCCAGCCGCTGCAGCGCCAGCAGCGCGTCGTCGACCAGGAGGTCGCGGCCCGTCGTGGCCCGCTCGACGACGACCGCACTGGCGCCGGCTTCGACGGCGGAGCCGGCGAAGGCATGGCCGTCGCTGTGCTCGCCGTGCAGCGCGATGAACAGGTCGCCGCGTTCGACCTGACGACTGTCGATCCGGACCTCGCCGGTGACGGTGCCTTCGAGTGCGGTCGCGCTTCCGATGGCCTCGGCGACCTCGGTCAAGGACAGGGGGATCACGACGCTGCCTCGAGGGCCTCGCGCAGCACCACCCGGTCGTCGAACGGGGTCACGACGCCACCGGCCTCCTGACCGGTCTCGTGTCCCTTGCCGGCCACGACGACGACGTCACCGGGTCGCGCCGCCTCGACGGCGGCGCGGATCGCGGCCCGCCGATCGGGCTGTACGACGGCGCCAGGCGCCTCCGCCGACATCTCCGCCAGGATGGCCATCGGGTCCTCGCTGCGCGGGTTGTCGCTCGTCAGGATGGCGACGTCCGCACCGTCGACAGCGGCCCGGCCCATCAGGGGCCGCTTCGCACGGTCGCGGTCGCCGCCGCAGCCCAGGACCACGATCACCCGGCCGCGGGTGATGCCGCGCACCGCCGACAGCAGAGTCGCAACAGCCTCGGGTGTGTGGGCGTAGTCGACGAGTGCGAGGAACGGCTGGCCGGCGTCGACCCGCTCCATCCGGCCTGGGACACCCCGGAGTGCTGCGACTCCCTCGGCCGCCACGGCGATGGGGATGCCGGCTGTCACGAGCGTCGCGACGGCGCACACAGCGTTGGCGACGTTGAAGGCACCTGGCAGCGCCAGCTCGATACGGGCCGACTTCTCCTGTCCGACCAGTCGGAACGTGCTGCCGTCACCGCGCAGGTCGACTTCCCGCGCCGACCAGTCCGCGTCCTCGCCGTAGGTGGTGATCGGCACGGCGCGGGTCTGCGCGATCCGGCGACCCGCTGGGTCGTCGCAGTTGACGACGCCGCGGGCGCTGTGAGCCGGCGTGAACAAGGCCGCCTTGGCGGCCTCGTAGTCCGCCATCGTGGGATGGAAGTCCAGGTGGTCCTGGCTGAGGTTCGTGAAGGCGGCTACGTCGTAGACCAGGCCGTCGACGCGGCCCAGCGCGAGGGCGTGACTGCTCACCTCCATGGCCACCGCCGTGACCTCCCGCTCGCGCATCGCGGCGAGCATGGCCATCAGGTCGGTGGCCTCGGGGGTCGTGCGGACGCTCGGCAGGACCTCGTCGCCGATGCGGGTCAGGACGGTGCCCAGAAGGGCCGTCTTGTGCCCGGCCGCGCGGAGCCCGGCCTCGAGCAGGAAAGCGGTCGTGGTCTTGCCGTTGGTCCCGGTCACCCCGAGCAGCAGCAGATCGGCAGCCGGGTCGTCGTGCACCCAGCGCGCGACCTCGCCGAGGACTCCCCGCGGGTCGTCCGACACCAGGACCGGCAGGCCCTCGAACCGAGCGGCCCCTGCCTCGTCGGTCAGGATCGCTACGGCACCGGCGGCGGCGGCCTCAGCGGCGAAGTCGGCACCGTGCGCCTTCGCGCCGGGCAGCGCGGCATAGAGGTCGCCGGGTCGCACGGCTCGCGAGTCATGGGTGGCGCCCGTCACGACGACGCCGTCCAGCCGGCCGTGCACCTGCAGCCCCGGCACCGCTTCGAGCAGGTCGGGAAGGGGCCGCCGCTGCGGGGACGACGGCCGCAGAGCCGTCGTCCCGTCGGAAGTGGCGGGCACGTCGGCAGGCTATCCGGCGGTCAGCTTGATGACCGGCGGGGTGGTGCCGGTCGGCGGGATGTTCAGCCCTCCGAGGGCGAAGGTCATGATGTCCTTGAAGACCGGGCCAGCTGTCGACCCGCCGTAGTAGCCGCGCCGGCCGGTGCCCTGGAGGACGACCGCGGTCACGAGCCGGGGGGCGTCCGCCGGTGCGAAGCCGATGAACGAGCTGGTGTAGTTGCCAGGTGCATAGCGGCCGTTGACGACCCGCTGGGCGGTGCCCGTCTTGCCGGCGATGCGGTAGCCGGGCACGGCCGCCAACGGTCCGGTCCCCTCGGCGCTGACGACCGCCTCCAACATCATCCGGAGCTGCGCCGCCACCTCAGGAGAGATGACCCGGCGCGTCGCGGCCGGAGCCGCCGGCACGATGTGGCCGCTCGCGTCCGCGACGCCCTTGACGACTGTCGGCGTCACGCGGACGCCGCCGTTGGCGACGGTCGCGTAGACGGAGGCAACCTGCATCACGTTGACCGAGACGCCCTGACCGATCGGGATGGTGGCGATGGACGTGCCGGACCAGTCCGCCGGCTTCGGCAGGACGCCGCGGCTCTCGCCCGGAAGGCCGAGCCCCGTCCGCTCGCCGTAGCCGAACCGGCGCATGGCGTCGTACAGACCCTGCGCCCCGACCTTCTGCGCGACCTCCACGGTGCCGATGTTCGAGGACTTCGCCAGGACGCCTGCGAAGGTGAGCTGCTCGGTGCCGTGCTTCTCGGCGTCGTGGACGGTGTGGCCTGCGACCTGGTACGTCGGCGGGACCGTGATGACGCTCTCCGGCGTCACGACGCCCGCCTCCAGAGCGGCTGCGGCGGTGATCACCTTGTTGACCGATCCGGGCTCGTAGACATCGCCGATGGCGACGTTGCGCAGCGCGTCGGACGGGGGTGTCTTGGACCGGTCGTCGGGGTTGAACGTCGGCGCCGTGGCAAGGGCGAGCACCTCGCCCGTCCGGACGTCCATGACGACAGCTGTCCCGTTGACCGCCTCGGTCTCGGCGACCTTCTGCGCCAGCACCTGCTGGGCGTACCACTGCAGGTCCCTGTCGATCGTCAGCTGGACGTTGCGGCCGGCAACCGGAGCGACGCTCGACGTGTCGCCCGTCGGGATGACCCGCCCGCCGCGGTCGACCTCCGCGGTCGTCTTGCCGTCCTTGCCCGCGAGCACCGACTGCATGCCGGACTCGATCCCGGCCAGGCCCTTGCCGTCCCGGTCGGTGAACCCAGTCACCCCGACGGCCAGCGCGCCCGCAGGATGCGTGCGCTGCTGCTCCTGCATGACCCCGATGCCGACCAGCCCGAGGTCGCGGACCTTCACGCCCACCGAGGGGTCCAGGCTGCGGGCGAGGTAGACGAAGGGGTTGCTGCGCGACAGCTTGGCCTGCAGGTCGGCGGCCGGGAGCCCCAGGACCGGTGCCAGGGCGGCGGCGATCGTGGCCGGGGTGCACGGCTTCGCGGACGTGACCGGGCACTGCGCCTTCGCGATGGTCCGCGGCTCTCCGAAGACAGCCCGTGCGTCGATCGACGCTGCCAGGGCCACCCCCGAGCGATCGAGGATCTCCCCGCGTGGCGCCACCAGGATGTTGGTGCGGAGCCGCTGGGTGGTGGCGCTGCTCGCGTAGCTGGTCGCCTGGAGCCCTTGCAGCCAGACCAGGCGGCCGGCGAGCAGGACAAGCACCACCAGGACGAACGCGAACCCGGCGCGCAGCCGCACCGCGGGACGGCCGAGCGGCGTCGTACGACGGCTCGGCCGTCGGCCGGCGGCGTGCGGCGCTGTGCGGAGCGGACCTGCGCGGTACGGCGCCGGGCGGGCCGGCGTCCGGCGCGGCGACTGGCGGGCCGAGGGGTGGGCGGAACGAGGCCGCCCGGCCGGGGCCGGCCGCCGGGTGGTCGTCGTCATCGGTGCCCCCCGGCGCTCGGCGCGGTTGCAGACTTCGTGGCCGGCGTCGTCGTCCTCGTCGCCGGCTTGGTGGGCTTGGCAGGCACGACCACCCAGGTGCCGGTCGTGGGCTTCGCTGCCGGCGGGGTCTTCGCGGCGGCGGTTGTCACCTTCACCGCCGCGGGCGGTGCCGCGGCGACCGGCGCCTGACCCGGTACGGCGACGCCGAGCACCTTGCCGTCGGACAGGCGCAGGAAGGCCCGCGGGCCACCGGGCACCATGCCCATCGCACTGGCGCGGGCAGCGAGCGACTGCGGTGACTGCAGCGCCTCGACGTCGCGCTGCAGCGACTGCTCCTGGTCGGCGAGCACGTGGCCCTGCAGCTGCAGCGCGTGCAGCCGGAAGGCGTCCTGGGCCAGCACCGTGTTGAGCAGGAGCAGCCCGAGCAGACCGGCAGCGAGGATGACGACGACAGCGGCGACGAAGGGCGCCCGGGCAGCGCTGGACCGGCGCGCCGTCACCAGGCGGAGGTAGCCGCTCCTGGCCGTCGCGGGACGGGCCGCGCTGCGGGCCGCCGGTCGCGCCGCGCGGGCGGTCGCCGCGGTCACGCCGCGTCCCGCAGCCGCTCGGCCGCGCGGAGCCGGACCGAGGCCGCTCGCGGGTTGGCCGCGACCTCGGCGTCGGGTGCCTTCTCCGAACCGCGCACGAGCAGCCGCAGCTCGGGCTGCGCGCCGGCCGGGATGAAGGGCAGGTCGACCGGCACCTCGCTGCTGGAGCGGGCGACCAGCTCGGCCTTGACGATCTTGTCCTCGAGGGACTGGTAGGAGAGCACCACGAGCCGACCGCCTACGGCGAGGGCGTCGATCGCGGCCGGGATGGCCCGCCTCAGGACGCCGAGCTCGTCGTTGACCTCGATCCGCAGGGCCTGGAAGGTGCGCTTGGCGGGGTGCCCCCCGGTCCGCCGGGTGGCGGCCGGGATCGCGGTGCGCACGAGCTCGGCCAGCCGGGCCGTTCCCGTGAAGGGCTCCTTGCCGCGCTCGCGGACGATCGCGTCGGCGATCCGGCCGGCGAACCGCTCGTCGCCGTACTCGCGCAGCACCCGGGCCAGCGCCTTGCCGTCGTACGTGTTGACGACCTCCGCCGCCGTCCGGCCGGTCGTGGGGTCCATCCGCATGTCGAGGGGCGCGTCCTGCGCGTAGGCGAAGCCGCGGTCGGCCTCGTCCAGCTGCAGCGAGCTCACGCCGAGGTCGAACAGGATGCCCTGGACGCTGGCGAGACCGAGCGCCGCGAGCACCTGCGGGAGCTCGTCGTAGACGGCGTGCACGAGGGTGGTGCGGGCGGCGTACGGCGCGAGGCGGTCGGTGCTGCGGCGCAGGGCCTCCGGGTCGCGGTCGAGCCCCACCAGCCGGGCCGGGGTGGAGCGCAGCAGCGCCTCGGCGTGGCCGCCCATCCCCAGGGTGCAGTCGACGACGACGGCACTCGGGTCGGTGAGGGCTGGGGCAAGCAGTCCGACGCAGCGCTCCAGCAGGACCGGCACGTGGGCCGGCCCGGGGGTGGGAGCCACGTCAGCCCAGGAGGGACAGGGTCGCCTGCGCGGCGAGCGTGACGGCGGCAGTCACGCCGACCGAGATGCTCAGCAGCAGCAGGCTCTCCCGCAGCTCCGCGCCGAGGCCGGGTCCGTCGTCGGGCGTGCGGGCAGTCGTGGCGTCCATCTCGACCCTCTCGGTGGTGCGGCGGTTCGTGCTGCCCGGGCTCGCGGACCGGGGTGGTGCTGTCGTGCTGCTGGTGCCGTGACGGTTGGCCGGGCTGCCCTGCCGCCAGGTCCCCGCCCGCTCCCCGCCTGGCGCCGGGGAAGGTGCGCCAGGAAGGGAGCGGTCGGAGGCCTCGCCACAGGGCAGGCGCCGACCGCTAGAGCAGTCCGGGGCTCCCCTCGTCCTGGTCCGCGAACGCCTGCTCCTGCGCGGCCTCGTAGGCCTGCCAGGCAGCGGCGTCCCAGATCTCGAGGCGCGTGTTGGCGCCGATGACGACGCACTCCTTGCTGAGGCCGGCGTACTGCCGAAGCGGCCCGGGCACGGTGACCCGGCCCTGCTTGTCGGGCACCTCGTCCGACGCGCTGCTGAAGAACATCCGGCCGTAGTCGCGGGCGGCCCGGGAGGTCAGCGAAGCGGCCTGCAGCTCCTCGGCCTTCGCGGCGAACGCGGTTCGCGGGAAGACGAACAGGCAGCGCTCCTGGCCCCGTGTGATCACGACGCCTCCCGCCAGCTCGTCCCGGAACTTGGCCGGCAGGAACAGCCGGCCCTTGTCGTCGAGCCGCGGGGTGTAGGTGCCGAGGAACACGGCCCTGCACCCCCCTTCGCTCTGACGTTCACCACGTTACTCCACTTTCCCCCATCGTCAACGCGAATCGCTTTCTGAAGGGCGATTTCTCGATGCAAAACCGCAGGCCAGGCCCGGTGGAGCGGATGTGGGGGACGAAGCCGGACATCTCCGGCAGCGGTCGGGCCCGCCCGCCCGTTGCGCGCAGGGCGACCTGCGTGCCGGCCGCCCGACGACGGCGCGGTGGTGAGAAGTGGAGCCGCGCGACAGCGCGCCGGGAACGGGTCGGCGCTGCGGGACGTCCTCTGGCCAGGGTTGCTGAACCGTTGTCGTCGTCGGGCTGCCGACGGGCCTGGCGGATGGGACGATGCTGTGACTGGAACCGCTTCGGCCACCCGGCCGCCGTCACAGGAGGCCCCCTCGGTGGTACGCCGTTCCCCACGCACAGCCGGCGCAGCCGGGACCACCGCCGGTCTCGACGACCTGCTGGAGTCGTCCAGCCGGATCCGCAGCAACATCGAGCAGGTCATCGAGGGCAAGCCGGACG
>JAVXVI010000284.1:0-5264 GCA_032230005.1 Actinomycetota bacterium | reverse complement strand
TGTCCCGTCGTGCCGCCGCGTTGATGGCTGCTGCCGCACTGCTCGTCCCGGCCGCGTCCGCAGCCGGCGCGTCGACAGCCTCCATCCCGCAGGCAACCAACGGCACGACGTCGGGACCCACGCACGGCCTCCACGCGCAGCCGGGCACCGCGTCCACCAAGCCGCTGCCCGACATGGACGTGCTCGACGGCCCGCGCTACTCGCTCAAGGACGCGATCGTCGAGCACGCCCTGGTGCCGAGTCGCAACGGCATCGACAGCATCTGGGTCGACATCATCCGGCCACGCACCAAACCGGGGGTGAAGGTGCCGACCATCATGGACGCGAGTCCCTACTTCAACACCCTCGGTCGCGGCTGGCAGGGCGACTGCAAGACGCCGCACTCGGTAGCGGTCGGCACCACCGGGACCCCGTTGCTGGGATGTGCGACGGCGTCGGCGTTCCCGGAGTTCTACGACGACTACTTCGTGCCGCGCGGCTACGCCGTGGCGCTGATGGACCTGCACGGCACCCGCAACACGAGCGGCTGCCAGACCTACGGCGACCGCGATGAGGTGTACGACGGCGTGGACGTCGTCGACCACATCGCCGACCAGCCGTGGAGCAACGGCAAGGTCGGGCTCACCGGCGGCAGCTACGACGGGACCATCGCCAACGGCGTCGCCGTCGAGCAGCCGCTGACCGGCCGCCACAAGGACGCGGTCGCCGCCGTCGTACCCATCCGCGCGATCGACCGTTGGTACGACTACCACTTCCTCAACGGGGTGCCGTCCTCCGATCACGAGGGGACGGCGGCGGAGTTCACGATGGTCTTCCCGGCCGCGGACAACCCGAACAGCGGCGCCGACGACACCCTCATGGCCGCGCACCTCGCACAGCGCAAGGCGTGCATGGCCACCCTCGGTGCGGCAGCTGCCGCCGGCTACGCCCCGACGTACCAGGACGCCGACTCCGCCTTCTGGTCCGAGCGGGACTTCGCCAAGGACGCCAAGACCACCAAGGCGGCCTTCTTCTTCATCCACGGGCTCTACGACTTCAACGTGAAGACCGTCAACGTCGGGCAGATGTGGGCGGCGCTGCCGAAGAGCGCGCCGAAGAAGCTGTGGCTCGAGGACGCGGACCACGTCGACCCGGACACCCCGGACGCCGCGCACGCGAAGCTGGCCGGGCACATCTTCCCGTTCACCTACCAGGCCGCCTACCGCACCGCGGTGCACCGGTGGTGGGCGCAGTTCCTCAAGGGCTTGCCGGCCGGAGCGCTCGACACCCCGGCGGTCGAGGTGCAGGACGGCTACGGCAACTGGACGGCGAGCCGGTCATGGCCGGTGCAGACCACCGATCAGGTGCTGGCGCTGAAGGGGCCGATGACCTACGCCGACGGCGGCAGCGGTCCGGCGCAGGCGCGGTTCGTGACCGCTCCCGTGAACAAGGCGACGCGGCTGTCCGGGCAGCTGTCCTTCGACCTCGCCTACACGCTGCAGGGACCGGACACGACCTTCGCGGTGCGCATCGACGACCTCCCTCTCGACGTCAGTGACACCGCGCCGGTCACCGTCGCCAAGCTCGAGGGCCCGGTCGAGGGCGCGTTCACGATCTCCTACGCGTGGGCGCGGGCGTGGTACCGCGACACCTTGAAGCCGCGCGGCATCTCGACGCCGACTGGTGGCGGTCCCGTGACACCGGGCGCGGTCACGCGCACCCGCTTCGGGTCACTGCCGCTGGACTACACGCTGGCCCCGGGACACCGGTTGCGACTGACGTTCTCGCCGAGCGAGGGCGGTACGGCGGCGTCGCAGACCGGCGGCACGGTGACCCTGCTGACCGGCCCGGGGCTGTCCTCGGTGCGGTTGCCGATCGCGCGGCGGTAGTCCCGACGGGCCAGGGCGGTCTCCTCCCGCTGTGCCATGGCCCCAGAGGCCATCGAGGCGGACATTTACGCCTATGACGGCACTCACACTTCGGGCCGACGACATCGCTGCCCTGCACCGCTGCGCGACCGACGGCAGTCTCGAGCTGCTCTACCAGCCCGAGGTGGACCTCCAGACCGGCGCCATCGTCGCGATGGAGGGGCTGCTGCGCTGGCACCACGGCGACGAGGGCGTCCTCGCGCCGCTGGCCTTCCTCGACCTTGCTGAGCACAGCGGGGAGATCGGGCCGATCGGCTCATGGGTCCTCAAGGAGGGCGCCACGGAGGCGGCCCGCTGGCAGCGGCTCAACGGCCCGATCCGCCAGCTGTTCCTCAACGTCAGCGCATCCCAGCTCGTCGCCCCCGGCTTCGTCGACGAGGTCCGGGCCGCCGTCGAGGAGGCGCACCTGCCGCTGCACACGCTGGGGATCGAGGTCACCGAGGGCGCGCTCACGATGCTGGGCCGCCGTGCCGTGCCGCTGCTCGAGCAGCTGCACGACGTCGGTGTGTTGCTGGCGGTGGACGACTTCGGCACGTGGTACTCGACGCTGGGCGCGCTCGACGAGCTGCCGGTCGACGCCGTCAAGCTCGACCAGCGCTATGTCCGCGGGGTCGGCGGCGACCTCGACGACGACACGATCGTGGCCAGCGTCATCAGCCTGGCGCATGCGCGCGGGCTCTACGTCGTCGCCGAGGGCGTCGAGTCCTGGGCGGAGAGCGCGCGGCTGATCGAGCTCGGCTGCGACCGGGCACACGGCTTCCTGTTCGCCTCGCCGCAGCGGGCGGACCGGGCCCGGTGGCTGCTGCAGCAGGGCACCGGCTGGCGCGGCGGGATCCTCGAGCCGGGCGACCAGGCGTCGCCGGCCATCCCGATCCCGCGCGACGACCACTGATCGGCTTACCCTTGGGGCTGTGGCGGGACTGAGGTACGTCAAGGGGCACGGGACGGAGAACGACTTCGTCGTGCTGCCTGACCTCGAGGGCCTGCTGAAGCTGACTGACGACGTCGTACGCCGGATCTGCGACCGTCGGGCCGGGATCGGTGCCGACGGGATCCTGCGCGTCGTACCGACGTCGATGACCGATGACGGGGCGGCGTACGCCGACCAGGCCGAGTGGTTCATGGACTACCGCAACGCCGACGGGTCGGTCGCGGAGATGTGCGGCAACGGGGTGCGGGTCTACGCGCGCTACCTGGTGGAGACCGGGCTGGCGCGGCCGGGGCACCTGCGGCTGGCGACCCGCGACGGCATCAAGGAGGTCGATGTCGAGCACGACGGGCCGGTCACCGTAGACATGGGGCCAGCCGTGGTCGGGGAGCTGGTCGACATCGACGGGGAGCCGGCGGCTTCCGTCGACATGGGTAACCCGCACGCGGTGGTGCACGTGCCGTCGGTGGACGCGCTGGGAGTGCTGGACCCCACCCGCAAGGACCTCAACGTGGAGTACGTCGAGGACGTGGGCGACGCGCACATCCGGATGCGGGTGCACGAGCGCGGGGTCGGGGAGACGCGGTCCTGCGGCACCGGGGCCTGTGCAGCCGTCGTCGCAACCGTGCTGCGGACGGCGGCCGCGCGCGGCACCGCCTACACCGTCGATGTGCCGGGTGGCCGGCTGTCCGTGACCTGGCGGGAGGACGGGCACGTGCTGCTGTCCGGCCCCGCTGTGCTCGTCGCCTCCGGCGAGCTCCGCTCCGACTGGTTGGAGAGCGTGTGACCCCCGCTGAGACCGCGGCTGCGCTGAAGAAGACGATCGGCGACGCGGGCTTCAACTTCATGGGGGACCCGCTGACGCGGGAGGCCGGGCGGGAGCTGGGGCTGCGTGGCCGGCCGCTGTACTTCCTCGGTCGCGGCGGCGCCCTCGGCGACGTGTCGGCCGAGGTGGTTGCCGCGGCGTTCGCGTTCTTCCCGCCGGACCTGGTGGCCGAGCACTGGAACGCCGCGCGGGCCGTGATGGCGCCGCAGGCGGCCGCCGTCGCCTACGCCGGGATGTGCAACGAGTGGGGGCGGCGCAACCTGGCCGGCTGCGAGGGCACCGCCAGGGCGCTGGAGCTGTTCGAGCGGGTGGCCGACGAGGCCTCGCCGTACGGACTGCCGCTGTTCGCCGGGTGGCGGGCGCTGCCGCGGCCGTCGGATGTGCCGGGCCGGCTGGCCCAGGTGCTGAACGTGCTGCGCGAGCACCGCGGCTCGGTGCACGCCTGCGCGGTCGCGGCCGTGGGCCTGGCGCCGCTGCACGCGAACCTGGCGGGGTCGTACGGCGCTGCCGGGGCGAAGTTCCTGGGGTGGGTGGAGCCGTTCCCGGACGCGGAGCCGTACCGCGCCGACTGGGACCGGGCGGAGGAGCTGACCTCTGCGGCGGCGGCCCTGCCCTTCGAGGTGCTCAGCGAGGCCGAGCGGACCGAGCTGGTGCAGATCGCCCGGTCCTGGGCGCAGTGATCAACGCCGCCTTACGTCGTCAAAAAGTGCGCCCGACGGCGTCGTACCGCGGCGTTGATCAAGCGAGGGTCAGGACCCCGGTGAGCTAAGTGAGGCGACAGCGACGGCCTTGCGTGTCACGCTTGGCGGGATGAACAAGCCCGCCCGGCGCGTTGTGCCAGTGATGACTTCTCCTGCTTCCGCTGCTTCTGCGCCCCCCACCACCTCTTCTGCCGACGTCGTGCTCGACGACGAGCTCACCCCCTTCCACGAGATCGAGGGAGAGGGGTTCGACCTCGAGGAGCGCCAGGCGCTCCGGCGGGTCGCCGGCATCCGTACCGATCTCGAGGACGTCACCGAGGTCGAGTACCGACAGCTGCGCCTCGAGCGGGCCGTCCTCATGGGCGTCTGGACCGAGGGCGATGTCACCGACGCCGAGAACTCGATGCGCGAGCTGGCTGCGCTGGCCGAGACGGCCGGGGCGGAGGTGCTCGAGGGGCTCATGCAGCGGCGGCAGAAGCCGGACCCGGCGACGTTCGTCGGATCGGGCAAGGCCAAGCAGCTGCGCGACATCGTCGTCGAGACCGGCGCCGACACCGTGATCTGCGACGGCGAGCTGACCCCCGGTCAGCTGCGCAAGCTCGAGGAGATCGTCAAGGTCAAGGTCATCGACCGGACCTGGCTGATCCTGGACATCTTCGCCCAGCACGCGTCGTCGCGTGAGGGCAAGGCACAGGTCGAGCTGGCTCAGATGACGTACATGCTGCCTCGCCTGCGCGGCTGGGGTGAGTCGCTGTCCCGCCAGGGCGGTGGCGCGGGTGGCTCCGGTGGCGGCGTCGGCACCCGCGGTCCCGGTGAGACGAAGATCGAGACCGACCGGCGGCGGATCCGCACCCGCAAGGCCAAGCTGACGGCCGAGATCAAGCTGATGAAGACCGCGCGCG
>JAVXVI010000283.1:0-3843 GCA_032230005.1 Actinomycetota bacterium | reverse complement strand
AAACCAGCGCCAAGCGGCCCAGCTGGTGGTCAGCGAGCGAGTCGGCGAGCACGCCGGCGATGAAGCCGGTCACCATCCCCGACAGCGGTCCCTCGATCAGCGCGTACGACACGACCAGCACCAGCAGGAGGTCCGGCGCAGCTCCCGGCAGCGGGACCCGGCTGACGACGGTCTCCTGCAGCAGCAGCGCCGTGAGCACGGTCGCCGTGCCGAGCAGGAAGCGTCGAGGGGTCACGGCGACGGGGTGACTGAAGGGGTCGGCCGGGGTGACGGCGTCGGCCGGGGCGACGGGAGGGGCGCCGGCGTGAGGGGGGCTCGCGGTGTGCGCCGCGGGCCGTCCAGCACGATCCCGACCAGGTCGAGCGCGGTGACGTCGACGAACGGGTCGAGGGTGCCCGTGAGGGTGGGGGTGTTGGGGTCGTTGCTCGTGGTCTTGACCCGGCCGACCGGGATCCCGGCCGCCAGGGTCGAGCCGCTGGTGTACATCGCGTCGCCGACCTCGGCCCTGGCCCGCTGCCCGATCAGCTGGTAGTCGAGGGTGCCGACGCCGTGGCCGCTCACCAAGCCGAGCTGGCCGCTCCTGATCAAGCGCACGCCGACACTGAAGTCCCCGTCGACGACGAGCACGATCGTCGAGGTGTAGGGCCCGACCCGCTTGACCCTCCCGACGAGTCCCTTGCCGTTGACGACGGTCGCGCCTTCGCGGATCCCGTCGCGACTGCCTGTGTCGACGACCGCCGTCCACTCGAAGCCGAGCGACGCTCCGACCGACAGCACCCTGGCCGGCTTCATGGTGTAGCCGCCGGCGTCCTTCACCTTGAGCAGTGAGGTCCACTCGCCGAGCTGACGTCGCAGTCCGTCGGTCTCGAGCAGCTGGCGACGCAAGCGGTCGTTCTCAGCACGCAGCTTGGCGTTGTCGTCGCGGTAGCGCCCGATGCGCGGCAGCCCGCCGAGGGCGCTGCTCACCGACCGCGCGACACCGCCGACCGCTCGCTGGGCTGGTCCGAAGATGGTGTCGCTTCCCCGTCGTACGGCGTCAAAAGCCGAGCTGCCTCCCGTCGAGCGGTAGTCCAGGGCCGTCAGCGTGAAAGCCGTCAGGACGAACAGGACGAGCAGGAGACGGAGGCGCGGTGAGCCTCGCAAGAGCTAGTGACGGGGCTCGGAGATGAGGACCTGCTGGAGGGCCTCGAACTCCTCGACGCACTTGCCCGATCCGATGGCGACCGAGTGCAGCGGGTTGTCGGTGATGTGGACCGGCATGCCGGTCTCGTGCTTGAGGCGCTCGTCGAGACCACGCAGCAAGGCGCCTCCGCCGGTCAGCACGATGCCGCGGTCCATGATGTCGCCGGACAGCTCGGGTGGGCACTTGTCGAGGGTCGTCTTGACCGCGTCGACGATCTGGTTGACCGGCTCCTCGATCGCCTTGCGGATCTCCTCGGCGCTGACGACGATCGTCTTCGGCAGGCCGCTGACGAGATCACGACCGCGGATCTCGGCGTGCGGCTCGTCCGGCATCGGGAAAGCCGAGCCGATGGCCATCTTGATCTCCTCGGCGGTGCGCTCCCCGAGCATCAGGGAGTACTCCTTCTTCACGTAGGAGATGATCGCGCTGTCCAGCTCGTCGCCGCCCGTGCGGATCGACTGGCTGGTGACGATGCCCCCGAGGGAGATGACGGCAACCTCCGTCGTACCGCCACCGATGTCCACCACCATGTTGCCGGTCGGCTCGTGGACGGGCAGCCCGGCGCCGATCGCGGCCGCCATCGGCTCCTCGATGATGTAGACCTTGCGCGCACCGGCCTGGTAGCCGGCGTCCTTGACGGCACGCTGCTCGACGCCGGTGATGCCGGACGGCACGCAGATCACGATGCGCGGCTTGGCGAAGTGGCGGCGCTTGTGCACCTTCTGGATGAAGTAGCGCAGCATGCGCTCAGTCGTGTCGAAGTCGGCGATGACGCCGTCCTTGAGAGGGCGGATCGCCACGATGTTGCCGGGCGTGCGGCCGATCATCCGCTTCGCCTCGGTGCCGACCGCGAGGATGCCCGTGGTGTTGGTGTTGATCGCCACCACGGACGGCTCGTTGAGCACGACACCCTTGCCGCGGACGTAGACCAGCGTGTTGGCCGTCCCGAGGTCGACGGCCATGTCGCGACCGAGGAAGGACAGGGAGTTCTTGCCGGCCATGAGCTGTTGGAGCCTTCCCGGAGGGGTCGAGGTGCTGGACCGATCGTAGCCGCCGGAAGGTCAACTACCGGTCCGCTCCCCCCGGTGCGTCCGAAGAATCGGGCGCCCTGGCGCGCGTCGGCTCGGACGCAAGGGGCGGGTTCAGAGGTTCGGGAAGAAGATGCCGATCTCGCGCTTCGCGGACTCGGGCGAGTCGGAGCCGTGGACGAGGTTCTGACCGATCTCGAGGGCGTAGTCGCCGCGGATCGAGCCGGGGGTGGCTTCGACCGGGTTGGTCACGCCCATGATGCGGCGGGTGCCGGCCACGGCGTTGGGGCCCTCGACCACGAGCGCGACGAGCGGGCCGCCGGTGATGAACTCGACGAGCTCGCCGAAGAACGGCCGCTCCTTGTGCTCCCCGTAGTGCTCCTCGGCCGTCGCGCGGTCGAGCGTGCGCAGCTCCATCGCGACGAGGGTCAGGCCCTTGCGCTCCAGCCGGCCGACGACCTCGCCGGCGAGGCCGCGGCGGACGCCGTCGGGCTTGACGAGGACGAGGGTGCGCTCGATGGCCATGCGGGTTGCTGCTCCTTGGACGGTCGGTGGGCGGTTCCCAGCAACCTACCGGGGCGCGTCCGGTCCCGGCCCTGGAGTCGCGGGCCACGGCCAAGGTGCACCTCAACGCCTCCACCCGCAGCCGCCCCTGCACCTGCACCTGCACTTGCACCTCAATGCCTCCACCTCCATGCGGTCGCTGCACCATTCACGCCTGGTCCCGGCCGGCGGGGCGGGGCGGCGGCGTGAGGTGGAGCCATTGAGGTGCAGCTGCGGGTGGGCCGAGGGCTGGGTACGGCGGGGCGGGTACGGCGGGGCGGGTACGGCGGGGCTGGGTACGGCGGGGCGGGGTACGGCGGGGGCTAGCGGATGCGGAGGAGGGTCCTCGCCTCGCCGACCGTCACCACGGAGCCGGTCACCAGGACGCCGGCGCCGCCGTACTCCGCCTCGTCCTCGGCCAGCTGCACCGCTGTGTCCAGCGCGTCGTCGAGCCGGTCCTCGGCCGCCACCCGCTCCTCGCCGAAGACCTCGACCGCCAGAGCTTGGAGGTCGTCGACCGGCAGCGCACGCGGGGACGAGTTGGTCGTCACGACGATCGACGTCAGTGCCGGCTCCAGCACCTCGAGCATCCCGCGCACGTCCTTGTCCGCGAGCACCGCCACGACCCCGACCAGCCGGGTGAACGAGAACGAGTCGGCCAGCGCGCGCACCGTCGCCGCCATCCCGTGCGGGTTGTGCCCAGCGTCGAGGACAACCGTCGGCGAGGTCCGCACGACCTCCAGCCGGCCGGGCGACTTCGCCGCCGCGAGCCCCTCCCGTACCGCGTCCGCGTCGATCTGCCGCGACTCCCCTCCGCCGAGGAACGCCTCCACCGCGGCCACCGCGCACGCGGCGTTCTGCGCCTGGTGCTCCCCGAACAGCGGCAGGAACATCTCGTCGTACGTGCCGGCCAGCCCCTGCAGCGTGACCATCTGGCCGCCGACCGCGGGCAGCCGCTCCACGACGCCGAACTCCAGCCCCTCGCGCGCGACGGTCGCCCCCACCTCGACGACACGGCGCAGCAGCACCTCCGCCGCCTCGGGCACCTGCGCGGACAGCACGACCTGCGCGCCCGGGTGGATGATCCCG
>JAVXVI010000282.1:0-19612 GCA_032230005.1 Actinomycetota bacterium | reverse complement strand
GACGGCCAGCAGCGCGGGGAACGACGCGAGCGTGCCGCCGCCGGCGACCGCGTTGACGGCACCGGCGACGACCCCGCCCAGGCCGACGAGAAGTGCGTCCGCCGGCGTCATGACGAGAACGCTAGGTCAGGCCCGAGTCAGCTCCGGCAGCGGCGCCACCCGCGGGTCGTCCGCATCCGCGAAGTAGTCGGCCGGCTCGGTCGCGTCGATCCCCGCGGGCGCCTTGACCGCACGCAGCACCAGCGTCAGGACGGCCGCGATCACGAAGTTGAGCACGAAGGCGGTCAGCGCGATGTAGCCGTTGCGCCCGGACAGGAACGGGATCTCGGCCGACGAGCCGCCGAAGTGCTTGTGCGTCGCCGGGTTGATGACCTGGTACGCCTTGACCGTGCCGTAGACCATCGACACCGCCCACCCGGCGAGCAGCGCCCACCGGTGGAACCAGCGGGTGAACAGCCCGAACACGAGGGTCGGGAAGGTCTGGAGCATCCAGATGCCACCGAGCAGCTGGAAGTTGATGGCCAGGGTCTTGTCGAGGCTCAGGACGAAGACCAGCGCACCGACCTTCACGATCAGCGACACGATCTTCGAGACACGCGCCTCCTCGGCGGGGTCAGCACCGGGCCGGAAGAACTCCCGGTAGATGTTGCGCGTGAACAGGTTCGAGGCCGCGATCGACATGATGGCGGCCGGCACCAGCGCGCCGATCGCGATGGCCGCGAACGCGATGCCGGTGAACCAGCTCGGGAACATGTTCTCGAACAGCTGCGGCACCGCGAGCTGCGGATTGGGCTTGCCGTCCAGCCCGGTCGGCACGACCTTGGCGGCGAGCGCCATCAGCCCGAGCAGGGCGATGAGACCCAGGAGCAGGGAGTACGCCGGGAGCAGCGCGGCGTTGCGCCGCGCGACGTCCCGACGGCTGGTCGAGAGCACGGCGGTGATGCTGTGGGGGTACATGAACAGCGCCATCGCCGAGCCGAGCGCGAGCGTCGCGTAAGGCCAGATGACCGGACCGCCGGGGACGATCGCACCCTTCGGCTTGCCGGTCGCCGGGCTCTTCTGCGTCAGCGAGGACTGCGCCGTGTCGAAGATGTGGTTCCAGCCGCCGAGCTTGTGCGGGATGTAGATGATCGCGACGATGATGACCGCGTAGATGAGGATGTCCTTCACGAACGCGATGAGCGCGGGTGCGCGCAGCCCGCTGGAGTAGGTGTAGGCGGCCAGCGCTGCGAAGGCGACGAGCAGTGGCAGGTCAGCGACGAGCTTGTTGCCGCTGCCGCCGACGCCCATCACCTCGAGCACGGCCTGGATGCCGACGAGCTGGAGCGCGATGTAGGGCATCGTCGCCAGCAGGCCGGTGACGGCGATCGCCAGCGCGAGGGCCCGCGAGCCGTAGCGGCCGCGCACGAAGTCGGCAGGCGTCACGTAGCCGTGCCGATGACTGACCGACCACAGCCGCGGCAGGAAGACGAACACGAGCGGGTAGACGATGATCGTGTAGGGCACCGCGAAGAACCCGATGGCGCCGCTGGCGAACATCAAGGCCGGCACCGCGACGAACGTGTAGGCCGTGTAGAGGTCGCCGCCGAGCAGGAACCAGGTCACGAAGGTCCCGAAGCCGCGGCCGCCGAGGCCCCACTCGTCGAGGTTGGCGAGGCTGTCGGCCTTGCGCCAGCGCGAGGCGGCGAAGCCGAGGACGGTGACGACCAGGAACAGCGCGATGACGATGCCGAGCGCGACGCCGTCCGTGCCGGAGGACGGGCCGGCGGCGATCACCGCTCGCTCCGGTCGGTCAGCCGGCCCCTGGTGCGCTCGGTCCAACGCACCAGGCGGTAGGCGGTGTAGGTCAGGATCGAGGCGAGGAACACCCAGAGGAACTGGTACCAGTAGAAGAACGGGAACCCCCACAGCCGGGGGTCGTCCTTCGCGTAGCTCGACACCCACAGCAGGGCGACGAACGGCGCCAGGAGCAGGACGGCGGCGACGGCGTAGGCGGGTCCTCGTTGCCGGTGGACCGGCCCGTCAGCCGACGGCGCCATGGGCTCGGGTCGGGCAGGCTCGGGACGGGCAGCATCGCTCATACGGACCTCCAGCGCACGGCCGACGACGATGGCGGCCGGTCCGGATGATCTATCCCGAATTCGGCCAGTCATTCCTGCCTGCCAGGATGCGTCGGTGGAACGCAGTCGCTGGTCGGTCATCGCAGCCTTCGTCCTGGTCACGTCCGCGAACCAGATGCTCTGGCTGACGTTCGCGCCGATCACGACCGACGCCGCGCGGCACTACGACGTGTCCGAGGGGGCGATCGGGGCGCTGTCAGCGGTGTTCCCGCTGCTCTACGTCCTGCTCGCGATCCCGGCCGGCTTCGCCCTGGACCGGTGGTTTCGCGGCAGCGTCGTGACAGGTGCCACCCTGACCGCGGCCGGCGGGCTGCTGCGCCTCGTCGGCGACAGCTACGCCTGGGTCCTCGTAGGGCAGCTCGTCATCGCGTTCGCCCAGCCGCTGGTCACCAACAGCGTCGCGAAGCTGGCCGGGGCCTACACCAGCGACGAGGACCGCCCGCTGGGCATCGCAGTCTGCTCCGCGGGGCTCTTCGCCGGCTTCCTGGTCGCGTTCGGCACCGGAGCCGGCTTCGGCGGAGGAAGCGGGCTGCGCACGCTGCTGGTCGTGCAGGCCGTCTACGCCGTCGTCGGTGCGGTGCTGCTGACGCTAGGGCTGCGCACGCCGGGCCGGGTCGTCGACGTCCCCGCCGCCAGCGGGATCGCGTCGCTGCGGGCCGTCTGGGCGGACCCGGTGCTCCGAGTGACGACCCAGCTGGTGGTCGTCGGGTTCGGCGTCTTCGTCGGCCTCACGACGTGGCTGCAGGCGCTCCTCGAGCCGGACGGGATCTCCGCCGACAGCGCCGGGGTCCTGCTGATCGTGATGGTCCTGGCCGGCGTGATCGGATCCGTCGTACTGCCTCCGATCGCCACCCGCCGCGGAGCCGAGCGCACGGTCCTGCTCGCCTCACTCGTCGTCACGGCGGGCGGTGCGGCCCTGCTGGCCGTCGTCCATGCGGTCATCGGAATCGGGATCGTGCTCGCCGCGATGGGGCTGCTGCTGCTTGCGACACTCCCGGTCGTGCTCGAGGTGACCGAGCGACGGGCCGGACCCGCCAGCGGTACGGCGGCGGCGCTGCTCTGGATGGCCGGCAACGCCGGCGGTCTCGTGGTGACCGGCGTCCTCGCTCCGCTGCTCAAGCACCCTGCCGCGGGGTTCCTCGTGCTGGCCGCGGTGGCGCTGGCGGGGCTGCCGATCCTCCGGCGGTTGCATCCTGGCGACCTGCGGGCCGCGGCGAGCCCCTGACAGGCGGACGGGCGGGGCAGCTGCCCCGCCCGCCGCCGTTCCGGTCACCTCAGCGGCCGGCGCCCGCCAGCTCGTCCTGGAGGCTGCCCCGCAGCATCTCCCGCAGCTCCGGGGTGTCGGTGTGGCCGTGCACGCTGGCGGCGTGCTCGGCGCCTGCGCGCAAGACCTCCTCCTCGGTCCCTGAGATCGTCAGCGAGCAGTTCGAGTCGCTCGGCATCTGCCGGCAGTCGAGCATCTTGCGCATGTTTCCCCCTCGGGTCGGAAGCGCAACAAGCCTGCGCGCGGCCGGCTGCCGTTGCCCATAGTCCGTCTGACCCACCCTTGACCCGGGACGCACAGAACGTGAGACTTCCTCACGTCGAAGGGAGTGCTCCGTCGTGGAGTGGTCGAACTGGGCAGGCAACCAGACCATGCAGCCGGCCCGCGTCGTGCGTCCGCGGGGCGTCGACGAGATCGCGTCGGCGGTGAAGCAGGCCGCGGCCGACGGGCTGCGGGTGAAGCCGATCGGCTCGGGTCACTCCTTCACCGCCATCGGGTTGACCGACGGCGTGCAGCTCGACCTCTCGTCGTACAACGGCCTGGTCTCTGCCGACCCCGCGACGGGGCTGGTGACGGCGCAGGCCGGGCTGCCGCTGCACCGCCTCAACGCGCTGCTGGGCGAGGCCGGCCTCGGCCTCACGAACATGGGCGACATCGACGTGCAGACCGTCTCGGGTGCAGTGTCGACCGGCACGCACGGGACCGGGCGGGACAGTGCCGGGTTCGCCGCGCAGATCGCCGGACTGGAACTCGTCCTGGCCGACGGCTCAGTGGTGTCGTGCAGCCGGAGTGAGCGGCCCGAGCTGTTCGCGGCGGCCCGGGTCGGGCTCGGCGCGCTCGGGGTCATCAGCACCGTGACCTTCCAGGCTGAGAAGGCGTTCGTGCTCGAGGCGGACGAGCGGCCGATGCCGCTGGATGAGGTGCTCGACGGCTTCTCGGACCTCGTCGCCGACAACGAGCACTTCGAGTTCTACTGGTTCCCGCACACCGACCTCGCCCTGACGAAGCGCAACAACCGCACGGATCGGCCGGTGCGCCCCCTGACGAGGAGGAAGGCGTTCGTCGACGACGAGCTGCTCTCGAACGGCGTCTTCGAGGTCACCTGCCGGCTCGGCCGGCGGATGCCCGCGGTGATCCCGCGGCTGAACAAGGTGGCTGCACGCGCACTGTCTGGGCGGACCTACATCGATGCCGCTCCGAAGGTCTTCACGTCGCCGCGGCGGGTGCGGTTCTGCGAGATGGAGTACGCCGTGCCGCGGGCCGTCCTGCCCGCGCTCTTCCGGGAGCTGCGCGGGCTGCCGGAGCGGCACGGGCTGAAGGTGTCCTTTCCCGTAGAGGTACGCGTCGCGCCGGCCGACGACGTCCTGCTGTCGACGGCGTCCGGCCGGGACTCGGCGTACATCGCGGTCCACATGTTCAAGGGCACGGCGTACGACCCGTACTTCCGTGAGGTCGAGAAGCTGTACGCCGACGTCGGCGGCCGGCCGCACTGGGGCAAGCTGCACACGCTCGGAGCTGAGCAGCTGCGCGAGCGCTACCCGCGCTTCGACGACTTCGTCGCCCTGCGCGACCAGGTCGACCCCGAGCGCCGGTTCGGCAACGACTACCTCACCCGCGTCCTCGGTCCCTGAAGATCTTCGGGGATCTGACCGGGTCAGGACCGGGTCAGATCCCCGAAGATCTTGGGACCAGCTCTACCAGCCGCGGAGGTCGACCTCGTAGGTGTCGATGACCTCGTCACCGTCGACGATGTGCAGTCGCTGGTGCATCGCGACGGTCGGGTCGACGTGGGCCGGCAGCGCGCGCACCAGGTCACCGACGGCGAAGGTCGCGCCGTCGTCGGAGAACGTCGTGTGCTCGTCGGAGCAGAACCACACCGCCCCGCCGGGGATGCTCGGGTTGCCGTGGTCCATGCCGAGCGACTTCAGCCCGAGGTCGGCGACCCGCCAGCCGCCGGCGTTGACGGAGATGACCCGCGCCAGGACGGTCAGCGCCTGCTGGAACGGCATGCCCTGCGCGCCGTACGCCGTGTCCATCAGCAGGTAGGACCCGGCCTGGATCTCGTTGGCCCAGGTGTTGACCGCGTAGTTGCCCGTGCCGCCGGCCGAGACCAGGTCGCCACCGACGTCGGCCGACGCCTTGAGCAGCCTGCCCATGCACTCCTCGGTCTGCTTCAGCTTCTCGACCGGGTCCTCGACCGGCATCACGTGGCCCTCGTAGCCCATGACGCCGCGGACCTCGAGGCCCTTGCTGCGCGCGTAGTCGGCCAGCCGTCCCGCGTCGTCCGGCTCGCAGCCGCAGCGGGGGAGGCCGACGTTGACATCGACGACGACCTCACGCACGCCGCCGGCTGCTGCGGCGTCCACGGTGATGTCGCTGTCGACGGCCAGCGTCACCCGGGCGCCCGACGCGACGACCGCGCCGAGGCGGCGCGCGTCGAGGACCTCGTTGGCGAGCATGAGGTCCTCGCCCAGTCCGGCGGCGGCCATGCCCTCGACCTCGCGGATCGTCGCGCAGGTGAAGCCTTGATGTCCTGCGTCGTACTGCAGGCGCGCCAGTGCGGTGGTCTTGTGCGCCTTCACGTGCGGCCGCAGCCGCGGGCCTGGCAGCGCAGCCGCCATCGTGGCCAGGTTGTGCTCCAGCGCGCCGCGATCCACGAGGAGTGCGGGTGTCTGCAGCTGGTCGATGTGCACGGGGCTCCTAGGAGTTGGCGACGAGGGCCGCGAGCAGCCCGAGCAGCAGGACGTTGAGGACGGTTGCCACAACCACGATCGTCATCAGGCGATCGTCGGGACTGAGGGTGAAGCGCGGCGTCCGCACACTGCCCTCGGGGGCAGCGGTGTCGCAGACGGGGCAGGTGCCGCCGGTGAGACGGGGCCGGTACGGCGCGTTGCAGGTTTCGCAGCGGACCTGACCCTCGATCGCGGTCACCGTCATGACAGTCCGAGCCGGCGCCGGCGCTCGACGAGCGCATAGAGCGTCGCCGTGCCCAGTGTCAGGAACTGCCACATGGCGAACGCAGCGAGGGCTGCGGCGGCGGAAAGGCGGCGACCGGCGACGGTGAACCCGGCCGCTGCGAGCTGCGGCGCCGCGACCGCCGGCGCAGGGGCGACCGCCGCAGAACCGGGTGTGCCGGGCAGGACGGTGGTCGTCGTCACCGCCGGGGCACCCGGTGCCGGCCCGGTTGCGGGCGTGGTGATCGCCGGCAGGGTGAGCACAGGCGCCGTCGGCTCGTCGGTCTCGGTGAGGCTGACCCCGCCGACGACAACGGTCAGCCGGTTGGCGGCGACCCCACCTGGCAGGTCGGGGGTGGCGACCGTGATGACCACGCCGCCGGTGTCCGCGGCCGCGGAGCGGGTCGTTGCCGTGTGGACAGCCTCGGTCGCGTGCACCTCGACCCCCGCGTTCTTCAGGACCGCGTTCGCCTGCGCCGTCGCATCGGCGACGGTCTTGCCGGGCACCAACGGCGTACCGACGGCGTGCACGCCGTCCTGGTCGATCGCGACGGCTTGTCCCGCCACACTCGCGCCGCCGACCGTCAGCTGGGCGACAGAGGCGTGCGTGTCGCCGGACGTCGTGATGGTCGCCTTCGCGACCACGTCGCGCAGCTCGAGTACGCCGCCCGCCACGACGCGGGACACGTGGGTCCTGGCGAGCGACGTCACGATGCCTCGCGCCGCCTCCACCTTGAGGTCCACCGACGACGTCGAGCCCTCCGACTCCAGAGCGCCGGCCACGGCCATGGCCGCCCCGGTCGCGGTCCCCGCAGCTGTCACCTCGGTCGCGGCGGCGCTGGACGAGCCACCGCCGAGAGTCAGCGGTCCGAGCACCTGCGTGGGGACGGTCTCGAGCGAGGCCTTGCCGTCGCCGGGATAGGCCGCCTCGGCATCGGGCACCGAGACGACCTCGCTGCCGGCGTTGGCGTTGACCTGCCCTGCCACGGTGCGGAAGAGCGTGCCCGGCTCATAGGGGTCCGCAAGGACGCCAGCCGACGGTGAGGCGTCCAGATGCGCGGCGACATAGCCCGAGCCGGTGTCGAGGGTGACCAGGCCGCCGGACGCGCCGACGTCGCCGCTGGTGCGCACTCCCGAGGCGAGCGCGGTCATGCCGTACTGCTGATAGGTGATGGGCGCGGGTACGGCGGCGGCCGGCCGGACCGCGACGATCCCGACCGCGACAGGCGCGAAGGACGCGACCAAAACGGCCGTGGTCAGGCGGCGCATCGTCATCGGCTCCTCCTCCGTCGGGGAGCATTCTCGCTGCTGGCGGCACGATCTCCCGCCAGGGCACCCGCGAGCAGCTCGTCGAGCACCTCACTGACCGGCCGCTCCTGCGCCGCTGCCAGCCGCTCCAGCCGCCGCGCGTCCGCTCCAGGCAGGCTGACCGAGAACTGCTCTCGGGCACTCGCCGGCGGCGGACGGACCGCCACCTGCGGCTCGCCCCCGCCGCCGAGGTAGGCCGCCGCGATGTCGTCGGCCGACAGGTCTGCCGGCGCCCCGGCAGCGACGACCGTGCCCTGCTCGAGCACGATCGCGCGGTCGGCCACCTGCAGGGCCTGGCCGACGAACTGCTCGACCATCACCACGGCGATGCCGCTGCTTCTGAGCTCCCCGACGAGCGCGAACAGGTCCGCCACGATGCTCGGCGCCAGGCCCATCGACATCTCGTCGAGCAGCAGCAGGCGCGGCCTCTGCACGAGCGCCCGGCCGATCGCGAGCTGCTGCTGCTGACCGCCGGACATGGTCCCTGCCGGCTGGTCGCGCCGTTCGCGCAGGATCGGGAAGGTGTCGAGGACCTGCTCGACTGCGGCCGATCCGTCCGCGCCGCGGTCGCGCCCCGCGCCGTACAGCCCCATCCGCAGGTTGTCCGCGACCGACAGGCCGGGGAAGATGCCGCGCCCCGCAGGAACGTGCGCCACGCCCTGGCGGGCGATGGCCTCAGGTGCGCTGCCGACGATGCTCCGGCCGTCGAGGCGCACGTCGCCGGCGCGCACCCGGACCAGCCCCGAGACGGCCAGCAGCGTCGTCGTCTTGCCAGCACCGTTGGCCCCCAGCACGGCCAGTACCTCGCCGGGCCGCACCGACAGGGAGACGTCGCGGACGGCCACGACGCCGCCGTACGTCACCCGCAGGCCCTCCACCTCGAGCAGCGCGCTCATACCGTCACATCTTCGTTTCGCTCCGCAAGCAGGCAGCACGCCTGCTCCTTCGTCGCAGGGCACTGCCCGCATGCTCCGCTCATACGGCGGCGCCCAGGTAGGCGGTCTTGACCTCGGGGTCGTCGCGGACCTGCGCCGGCGTGCCCTGCGCGAGGACCCGGCCGAAGTTCATGACCACCAGGTGGTCGCACAGCGGCATCACGACGCCCATGTCGTGCTCGACCAGCAGCATCGCGCAGCCGAGGGTGGCGCGGACCTCGGCCAGCAGCGCGACGAAGTCCGTGGTCTCAGCAGGGTCGAGTCCCGACGCGGGTTCGTCGAGCAGGAGGACCTTGGGTTTGAGACACAGCGCGCGAGCCAGCTCGACGAGCCGGGCCTGCCCGACCGGCAGCGACGACACCTCGACATCGGCGAGATGAGAAAGGCCGAGGAAGGCGAGTACGGCGGAGGCGCGCTCGCGGGCGCTGTTGAGCGACCGGCGGCGACCGGGCAGCCGCAGCGCGTCCGTGACGATCCCTGCCGAGGTGAAGCGGTGCGCAGCGACCATGAGGTTCTCGAGGACGCTCATGCCGGCGAACAGCTGCACCACCTGGAACGTCCGCGCGAGCCCCATCGCGGTGCGCGCATGGGCGGGCGAGCGGGTGACGTCGACCCCGCCGAGCAGCACCTTGCCCCGGGTCGGCGGCTGCAGCCCGGTGACGACGTTGAAGGTCACCGTCTTGCCGGCGCCGTTGGGGCCGATCAGCCCCACGACCTCCCCGGCGTGGACCGACAACGAGACCCCGTCGACGGCGTCGAAGGACCCGAACCGCACGCCGACGTCCCGGAGCTCCAGCGCGGCGCTCACGCCGTCACATCCACGCTTCGCTCCGCACGTGCGGGCACCGCGACCGGCCGGCGGAACCGCGCGAGCAGCCGCGACCAGAGCCCGGCCAGGCCGTCCGGCGCCAGCATCAGGACCCCGATGAGGAGCAGTCCTGTCACGGCAGTGACCATGCTCGCCGATCGGCCGCTCGCGACCTGATCGGTGGCGCCGACGGTCAGCGTCGACGACGTGACGATGAGCCCGCCGAAGAACGCACCGGGAACGCTGGCCACGCCGACGATGACGGCGTAGGCGAGCAGCGTGATGGACCGGGTGAAGTCGAACGGCGCACCGGACGCGCCCTGCAGCAACCCGGCGTAGAGGGCACCGGCGAGGCCGGCGATGAAGCCGGACGCAGCGAAGCCGCGCAGCTTCACCGACGTGACGGAGAAGCCCATGGCGGCTGTCGCCGGCTCGGACGACCGCAGCGCGGTCAGGGCCGCGCCGGTCCGGCCGCGGCGCAGGCTCGCGACCGCGAAGCACGCGACCACGAAGACCCCTACGACCAGCCAGGCGTAGCTCCGCTCGCCGGTCGCGACGTGGCCCGGATCGAGCCCGGCCCAGCCGGGGCGGGGGACCGGCCGGTTGGCGTCGGGGCTCGCGAACGGCGACCAGCTGTAGAGGAACCGGTCTGCGGTGAACGCGAGCGACAGCGTGGCAATGGCCAGCTCGAGCGGTTCGAGCCGGATGGCGGGAAGACCGACGACCGCGGCGACAGCGGCGGCCAGCAGCGCGCCGAGGACGATGGCGAGCAGGAACGGCGCGCCGTGCGACATCGCGATGCCCGTGCCGAAGGCGCCGCAGCCCATGAAGACCGCCTGGCACACAGAGACCTGCCCGACCACGCCGACGAGGAGGACCAGCGACAGCACGGCCATCGCCCAGACAGCGGTCTGCGTGATGTTGGGGACGCTCCAGTTGCCGACGTCGTCGATGAAGATCGGCGGCAGCAGCCACATCAGCGCGACACCTGCGGTGAAGGCTGCCGCGACACGGCCCTTGGGCAGCGGCCGGATCGGGACGGGGGCAAGCCCGCCGCTGGCCGCATCACGCCTTCCGCCGCGGCGGAAGAGCAGCAGCGCCACCAGCACGACGAGCAGCGCGGTGAGCTCGTCCGTGCCCCGCACGCTCGGGAAGTGCACCTGCATGAAGCGGAAGACCATCGGCTGGATCACGCCGAGGCCGAGCCCCCCGGCGAAGGTCAGCGGCAGCGACGAGAGCCGGCCCACGAGTGCTGCGGCCAGCGCCTGGATCGTGAAGATGACCAGCGTCGTCGTGTCGAGCTTGTTGAGCAGCGGCGTGATGAGGACACCGGACAGGCCGGAGATCCCCCCGCCGATGCCCCAGGCGACCAGGTTGACCCGGTCGACCCTGATGCCGAGCAGCCGGGCGGCGTCGGGCGCCTCGCTGACCGCACGCGTCGCCGTGCCCAGAGCTGTGGCGCGGAAGAAAAACGCAAGTCCCGCGGCGAGCGCCGCCGCGATGAGGATCACGGCGACCTGGTCCCGGCCGTACTGCAGGATACCGATGTGGATCAGCGTCTTCGGCTGCCCGAGCAGCCGGGCCGGTTCGCTGGTCGCGGCCTGCGAGGTGTAGATGAACCCGACGGAGCCCTGCAGCAGCAGGAGCCACCCGAGCGTGACGATCGTGCGGGTCAGCGTGCCGCGGACCGGCCGCACGCTGAGCTCCATCAGCAGCCCGATGAGGACCCCGAGAACCACGACCAGCGGCAGCGTCACCAGCGACGGGACGCCGTGCTTCACCAGGCTGCTGGCGGCGTACGCGCACGACAGCCCGATCGCACCCGTCGCGAAGTTGAAGACCCGCGAGGTCTTGTAGACGATGACGATCCCGAGTGCCTGCAGGGCGTACATCGCACCGATCGGCAGGCCGGTCAGCGCAAGCGCGATGTAGAGCTTCACCGCATCATCAGAACGGCTGCTCGTCGCAGCGCCAGTCGGTGACGCGGGTGACCTTGCCCGACACCATCTTGCCGAGCTTCACGCACCGGTTGAGGTCGCGCACACCGCTGCCGAACTTCAGGTCCGAGGTGAAGCCGAAGCCACCGCGCCCGTCGAGCTTGTCCATCGTCTTGAGCAGCGCGTCGCGGGTGATGGTGGTGCCGAGCTGGGTCAGTGCGGCGACGAAGGCCTTGGCGTCGACCCAGCCCTGCTCACCGAAGTAGTTGATCTGGGCGCGTGAGCCGAAGGCGGCCTTGACCGTCGTGGCGTACTCCTGCACAGCAGGGCCGCCGCCCTCGATGAAGTCGTAGTCGGTCGCGACGAAGGTGCCGTCGGTGCTGGCGGACTGCCGCACCGTGGGGTCGACGAACAGCGGCGACGCGGCGTGCTTGGGGTGGAAGGCCTGCCGGTCCTGGGCCTGGTTCAGCCGGTTGTACGCCGTCTGGTCGAGCAGTGAGGCGAAGCCGTCGACGCCGTCGAGCTTGAACTGCGTCACGACGTCGTCGTACGACGGCTTCGTGGGGTCGACCGAGACGATCTCGCTGTCGGACAGGGTCACGCCCTTGGCCTTGAAGCCGGCCTTGAACGCCGCCTTCAGCCCGTCGTCGGCCTTCGTCGAGTTGTTGGTGATGAACACCAGCCCGGGCTTCTTGACGCCCTGCTCGGCGAGGTAGCTGCCCATCTGGAAGCCGTAGTGGCCGTAGGTCGCGCTGAAGATGTAGGAGTACGGCGAGTGGTACTCCTCCTGCTCGCCGTAGCCGCCGATGAGCGGGATCTTGTTCTGCGCGAGGAACGACGTGATGCCGTTCTCGGTCAAGGGTGCGTTCCAGCCGGTGAAGGCGAAGACCCCGCCGGCGACGAGCTGCTGCGCCTGCTGGCGGCCGCGGGCCGGGTCGAGCTGGTCGTCGCGCATGTCCAGCACGATCTTGTGGCCGTTGACGCCGCCGGCCCTGTTGACCTTGTCGAAGTACGCCTTGGTGGCCTGCGCGGAGGACGCGAAGTTGATGGCGCCGGTCTGCGTGACGATGGCTCCGACCTTGATGGGCGCTCCCGCCGCCACCACCTTGGTGTCGGCAGGCGCCGGCCCGGTGACGGCGCCGGCCGGCCCCTTGCCGCCACCGCTGGTCGTCGTGACGGTCGTCGGCCCGGTGCCGGCGCTGGCCGATGCGCCGATGGGGGTGCTGCTGGGCGTGGGCACGGCACCGCTGCCGGGGGCCGCCGGCTGCGACTGCGTGAGGGTCGTGGTCGTCGGCGAGTCGCGCAGGGCATGCACGAGGACGCCGCCGAGGACGGCGGCCACGACGAGCTGGAAGGCGAACATTGCGGCGAGCAGGCGGTCACGGCTCGACACCGACGCGTCCTCTCGCTGGGCGGGTACGACCCTCGACAGCAGGGTCGACGACATGTGAGGATCGTTCACGTTCAGCGTAGGGACGTGGCCCGGCAGAGGTCAAGGCAGGTGGAACGCATGAGCACTCCCGCCCTGCGGCGCACCCCGGTCCAGGAGCGCAGCGCGGCCCGTGTCCAGCGGATGCTCGACGCGGCCGCTTCGCTGCTCGACGAGGTCGGCTACGAGGCCACGACCACCTCGCTGATCGCCGCTCGGGCCGGCGTCTCCGTGGGATCGCTGTACCAGTTCTTCCCGGACCGCCGGGCGGTGCTTCAGGCGCTGGCGGTGCGGTCGTTCACCCGGTTCTCAGAGGTCCTGTCCGAACGGGTGGCGGCGTTCCCGTTGCAGCGCTGGGAGGACGCCGTCGCGATCGTCGTCGATGTGTACGTCGAGTTCTCGCGGACTGAGCCGGCGGCGCAGGTGCTGTCGTTCGGTGGCCCCGTGGACCGGCACATGCTGGACCCACAGGTCGACAACAACGCCGTCGTGGCCGAGGCGCTGGGGGAGGTCCTGCGCGCGGTGCGGCCGGGTCTCGTCGTCGACGAGCAGCTGCGCCTTGCGCTTCGGGTCGCCGTCGAGGCCGGCGACGGGGTGCTCGCCCTGGCGTTCCGACGCGCTCCGGAGGGTGACCCGGAGATCGTGGAGCAGGCAAAGCGGCTCCTGACGGCCTACCTGGCGGACTACCTCGCCGACTGATCGGCCAGTACGAGGACGGCGGGCGGCCCCGTGGTGCCGCCCGGCACAGCCGGAACTGCAACCTCGGCCGGCCCCGTCATGCCGTCGTGCCAGAGCATCACCAGCGGCCGGCTCCCGGCGTCCGCGCCCAGGACCAGCCACGCACTGTCCGGTGACCACGCCATGCTGACCGACGTCTTCGCGGGCAGGACCAGGCCGCGCAGGACCTGCACGTCCGTGGTGACGAAGTCGAGCACCGCGATGTCGGACGGCGGACCGGGGTGCGGACCGAGCTGTCCAGCGGTGCGCGGCAGGATGAACGCGACGTGGCGTCCGTCGGGGCTGAAGGTCCCGCAGCACGGGAAGCTGCGCGCCTGCGTCGCCGAGTTCGGGCCGCCGACGGCTGTCGTGGTGAGGAGGCAGGGACCGGGGTTGCACGTGCCCGCCAGCCAGACCGCACGGTTGGGAGCGGCCGCAACGACGTAGCCCTTGCCGAACGTCCTGGTGAAGCGGCGGCGGGTCGGGTCGCCGATCCCCACCGTCGGCTGCGCACCGGGGTCGCTGGGCGTGGTGCCGATGACGAACCCACCTCCCGATGTCGCAGCCGCAGTCCACCCGGTGGGCAGCGGCGTGCGGCGCAGGCTGTGCAGCGGTCGGAGCAGCTGCGCCCCGTCCTGGCCGAGCTCGACGACGGTCGGCGGCTCGCCCGGCAGGAGGACGTCACCCGGACCCGTCGAGACGGTGTCGCCGTTCAGCAGATTCACGGTCGCGACGTCGCCGGGCCCGCCGGTGCCGCATAGGGCGTGCGAGACGACGACGACGGACCGGCCGGCCTGGTGCAGGGACGTGAACGAGCGCCCGGCCCCAGGCGCGGCGAGCACCCGTGACGTGCCCAGGTCGACGTTGACGATCCGCAGGTCGCGGTCACCGACGAGCAGGCGTAGTCCGGTGGCCACCGGCAGGGGCTCCCCGGCGAAGCTCGGGATGGGCAGGTCGGACTGGCACGCGTTGCCGGCACGGTGCAGCACCAGCGGTGACTCGGCGGGCGAGGGCCGGCTGGGCAAGGGCGCCGGTCGGTGCGCGGCCGGCGGCGGCTTCGGCGCGTGCGTCGCGACCGCGACCAGTACGGCCACGGCTGCGAGGGCGCCGACGGGGACCAGCCAGCGCGGTCCGGGTCGCGGCTCGTTGCCCAGGACGTCCGACACCCGTCCAGTCTGGGCGCCACGGCCGGTCAGGTCAGGGGAAGCGGGAGGTCCACAGCAGCGAGGTGACCGCGGCGGCCGCAGCAGCCAGCAGACCGAGGCCGGTCAGGGTGGCGGTGACCTCCTTGCGCTGCGTCGTGTAGCCCACCTGGCTGCCGATGTCGGCGTAGACGCCGTTGAGCTCTTCCCCGCTCTGCGCGGTGTAGCTCTGCCCTCCCGTGGCCTGCGCAAGGGCAGCCAGCGAGGGAGCGTCGACCGGGACCGGGACGAACTGGCCGCGCACTTCAACCGCCCCTTCGGGGGTGCCGTACGCGATGGTCGACACGGGCACGCCGATCTGGACGGCGGCGGCTGCCGCCTCCGTCATGGAGCGCCCGATGGTGTTGCCGCCGTCGGACAGCAGAACCACCCTGGCCGGCGGCGGTTTCTGGTTGTCGCCGCCTGGGACGCTCGCGATCGCGTTAAGCGACGCGATGACCGCTTCGCCGATCGCCGTGCCACCGGCGAGGGAGAGCGCATCGACGGCGTTGCGCACGGCCGCGTGGTCCTGCGTCGGCGTGGCGACGACCGATGCCACCGCGTTGAAGGCCACCAACCCGACGTTGAACTTCTTGGGCAGCCGGTCGATGAAGGCCTTCGCCGACTCCTTGGCCGCCCGGAACCGGTCGGGCGACACGTCCTTGGCCTGCATCGAGGCGCTCGTGTCGAGGGCGACCACGATGGTGGCCCGCTCCCGCGGGACCTTCACATTCGCCTCCGGCTTGGCGAACGCGGTCGTCAGCGCAACCAGCGAGAGCGCGAGCAGGCCGGCCGAGACGTGACGTCGCCACCCGGGCCGACGAGGTGCGACGGAGGCGAGCAGGTCGAGCTCGGTGAACCGGACGGCGTACGCCGGACGCCGCCGCTGCAACCAGAGGTAGCCGGCGATCAGAGCGGCGACAGCGACCAGGAGCAGCAGGCGGTACGGCGCGGTGAAAGCGAGGCCGGACATCAGCGGACGCTGGCCGGCCGACCTGCCGCGCGCACACGCCGACGGGTTGCGAGGAAGGTCGCGAGGTCGACCAGCCAGTCGCGGTCGGTGCGCAGGACCACGTGTCCCGCGCCGGCGCGCCGGACCGCGGCGGCATGTCCGGTCCGGCGCGCCGACGCGGCAGCTGCATAGCGCTCGCGCAGCGCTTTGCTCCTGGTCTGAACCTCGAGGTGGCGTCCGGTCTCCGGGTCGACGAGGCGCAGGACGCCGACATCGGGAAGCGTCAGCTCGCGTGGGTCGACGACCTCGGCGACGATGACGTCGTGCCGGCTGGCCAGCATCCGCAGCGGCCGGGCCCACGTCGGTTCCTCGCCGGGAGTCGTGAGCAGGTCGGACAAGACGACGACCAGGCCGCGGCGACGTGGCGGGTTGAGGACAGCGGCCAGACCGGTGGCCAGATCCGGGCCGCTGCCCTCGGCGCGCGGCTCGGACAGCAGGCGGTGCAGCAACGCGAGGGAGGCGTCGCGGCCACCGCGAGGCGGCAGCCGCCGCATTCCCTCTGCGCCGAGGACGACGGCACCGACCCGGTCACCGGCGCCGCCGGCCAGGTGGGTGACGGCGGCTGCGACGGCAAGGGCGAGGTCGCGCTTCTCGCACTGCACGGTGCCGAAGGACATCGAGGCGGTGAGGTCGATCAGGATGGTCGTCTCGAGCTCGCGCTCGGCGACCGCGTCGCGCACATGCGTCTCTCCGGTGCGCGCCGTGACCGACCAGTCGATCCGTCGTACGTCGTCTCCAGGGCTGTACAACCGCGCCTCGGCGGCCTCCGTGCCGGGACCGGGCAGGTAGCCGAGGTGGTCCCCGTTGAGCAGGCCGTCGAGGCGCTTGGCGACGTCCAGCCGAAGTCGCCGCGCGGACGCCTCCGGTGCCAGGGGGACGTTGCTCACGCCACACCTTCCTGCAGCTGGGACGGGGCGACCTGCGGCGGCTGGACGACCTGCAGCACCCGCTCGACGATGCTCGGTGCGGCAACCCCGTCGGCGAGCGCCTCGTAGGTGAGCACCAGGCGGTGGGACAGCACGTCGGTGGCCAGGTCCGAGACGTCTGCGGGCAGGACGTAGTCGCGGCCGCGCAGGAGGGCAAGGGCGCGGGAGCCCTGGACGAGGCCGAGGCTGCCGCGAGGGGACGCGCCGTGGGCGACGAGCGGGGCCAGCTCGGGGGCGCCCCACGGTCCGGGGTCGCGGGTGGCCATCACCAGGCGCACGGCGAACTCCGCGACCGCGTGGTGGACGAAGACCTGGTCCACCGTGGCCTGGAGCCGCTGCAGGTCGTCCAGGGTCAGCACCTGCTCGGCGTGCGGCGGGTTGACCGCCATCCGCCGGACGATCTCCATCTCCTCGGCCATCGACGGGTGACCGACCACGACCTTCATCAGGAACCGGTCGCGCTGGGCCTCGGGGAGCGGGTAGACGCCCTCGCTCTCGATCGGGTTCTGCGTCGCGAGCACCAGGAACGGAGACGGAAGCGGATACGTCGTGCCGCCGATCGACACCTGCCGCTCCTGCATCACCTCGAGCAGCGCCGACTGCACCTTGGCCGGTGCGCGGTTGATCTCGTCGGCGAGCACCAGGTTGGCGAACACCGGCCCCAGCTCGACGTCGAACGCCTCCCGGGACGGTCGGTAGATCCGCGTCCCGACGATGTCGGACGGCACCAGGTCGGGGGTGAACTGCAGCCGGACGCTCGACCCGCCGACCACTGTCGCCAGGGTCTCCACCGCGAGGCTCTTCGCCACCCCGGGCACGCCCTCGAGCAGGCAGTGCCCGCGGGCCAGCAGCGCGACCAGGATCCGCTCGACCATGCGGTCCTGGCCGACGACGACCTTCTTGACCTCCATCAGCGCCCGCTCGAGCGACGCGGCGGGGTCGGTGTCAGAGGTCCTGCGTACGGGGCTCATGGCCCTATGAGACACCCGGGAGTGTGAGGCCAGAGTGAGAACTTCCTGTGAGGTCGCTGTGCATCCAGGCCCGCCTCACCAGGGCTGGTCGGCCGCGCTCACGACCACGAGGCGCTGCGTGGCGCGGGTGACGGCGACGTAGAGCGAGCGGAGGCCGGCGGCGGTCTCGGTCGCGATGTGCTCCGGCGAGACCACGACGCAGCCGTCGAACTCCATCCCCTTGGCCTGCCAGGTGTCGAGGACCTGCAGCCGCGGGTCATCGCCGAGCAGGTCCCGCAGCGACGTGACGTCCTCGGCGGTGGCGACCACGCCGACCGTCCCCGTGACCTGACCCAGCAGCTCGTCCACGGCGATACGGGTCGAAGCCGGGACATCGGCCAGGCCCGTGCGTACGACGGGGTCGACCCCGGTCGAGCGGACAGCTGCCGGCGGTGTCGCCTCGGGATCGATGCGGCGCAGGACCGTGGCGGCCAGGTCGGCGATCTCGGTCGAGGTGCGGTAGTTGGTGGTGAGCTCGTGCCGTCTTACGCGCCGCTTGCCCGCCACCGCGATGACCGCCTCCTCGGTCTCGGCCGGATCCGGCCAGACCGACTGGGCCCAGTCGCCGACGACGGTCCAGGTGCCCGAGCGCGCCCGCCGACCGAGCGCCCGCCACTGCATGGGCGAGACGTCCTGCGCCTCGTCGACGACGACGTGGGCGTAGTCACGGTGCGCCTCGTCGGCGGACAGGTCGCGCTGTGCCCGGAAGGTCCGATCGGCGAAGGTGGTCACCTCGCCGTAGTCGTCAGGCACCGGTTCGTCATCCTCCGGCTCCGGCGGCAGCGGCGGCTCACCGAGCAGCTCGTGCAGCTCGTCCAGCAGCACGGCGTCGGCGGCCGTCAGGTCTGAGCCTGCCCATGAACCGGTGAGCAGGGCCGCCTCGTCGTCGGTCAGGATCCCGGCCGGGATGCGGATGTCGCCGGAGCGCAACCGGTCGAAGACCTCGTGCCGGTCCAGGATCGGCCAGAACCGGTCGAGGGCGTGCATGAAGGCCGCGTCCTCGCGCAGGTCGTGGGCCGCCTCCTCGCGGAGCTCGTCCTTCACCCGGTCCGTCCAGTCCTCTGCTCCGGCGGCCCGGATCCAGGCCCGCACCACGAGGTTGACCAGGGCGGTCGCGGCCTGGCCGCGCAGCGAGTTGTGGCTGCGCGGGGAGCGCTCGATCTGGGACCGGCGGGTTGCCTGCTCGCGACCGGGAACGGTCACCGAGCGACCGCGGAACACGATGCTGACGTCCTCGAGCCGCGGGTGGCCGGCGGCCTTCGCTGCCTTGCGCAGCACCTCGGCCATCCGCAGGGATCCCTTCACCGCGGCAACGGCAGGGGCATCGCGCGCGGTCACCTTCACGTCCGGCACGAACGTCTCGAGGGACACGAGCCGCACCGACGTCTCGCCGAGGGTCGGCAGGACGTGGCTCACGTAGTCGACGAAGACCGGCGACGGACCGACGACGAGCACGCCGCGACGGGAGAACCGCTCGCGGTGGGTGTACATGAGATAGGCCACGCGATGCAGGGCAACCGCGGTCTTGCCCGTCCCCGGTCCGCCGGTCACCAGCAGCACACCGTCGTCCGGCGCGCGGACAGCCTCGTCCTGCTCGCGTTGGATCGTCGCGACGATGTCGCGCATCCGGCCGGTCCGCTCCTTGGACAGCGCGGCCAGGAAGGCCCCGTCGCCGACCACGGTCGTCCCGACGAGCGCCCCTGCCTCCTCGGGAGCGAGCAGCTCGTCCTCGACTGCCACGACCCGATCCGCCTTGCAGGTGATCGTGCGCCGTCGTACGACGTCGTCGGGCTGTGCCGCTGTTGCCTGGTAGAACGCTGCGGCGGCCGGCGCCCGCCAGTCGACGACCAGCGCGTGCTGCTCCTCCGTCCGGACGCCGACCCAGCCGATGTGGTGCACGGTCCCGTCCTGGCGGTCGAGCCGGCCGAACACCAGGCCGTCGGCCGCGGCGTCGAGAGCGGCGCGGCGACCTGCGAAGTGCAGCACCGTGACATCGCGCTCGTAGACGGCC